>JAZDKG010000041.1:0-67259 GCA_043803205.1 Planctomycetota bacterium
GCGCGACTTCGCCCCCTCGCCCGGGCTGGTGGACGGCTACAGCACTCCCGGCGGACCGGGGGTGCGGTTGGACAGCCATCTCTACAGCGGTTACCGCGTCCCCCCCAACTATGATTCGCTCGTGGCCAAGTTGATCGTGCACCGCCGCACGCGGGAGGAGGCCATTTCGTGCATGAAGCGGGCTCTTGAAGAGTTCTCGATCGGCGGGATCAAGACAACGATCCCGCTGCACCTCGAGGTCCTGTCGCATACGAAGTTCCTCAGCGGGACGATCCATACGGGGTTCCTGGAGGATCTCCTGGCGGGGCGCTGAGAACGGCTCTCGAAAGGATGACGCGATGAAGTACGTGGCTATGGTGATGGGCGTGGTGAGTTGGATCGCGCTGGCGTGCCTGGGCGTATACGGGATGGCGGGGTTCCTCCAGCCGGAGATCTTCCAGCGGACGGCGGACTGGGTATTCGCGCCTCTCGAGGGACCGGAGGGATCGATGGAGGTCTACGGCGGTGTCCGCCCTGCGGCGCGCATCGCGGCGGGTTGCACAGGGGCCGGGCTCCTCATCCTCGACATCCTCTGGCTGGGCGGCGCCTACACCGTCCTGCGCAAACACCACATCGAGTTCGAAACCTCGAAGGGGAAGATCCTCGTGGGCCTGAACGCCCTCTCGGAGGTGCTCGCTAGAACCCTCATGGAGGACCGCAACGTCCGCAGCGCCGCCGTCACGATCCTCAACGCCCAGAAGGCCGGTCGACCTCTCCGCATCCACGCCCAGGTGGAAATCTACGAGCGCGGCGACCTCCTGAGCCTGCAGAAATACCTCCAGGATCTCCTCGAGGAGCGCTTCCGGGACATGCTCGTGATCGGTCGCGACGTGCGATATGACGTTGAGCTTGTCCGGATCAAGCCCAAGGCGAAGGACGCCAAGCAGGGCGGCGACGAGGAACTCTTCCACGGGCCGCAGTACCCCGTGGACCTCTAGGCAAAAAGCGGGGAGCCGCGGGGTTCGGATCGCTCGAAGTCGCTCTCCCGTTGCCATCGTCATACTTTAGCGGGGTTGATCCGGGTCCATCGGCCCTTATTCTCTGCGGATAGTCTGTTTTTCTGCGCCCCCCGGGCCCTTGCGGGACGGCTGACCAACGCATAGACTTGGGCTGAGGTCGCTGCTCGTTGTGGGGGGGAGTGGCGATCTCTTGGGAGGCGTCGTGGGCGAAGCGGCGAAAAGCTGGGCGGAGCAGTCGCGATACGATCTCGAGACGGCGCGGGCCATGTTGGGTTCGGAGCGGTACCTGTACGTTCTCTTCTGCTGTCAACAGGCCGTGGAGAAGGGGTTGAAGGCGCTGATCGTGGGACGAAGCTCGAACCTGCCTCCACGTATCCACAATCTCCTGAGGCTCGCCGAAGAAGCGGGTGTTGAACTCCCGGATGATCAGAGGCGGTTCTTTGGGGAGCTCTCCGCATACTATATTCTGTCCCGCTATCCGGAAGAGATCGGCCGGGCGGGTTCACCGATCACGCGGGACGTCGCAGCTCAGACATTGCGGGAGACGGAGGACGCGATGCGATGGCTATCCTCGATGCCGAGGTAGAGAAGAAGGCGTTGACGGCGACCATGACGTTGTCGCAGCGTGGAGTGGTCCGAGCCGCTTACGTGTTCGGTTCTCACGCGGAGGGCCGGGGAGACCGGTGGAGCGACATCGACGTGGCGGCGTTTATGGAAGGGGTGGAAGGCCTGGACATCCGAGGGCGGGCAAGGCTGATGGCTCAAGTGATGGAAGAAGCCGGTCCGGAGGTCGAGGTGCACCTCTTGCCGCCTTCAAGCTTGGAACTACCGGAGCCGGGCGGATTTGTGGAATACATCCTGCGGCACGGCGTGCGTGTTGTCCCGCGTGACGGGTAGGGAAGAAAAAGGGTCGCGCGGCGGGGCGAGCGGGCGGCCAGGTGAGCCGATGCAAGGACAAAGGAAGGTCATCCACGTTGACATGGACGCGTTCTTCGCGTCCGTCGAGGAGTTGGATCTTCCGGAGCTTCGCGGGCAGCCCGTGATCGTGGGGGGAAGCGGGGGGCCGCGGGGGGTCGTGAGCAGCGCGAGCTACGAGGCGCGCCGATACGGGATCGCCAGCGCCATGCCTCTGGCGCAGGCGAAACGCCTGTGTCCCAAAGGCGTGTTCCTGCCGGTGCGGATCTCGCGGTACGCGGAGGTCTCGCGGCGGATCGCGGAGATCCTGGAGGGATACACGCCTCTTGTGGAGCCGGTGAGCCTGGACGAGGCGTATCTGGATGTCACGGGCTGCGAGCGGCTCTTCGGGGACGCCGCCATGATCGGGCGCGAGATCCAGCAGCGGATCCGGGACGAAGTGGAGCTGTCGGCGTCCGTGGGCGTGGGGCCGAACAAATTCCTCGCGAAGCTCGCTAGCGACCTCGACAAGCCCGGCGGGTTCGTCGTGGTGACGCTCGAGGGGACGGCGCAGTTCCTCGCGTCGCTTCCCGTGGAGCGGATCCTCGGCGTGGGGAAGGTGGGGAAGAAACAGCTCAACGACCTCGGGGTGTGGACGATCGCCGACGTGGAGCGCGTGGGCGCTAGGGCGCTCGCCGCCAAGTTCGGCAAGTGGGGACAAACGCTCTGGGAGCTGGCGCACGGCAGGGATGACTCGGAGGTCGTTCCCGACTGGGAGGCCAAGTCGATCGGACGGGAGACCACCTTCGAGGAGGATCTCACGGACTGGGAATCGCTCGCCGAGATGACGACGGAGTTAGTCGAGGACGTGGGACGCAGGCTCCGCCGCGAAGCGCTCAAGGCGAAGCGCCTGGAGGTCAAGGTGCGATGGACCGACTTCCAGACGACGAGTCGGACGAAGACTCTTCCCGAGCCGACCTCAAGCGACCGCGTGCTCACCGAAGCGGCCCTTGGAAGCCTTGCGGAAAAGTGGGGGAGGGGGGGCCGCGCCGTGCGCTTGGTGGGGGTGAGCGCCAGCGGCCTCGTGAAGGCGCAGTTCGAGCAGCCGTCGCTCTTCCCGGATGAGGGGCGCGCCGCCCGGGGACGCCTCGAAGTGACGATGGACCGGATCCGGGACAGGTTCGGCGCGGACGCGATCCGAAGGGGAAGGAGATCCGGCGAGGGGCCGAAGCGCCCAGAGTGAGGGGGGGGATTCTAGAGCAACTGCTTGACCGCGAGAACGGCGAGGATGACGGCGCCGAGGATCTCGGGTCTGGCGTCGATCCGGGCGTGGATTCGGCGGCCAAGGAAAAGTCCGGCGAAGGTCATGAGCCCGGCGACGCCGCCGATGAGGATGCTCGGGACGAGGATCGCGGACCCGCTCAGCCCGTAGGTGACGCCTACGGCGAACGCATCGAGGCTGGTGGCGACCGAGAGGACGACAAGGGAGAGGCCCCGGGTGGCGTCGGGACGGGGGGTGTCGGAGGGGCGGGACTTGAAGGCGCTCAGGAGCATGTGCGCGCTCACGAGCGCTAGGAGCGCGCAGGAGACATAGGACGCCACGGACTGAACAAAGGCGGAGAGGCCCTCGCCTGAGAGCGCGCCGAGAAACGTCATCATGAACTGGAACCACGCGAAGTGCCAGACGAGCCGGAAGTGCTGACGGAAGGAGAGCGCGCGGGGGGCGAGCGCCGCCGCCACGGAAAAGGCGTCGGTGCCGAGCGCCAACGCGACGAGGAGGACGGGGACGGTCAAGGGCCATCCCTTCAAGGGGACCTTTCAGGGCAAGCCTTTGGCGGCGCCGTCGGGGATGACGCAGCAGCCGTTCGCGATCCCCTATAACGCGACGCGGTGGTCGTCCAGGAGCGCAACCTCGGGAAGCTCGCCGACGAGGGGCTCGACGTAGGCGCGGTAGCCGTCCAGAACGTCGTTGGCGGCGTCGCTGATGTACTGGTCGGAAAGGCTCTTCGTCTTCTTCGCCACGCTGGCTAGAGGCGTCAGGAACGTCTCGCAGGCGTAGTCCTTCCCGTCGGCGACCCGCCGCAGCGCAACGGAGCCGTCGGTGTCCAGCTTCACCGCGAACCGCGCCGCGGCGCGCCCGACGTCCCGGGCTTCCTTCCGATCCACCGGCGAGGCGAAGCCGGGGAAACTCCGCTGGAGGTAGCCGAAGGTGTCCGCGCGGACGCGGGGCGGCTTCCCCTTGGGGTCTGTGACGTTCTTCCTCACGTAGTCGGCCAGCGCGTCGCCCAGCGCCCCGGTGCCCGAGAGCTGCACGTTCCCGAAGGCGTCCTTCTCCCCGGTGGTGAAGATGGGTTTCCCCTGCGCGTCGTGGATCCCTTCGCTCACGGCGATGAGACACCGCCCAAGGGAGCTGTAAACCTTCTGGACGTCGGCCGCGAAGGATTCGAGGGAGAAAACGCGCTCGGGCAGGTAGACGAGGTGGGGGCCGTCGCCCGGGTGCCGACGGGCTAAGATGCTGGCGGCGGTCAGGAAGCCCGCATGGCGGCCCATGACGATGTTGATCTTGATCCCCGGGAGGCTGCGCGTATCGAGGTTGTCGCCCATGAAGGCGGCGGCGACGAAACGCGCCGCGCTGCCGTAGCCGGGGCAGTGGTCCGTGACGAGAAGGTCGTTGTCGATGGTCTTGGGCACGTGGAAGAGGCGCAGCTCGTAGGACTGGCTCTTCGCGAGGGAATTGATGATATCGGCGGCCTCTGCGCTGTCGTTCCCGCCGATATAGAAGAAGTAGCGGATATCGTGTTTGCGGCAGACCTGGAAGATCTGTTCGCACTCCTCCGGGGTGGGTTTCTGCCGTACCGAGCCCAAGGCTGCGCCCGGGGTGTCGGCGACACGCTCAAGGGTCCGGGAGGACTGTCGGGAGAGGTCGATGAAGTCCTGCTTGAGAATGCCCTTGACGCCGTGGCGGGCCCCGTAAATCGCGGTGACCTCGGGATAGAAGCCGAGGACCTCCACGACGCCGACGAGGCTTTGGTTGATCACGCAGGTCGGCCCGCCTGACTGGCCGATGAGGGCTTTTCCTTTTGCGATAGCCATGGGATTCCTTTCGTGCACGGCCATGGGTTGTCGGGGGGAGGAATGTAACGCGCGATGCGGCCGGGGTCAAGGCGGAAGCGCTCGCGGGGGTCACGACGTCCAACTCAGAGCGATCGCAGCCGGACGAAACCGAGGTCCGCGAGGAGCCGGAACGCGTCCAGGACCTTCGCGAGCGGCGGGGGCGACCCGCACCGCAGCGCCAGCCGCCAGGCGGAGAGTATCGAACGCGCGCCGTCGCAGGCGTCGAGGATCGGGGTATAGAGATCGTCTCGGCCGAAGGCGCCGCGCAGGTCCCCGTGGCCGGCGATGGTCTCGAAGCAGGGGATGTCGGGAAGGAGGCGGATGGGGATGACGCCCGCCGCCTCGGCCTTGAGATCGTCCGGAAGAGACGAGACCGCCGAAGCCTCTCCGGGACGCTCGCACCCCGGCCCGATCTCTTGACGCAGCCCGCTGTATGCCTCCCGCAGAAGCGCGACCGTCTCGCGGGAGGGGGACGTGGGCCTGGCGCCCGGGATGAGGAGGTCGACCGACTCAAGACGCCTGCGCAGCATCTCCTCGTGGAGGGCCAACTCCTCGGCCGCGCCGAGTGGATTCTTGGCGTCGCGTGCGAGCCGGCGGAAGGAGCCCGTCCAGCGGGCGACCTCCGCGCGGGCGAGCTCCTCGCACAGCGAAGCGAGCCGGGGGGCGTCCGAAGGGCCCAGGTCCGCTGCCCCAAGCGCCGTTGCGGCGACGGCGGCGACGACGTCACGGAAAAGCGCGGGCTCCAGGAGATCGGGCGTATCGAAGCTCGAGTGGTAGCCGACGAACCAGGCTAGCGTCGGGTCCTGTGTCTGCGCCGTGAAGGACACCCCCGGGATGGAGCGGACCCGGTTGGCGACGGCGTCGTCAAGGTAATAGTCGCGGTCCGTGAGAGAGAATGGCGCACCGGCGACGCCCGTCGCATCCAGGGCTCCCACGACGTGCGCCGCGAGGGCGTCCAGCGCCGTCGGGCACGCGGGGGAGGAAAGCTTGAGCGTCGGGAGCGCTAGGGAGCGCTCCGCCGAAGCGGCGGCCCCATCGACGCACACGAGCGCCCGCGTTCTCACCGGGACGTCGGGGACCTCGCGGAAGAGGCGCTCGATCCCGAAAAGCTCGTACGAGAGGATCGCGCGAATCGACCTGCCCGGACGCTCGATCCGGGAAGAGGAGACGAGCTCCGCCAGGAGACGCATCGCATGGACGACGGCGGCGCACCCCGAGGCGTTGTCGATCGCGCCGGGCTCGAAGAGGTGGGCGACAAGCAGGACCTCCTCATTCGTCTTTCCCGGGAGGACCGCGTCCACGACGGGGAGGACGCCGCGATAGAAGCGGGACTTCACCTCGGCGGCAACGCGCAGGTCGGCGTTGCGCGCAAGGAGCTCTCGCAGCGACCGGCCTTCGTTGTGGGACAGGGAGAATCCCAGTGTCCGGCGGCGGCACCACGCGGGCCAGCCGCTCCACCCGAACCGCAGCCACTTCTTGGCGTCGGGACATCGCGGTTGAAGCCCGTCGACGATGATGCCCCGGACGCCGGCCTCGCACAGGGAGTAGTGAAACGAGCGGTCGTCGCTCTTCGTCAGGACGAAGCGGCCCTCGACGCCGCCTTGCGCAAGGTGGGCCGGATCGTCGATCACGCGCAGGGGAGCGGGCCGGGAGTCCGCGGACGGCGCGGACCAACTGACGACCGAGAAGGGATCGCGCTGGAGGTCCGCGAGCAGGACGTCCTCGCCCCCGGGGAGACAGGCCCGGAGCACGGCCGATTCGACGTCCCACGCTTCCCGGATGACCCGGCGGCCGTCTCCGACGGCCTCGGTCGTGGGGAACTCGTGCAGGCGCGCCTCGATCGGGGGCACGCGCAGGGCCTCGAGGACGAGCCGGGCGCTTTGGCCCAGGGAGTGGAACGAGAAGAGGCGGTCGATCCGCTGGATCTCGCGGGCCGTCGACAAGACGGCCTCGGGATCGACGCGGGGGTGAAGTTCGCCCAGGAGAGATGCGACGTCCAAAACGGCTTCTCCGCTTCCGGTTTGACGATTCTCCGCACTTTACATAGAATGACGGGCGTTTCAAACGAAACGTGGGACGGAAGCGGGCCTATGCTCAGGATCATCCAAGGGAACAGGAAAAAACTTCTCGCGGAGGTGCGCGCCCTCAAGGAGAGGCTCTCTGTCCTTGAAGGGATCCAGATGAAGAAGAGCCGCGAGCGCGGAAGGCGGCTTTTCGGACGGCGCGTCCCGGCGCGCGAGATCGTGCGCCGCATTGTGGACGACGTCCGCCGACGGGGGGACGAGGCGCTCGCAGCCTACACCAGGCGCCTGGACGGGGTGGATCTCGAAGACGTCGGTCTGCGTGTCGGGGCCGACGAGATCCGCCGAGCGCGGAATCGGTGTCCCCGGGAGCTCATGCGCGCGCTTGCCGCAGCGAAGAAGCGAATCGAGGAGTACCAGAGGCACTTTGCGCCCGAGGAGAAGCCCGCCCTTCGCGCGGAGGGGAGGATCCTCGCGCAGAAACTCCTGGCCCTGGCGCGCGTCGGGGTCTACGTGCCGGGCGGAGAGGCGGCATATCCGAGCACGGTCCTTATGACGGTCGTCCCGGCGCGCGTGGCGGGGGTGAAGGAGATCGCGCTCGCCACCCCGCCCCGGCGGGATGGGACGGTGCACGAGGCGGTGCTCGCGGCGGCGGCGCTCGCGGGTGTGAAAGAGATCTATCGGATGGGAGGGGCGCAGGCGATCGCGGCGCTCGCCTATGGGACGCGGACCGTCCCCCGCGTGGACAAGATCACCGGGCCGGGGAACATCTTCGTGGCGCTGGCCAAGAGGGAGGTCTTCGGCGTCGTCGACGTGGACCTCCTTGCGGGCCCGAGCGAGGTGCTCCTGCTCGCGGACGCCGGCGCAAATGCGGAGTTCCTAGCGGCGGACCTCGCCGCTCAGGCGGAACACGCCCCCGGCGTCGGGGTGTTGGCGGCGACAAGCGCCGGCGTCGTGCTGCGCACCCGCCGCGCGCTGGCGAAGATGATGAGCGGGCTCTCGCGGTCGCAGGCGATCCGGGAGGCGCTCTCGGAGTTCTCGGTCGCGTTCGTCGTCCGCTCGCTGGAGGAGCTCGTGGACCTCGCGAACGAGCTCGCCGCGGAGCACGTGGAGGTGCACACGAAACGGGCCGGCGAGCTCGCGCGAAGCATCCGGAACGCGGGCGCGGTGTTTGTGGGGGAGGGGACACCCACGGCGCTCGGGGACTACATCGCCGGGCCGTCGCACACCCTCCCGACGGGTGGTACCTCGCGGTTCTTCTCGGGGCTGAGCGCGCACGACTTTGTGCGGCGGATGTCGGTGGTGCGGTACGTAAGGCGTGGCCTCTTGCTGGACGGCCCGGCAGCGCGCGCGCTGGCGGCCGCGGAGGGACTGAGCGCGCACGAGTTGAGCCTGCGCCTGCGGGTGGAGAGAACGAGATGAGCTTGTTGCGACGAACCATCGCCGACATGCCGCCCTATGTGCCCGGGGAGCAGCCCCAGGACGGCGGATACATCAAGCTCAATACGAATGAGAGCCCGTATCCTCCAAGCGAGACCGTGAAGAGGACGCTCGCCGAGTTCGCCGCCGGGCAGCTGCGGCTCTATCCCGACCCGGAGGCCCGCGCGCTCGTGTCCGCGGCGGCGCAGGCGTTCGGGGTGCCCGAGGTGCGCGTGCTCGCCGGAAACGGCTCGGATGAGCTCCTCTCCATGATCCTGAGAGCCTTCGTGGATCCCGGCGAGGTCGTTGCGTACCCCTTTCCGACCTACGTGCTGTACCGCACGCTCACACAGATCGCGGGGGCTCGCCTGAAGGAGCTTCCGTGGGGGGAAGGTTATGCGCTCCCGTCGGGGATCGGGAGGACGCCGGCCAAGGTGCTCTTTCTCTGCAACCCGAACTCCCCTTCGGGGACCCTTGTGGGCACGGAGGAGGTGAGGGACCTCGCGCGCGCGTTCCGGGGACTCCTCGTGGTGGACGAGGCCTACGTCGATTTCGCCGACGAGAACGCGATCGAGCTCACGGGGGAGTTCGACAACGTGATGGTGCTCCGGACGGTCTCGAAATCCTATTCGCTGGCGGGCCTGCGGCTGGGCTTCGCGGTGGCGGCGCCCGAGCTCATTGCTGGAATGCGCAAGGTGAAGGACAGCTACAACGTGTCGCGCATCGCGCAGGCTCTCGGGGAAGCCGCGTTGCGGGATCCCGCTGCGCGGGACGCCAACGTCGCGCGCATCCGGGCGACGCGCGCGAGACTCACCGAGGGCCTCAAGCGCCTGGGGTTCCGCGCCTACCCCTCCCAGGCGAACTTCGTCTGGGCCCGACACGGGCGGATCGAGCCGAGGAGGCTCTACGAGGAGTTGAAAGCGCGGCGGATCCTCGTGCGCGTCTTCTCAACGGAAGGGATGACGGATCATGTAAGGATCTCGGTCGGGACGGACGATGAAATAGGGAAGATGCTCGCCGCGACGGCGGAGGTTGTGGGGGCGTGAAGGGAGGACCACAGATGGGCGCTCGGACGGGCCAGGCGCATCGAAAGACCAAGGAGACCGACGTCTCGGTGAAGCTCGCGATCGACGGCACGGGGGAGGGTCGGATCGCGACGGGGGTTGCCTTCTTCGACCACATGCTCGAGCTCTTCGCCCGGCACGGCCTCATGGACCTCAACGTGAAAGCGGCGGGGGACCTCCAGGTGGACGCGCATCACACCGTCGAGGACGTGGGGATCGCCTTGGGGAAGGCGCTCGCGGAGGCGCTCGCCGATAAGTCGGGGATTGTGCGGGTCGGGAGCGCGACCGTCCCCATGGACGACGCGCTCGCGCAGGCGGCCGTGGACGCCAGCGGCCGCCCGTACCTCGTGTTCCAGGCGAAGTTCGCCTCGGAGAAGATCGGCGCGATGGACAGCGAACTCGTCCAGGACTTCCTTCGGGCTCTCGCGGTGCACGGCGGGCTCAACCTGCACGTGTCCGTGCCGTACGGGGAGAACTCGCACCACGTCTGCGAGGCGATCTTCAAGGCCGTCGCCCGCGCCCTGCGCGCCGCCTGCGCGATCGATCCGAGGGAGAAGGGCATCCCTTCGACGAAGGGCGTCCTCTAGCGAGCCGGGCTTTTATAGACGCCCGGGCCGTCCCCTTCTCAGTACGTGCTCGATCTCAGCGATCAGCAGCGTCTCCAGGAGCGCCATCTCCTCCGCGGGGAAGCTCGCTCGCATCCGGGTCGATAGGTAAGCCAGCGCCGCCTGGGCGACCGCGGCCGTGCGACGGACGGCCCGGGGCGCATCGGGGGCGAGGGACTCCTTCTCCGAGAGGATCGCGTGCGCCAGGGCCCGAACGCCTCGGTCTAGTGCCGCGACGTCCTGGTGCTCGACGGTGTCGCGCAAGGCGACAAGGGCGTCGTCGAGGACCCCCGCTAGGGCGCCCTCCGCGGGTCGCGCGACCCGGAGCCGTCTGGCGAGCCGGTCGAGGATACGCATCTCAAGCTCGGTCTTGTTGAGCGGGTTGGTCATGAGGAGCTGCGCGAGCAGGTTGCGCACGCCCAGGAGGTTGGCGACCGCGTAGAGGATCTGGAGCCGTACGGCGGGGGAGTTGAAGGCGTCGAGCGACGCGAGCGCCGAGCGGGCGACGGAGAGCTCCCCGAGGCGCGACAGGCCCTCGACAAGCGCGGGGAAGGTCCGGCGGTCGAGGGGCTTGTGCAGCTCCGCCAAGAGCGCCCGGCGGGCTTCCGGGCCGCCGATCCCGGAGAGGGCGACCATGGCGCCCGCGCGCAGGCGTCTGTCCTTGTCCGACAAGGCCTCGAGGAGCGTGGCGAGCGCGTCGGGGTGGTCGGCCTTCCCCAGGGAGAAGATCGCCTCCTCGCGGATGTCGCTCTCGGAGTCCTTCGCCTTCTCGATCAAAAGCTCCAGGGCCCGCTCGTCGCGGACCTCCCCGAGCCCCAGCGCGGCGCTCGAGCGCAGCTCGGGGGAGCCGGCCTCGATCGCCGAGAGGAGCGGCTGGACCGCCGCGGGACTCTTCGACTTCGCCATGCGCAGAAGATAGCGGGCGCGGGCGGAGTCCTCCCGGGCCATCGAATACCAGAGGTAGTAGTACGCGAAGGAGAAGATGTTCCCCCGGCGGATGTAGGCATAGAACGTGCCGGGGGAGACCCCCTCGCGCGCCGGAAGCCTCCGCGCCAAGAGAAGCGCTGCGGGCATGAGCGCCGCCGACAGCGCAAAGAGGGCCTGGAAGGAATCCAGGCGCACAAGTCCCAGGTCGATCGTGCCGGGGAAGAGCCCCAGGAGGCGTCCTCCTGTGAAGGCGCCGACCGCGACGGCGATGTTGACGACGACCATCCAGACGGCCATGAAGACGGGACGGCGCTCATCGGCGGGCACGATCCCGTAGAAGAGGGCCATCGACGCGACGACGATCCCCGAAAAGGCGAAGGAGCCCAGCACCATGGCCAGTGCCCCGAGGACGATTCTTGCCTTCGTGACGACCGTCCAGAGGAGCGTGGAGACGATGAGGGGGCCGATCAGGACTTGGATGACGAGGGCCGGGCCGAACCGGTCGACGATGGGCCCCCAGACAAGGAAGGAGACGACCGTGGCCGCCAAGGCGAGGTTCGTGACGATCGCGATGGTCCCGTAGGGGAGTTCGAGGCGCTCGATCATGAAGACGTTGAAGAACGGCAGCGCGACGTAGTACGCCCCTTCGAGGACGGCCAAACACAGGACCGACCGCCTGAGGCGGCGGTTGCGCGCCGCCATGCGCAGCTTGAGGAGGACGCTGCGGCGGTCCCGCTTCTCGGTGTGAGGGTACGGCATGGCGGCGAGAAAGATGTATCCCCCGATGCCCGTGACCCACGCCAGGACGAGGAGCGCGCGGAAGGCGAACGCCCGGTTGGGGAAATGGTCGAGGAACGAGCCCGCTAACTGCAGGCAGGCCATCCCCGTGAGCGACATGAGGATCATCCGGTTAGCGGTGTAGCGCCCGCGGATGTCCGCGGGCGTCACGTCGGCCCACCACGCGCTCAGGTGCGCCACGGTCACGTTCGCGCACGCGATCCCCAGGAAGTAGACGAGGGCGAAACCGAGAAAGGCCTGCTCGCGGCTGAAGAGCGCGGGAATGAAAATGGAGGCGGGGACGATGATGACTTCGACGATGCCGATGCCGATGATGAACAGTTTCTTGTTGGTGAAGAATCCGGCGAGGATAAGCCCGACGGGCTGGAAGAGGCACAGGAGGAAGACGAGCGAGGTCAGGGTCCCGATGTCGGCGCGCGAGACCCCCGAGGAGAGGGCATAGCCCGCGAAGATCGGGGAGGAGACGCCGACGATCTGGGTGTAGACGGCCCAGACCATCCCCGTGACAACGAGGACGCGAAGCGCGCGGACTGTCTCGGTTCGTGTGAGCATGTGTTTCCGTCGGCTGTCGGGTTCTCGGACATGCCTGGAATGTATATGGGGACGCCGGGGGGGATTGCAAGCGGATTCCGGGACGATCCGCTCAGGGCGCGCTCCGCGACGCGGGCGCCGACGACGCGCCCGGCGCGCGCAGCCTCACCCTCCGCTCGACGGCGTGGCCCTTCCAGCGGACGGTCAGCTTGAGCGTGAGGTCGCTCCGGCGCGCCGCCGGCTGCGGGCGCACCCGGATTCGGAAGGCGGCCTTCGGGCCGTCGATGCGGACGACCTCGACGGCGTCCTCCACGGACCGATCGAAGTCGTAGAGGTCGGCGGCCAACTGCGCGTGCGGCGCGCCCTCCACCGTGATCGAAAGCTCGAGGGGCTCCTCTGCTCGCAGGCCGAAGCGGTGTATCGTGTGCTCGAAACCGGGGTGCAGGGGCGGGCCTCCGGCCAGTTCCAAGGACAGGCGCGCGGAGACGAAGGGCCTTTCGTGATCGTCGAGGCTGTCCGCGCGGGGGTCCACCGCCTCCACGGTCGAATGAGGGGGTAGAGACAAGACGTCGCCGCTGACGGGGGAGAGCCGCTCCCATCGGCCGCCTTCGAGGTCCGTGAGGTAGAAAAGGACGCGGGGATTGAGAACGCGCGCCGCTTCGGGCTCGTCCGAGGGGTTTCGGTAGAAGACGCGTTTCATCGATCGGCGTCCCAGCGCGAAGAGGAACGGAGAGTCGAGGTCGTAGACGGCGCTCGCGGGTCCCGCGTCGAGAAGGCCGCGGGGGCCGTCGCGGGAGCGGCCGCGCTCCGGCGAGAGCTTGAGAAGCAGTGTTTCGTGGGCCGCTAGGGGAAGGGAGACGACTCCTCCTTCCACCCGGAGCGGTCCGTGTCGTCGCAGCGCCTCGATCCGGCTTGGGGGAGCACGTAGGGTTGCTTGGACTTCCTCGTCGGAAGGGTTGACGACGGCGAGGATGGTGCCTCCGGGGGTCTCCCACGCGCGGGCGGAGAGGGAGGCGGGAGAAATGTCGGGGACGCGCGCCGGGAAGTGGAGTTCCAGATCTCGCAGCAGCCTCGCCTCGGGGAGCACGCGAAGGAGTTCCTCAAAGAACGCACCATCGCCGAGCCACGTCTCGAGGTTGAAGTCGAAGACCGACAGGCCCCTCGCGCCCTCGATGACGGCT
Source organism: Planctomycetota bacterium (assembly GCA_043803205.1). GTDB lineage: Bacteria > Planctomycetota > DG-23 > JAZDKG01 > JAZDKG01 > JAZDKG01. The sequence goes on from JAZDKG010000041.1 coordinate 13,553, forward strand.
AGATACGCGCCCAGCCGCAACTCCGCCGGGGAAGGGAGCGCCTCTTCAGGCGACCTCCACGCCTGCAGGACGAACCAGACCGACCGGGAGGGGAAAGCGAGATCTCTCGCCAAGCGCAGACGCTCCCGCGCGTCCTCGAAGGTGGCGCCTTCCGCGACGGGGTAAGCGCTCAAGCGGACAACGTCGACGGGGGGAATGTAGTCCTTCCAGTGCCGGCGGGCCGACCCCGCTCCGCTCAGCGTCACCGACACGAGGCGTGAGGGGTCTTCCTCCCGGATGATTCCCGCGAAGCGCTCAAGGAGGGCGGGCGGGCTCTCGTCGTGACGGAGGTCCGGTTCGTCGGCGAGGTTCCAGGCGAAGAGCGGCCGCCGGCCGCGCCAGGCGCGGACCTTCGCCCGCAGCGCCTTCTCGGTGGTGTCCCGGTCCAGCCAGTTGGGCAGCGTCAGGGGGAATCGGTACTTGCCGGCAAGGGGAAAGACAAGGGGGCCGTCGTCGATCAGCGCGTCGAAGCCCAGATGCCGCGCGATCCGGAAGTCGCTCTCGGTCTTGATCCCGTAGATCTCGAGCGGAAAGAAGGGACGGGAGTTCCGCTCGACGATCCCTTTCCCGCCATGGCGGGACGGACGCGGCGCCGCGCAACCAGCGCAGAAGAACGCCGCTATCGCAAAGACCGCACAGAGATGCCGGGGCGTATGCACATCAGAATCCGCCCGTGGCCCTCGCCTTGATGTACCGCTCGCGCACGAGGCGGCCCCACTGGTCGCCCGCGTGTTTCTTGAGCACGTACTGGATGAGGGGACGGTTGGGGTTGTAGACGCTGGCGTCATTCCAAGCGTATCTCGCGCGGCCGTCCGCGGGGACCGTGCATACAAGCTCGCCGAGGCTTAGGATCCGGTAGTCGGGTCTCATGCGAAAACCCATCTTGACCTCGGTGGTCTGGTCGCCCGCGGGGAGGACGATCTTTGAGACGTTATAGCCGTGGAGCGGGTTCGCGCCCGAGAGCTCGTAGTACCCGGTGCCGTCGGTCGTCAGCCAGTGCTCTTTGATTTCCTCGGAGGGCGAGGGCCAGTACTCCGTGAGACACAGGCGGATGCCGCTCTGGATGTCGCCGGTTCTACCGAGAAAGTTGTCAAGGGTGAAGCGGACGCGGCCGAAGATGAGGGCGTTGCCCGGCTCGGACTTCGGCGGCTTCGGGGTCGGCGGGGGCTGGGCGCCCGTGGTCGTTGTCGTGCAGCCCGCGGCTATGAGCGGGAGGAAAAGAAGGAGAAGGATGGCGCGGCGCATGGCAAGGCACCCTCGAAAAAAAGATGAACCTCTCACGTCACGCGGTCTCGCTCGCTTGCGGGACCCGATGAGCCTTCGTCGGTCGGCCTACCTACTAGTATCGGGTTGGCATACGGGAAGCGGTTAGATTTTCTCAACTCGGCCTTCGCCGCTCCGCGCCGTCGCCCATCAAGCCGGGCGATCCGCAGCTTCACCCTGAGCTCCGCCCGGGAGATCCGGTGCTTCGACCAGCTCAAGCGGTTCCACAGACACGCTAAGGGGGTCGCGTGCGTCCGGCGGGCCAGATCCAGGAAGAACGCCGCGCGGTCGAACCGGTCGAGCTCGAAGAAGAGCCTCCCGAGCTCAAAGTAGTTGTACCCGAGGCGCCGGGCGGCGAGCGGATGGAGCCGTTCCCCTGGAGCCGCCGCCTCCGACGGCCCAGGGGCCGCTAGGCGCCGGGCAAGGTACTCGACACGGATGGCGACCGCGTCGCGCGCAAGGCCCGTTGCGTTGCGCTTGGTGACCGCCTTCTCATGCCAGCGCCAGTCGTAGTAGACCTCGGGGAGGTTGGCGAAGCGCGCTCGCCCCGCTAGGCGCGTCCACAGCTCGAAGTCCTCGCATGCGACGTTCCGGTAGCCGCCGTGGCGGCGCAGCACCTCCGCGCGAATCATCATGGAGCCGTGCATGAAGGGATTGTCCACCAGAAGCAGGTCCTCGAGATATCTGAGGTCCGTCACGCCCGGGAAGGTCCCTTGCACCTTGTCCCCGTCGTCGATCTGCCGAAAGCCCGTGCCCAGCGCATCGATCTCCGTATGGCGGGACAGGAAGTCTATCTGCGCGCGAAACCGCCCCGGCAGGCTCGCGTCGTCGGCGTCCTGCCGGGCGACGAGATCCCCGCTCGCCTCGGCGAGCGCGCGGTTGAGTCCGGCGGCGACCCCCGAGGCCTCCTGTCGCAGGAGCCGGACGCGCGAGTCGGTGATGGACCGAACGACGTCGGGCGATCCGTCGGTGGACCCGTCGTCCACGATGATGAACTCGAAATCCGTGACGTCCTGCGAAAGGACGCTCTCGACTGCGCGCGCGAGGTAACGCTCGTCGTTCCGGACGGTCATGATGACGCTGATGCGCGGCGCGCTCACGGACGGCTCTCCGGCTGAGCTAGGGAGTAAACGTCGATCCGCGTGGGGATCTCGAGGCCCAGGCCCCGGACCGCGCGCGCGTGACGGTTCCGGAACGTCGCGACCAGGACGGCGTTCCGCCTCAGGTCCTCGAGGAACTCGGCGTAGGGCGCGTAGCGCGGGTCTTCACGGCGGCCCAGAGCCACCTCTATGAGGGAATCGGCTAAGATGACCCAGCGGCATCCGGCGCGGACGTAATCCGCGACCGGGAGAATCTTGGGGGCCTCCTCCGCGCCCGCCCAGGGATAGTCGATGTAGGTGATGTCATAGAGCGCGGCGGGGGGAGGCTCCTCGAGCCCAAGCTCGCCCAAGCTTGCGAGACCCTTGGTCCTCAACCAGTTCTTGACCTGCGCGCAGCGCCCCGTACGTACGTCTTCAAGGGGAGGCGCGAAACACCAGTAGTCGCTCAAGACCTTCGAGCCCGGGGGGATGATGCGGACGAGCTCGTCCCGGGCGTCGATGCGGAAATCGCGTGAGGCGGCCAAGCGCAGGTACGCAAGCGTCGGCGGCGTCTGAGGTATGACAAGGATGAGGACGAGACCGGCGCCGACGACGAGGGAGAGGTCCCGCCTGCGTCGTAGCGCAATGAGGAGGTCCGTTGCCAGCGAGGCCCCCACAAGGAAGACCCCCGGGAGCGCGGGGAGGAAGTACCGGTCGCCCACGAGGCGCATCGCACCCACGATGAGGAAATAGAAAGCCCCCCAGGTTGCCAGGACCGCGTCGACCGCGTTTCGACGGGCGAATAGCCAGATCGTCCCCGCGGCCCACGCTAGGAGGATGGGCATGCCCTCTCCCCCGGCGACGGTGGAGAGCGCGTAGTGCCTCCAGCCGCTCGCCTCCGACGCGCCCCACCAGCCGGTACGGGCGAAGTGAACGTTGGCGAAAGCGGTCTGGCGGAAAACTTCCCAATCGAGGATCGGCCACGGACACGCGACGAGGAAAGCCGCGCACGCCGCGAGCGCCCCCAGCGCCGCGCGCTTGTCAAGAAGTCGAAGGAAAGGCTTCCCTTCGCGCCGGCTCCGCAGCGCGTGGGCGACCGCCACCGCCGGGACAAAGAGGATCGCGTTGTACTTGGTTGCGCAGGCTAGCCCCAGGAGGACGCCCGCAAGGAGAGAGTCGCGCGGTCGCCCCCGTTCCACGACAAGGAGCGTCGCCACGAGGAGGGCCGTCGTCCAGAAGGCTAGGGAGGCGTCGGCGGTCCCCTGTTGCGAGGCGGTGATGTGGCGGACTGAAAACGCGAGCATCGCCGCGGCAAGCAATCCGCCGATTTTCCTCCCCGATAGCGCCGCCGCCTTGTAGACAAGGGGGATGGTGGCCGCCGCGAACAAGGCGCTCAGGATCCGCGCGATCATCCAGAAATGGTGGGTGGCCGTGACGTAATGGTATTCGAAATGCGCTAGCGTAGGGAACGCGCCCAAGACGCGCCCGACGAGGTAGTAGCCCCCGAACGCGCCGAAAAGCGTATACGGCCACGCCGTGGGCTTGTAAAAGTTGTGCGGGTTGAGGTCGCCCGTCCCGAACTGGACCGCCTGATAGACCGGCGAGGATTCGTCGGGGTGGAACTCGTAGGGGAAGCCCCAGGCGATCCCGATGAGACGCAGGCCCAGCGCGCTCGCGAAGATGACGGCGAGGAGGATCGCAAAGCGGCGATTCCCGGCCGCGGGAGGAAGCGTGCGCTCTGGCTCACTCCGGGGCATTCCATTCTTCCTCGGGGGGTGAGGAGGGTCTCTCAAACGCCGCCACGATGGCGAGGCTCCCGTAGATGATGAGCAGGGGATCCAAAGGCATCCGGTAGCGGTACTGGATGTCGGAATGGCACAGATAGTAAGGGATGGGAAAAGTCAGGAGGACGATGGCGATGAGCCACATGCCGGCCACCCTTCGCGTGCGCGCGACGCACATCCCCGCTAGCGCGAAGCCCAGGAGCAGGATGTTGAGCGGGAGGGTGATCGGGTGCTCGGGAGCCCACGCGAAGGCATGCCAGACGTTTTGCCCGGTCCAGAAGAAGAGCGCCGACTTCGCGCGCAGGAGAAGAAAGCGGCCCGGATGATCGCGGATGAACTGGAACGCTCGATGCTTGAGGTAATCGTACCTGTCGATCTCGGTCGAGGCGGTGTTGAGCTCCCGCCAGTCCTCGGAAGTGAGGTATTGCGGGGAGCTGGTGTCCTTGGTCCGGCGGTCGCCCCCCGTCGCGTAAGGGTTGTTCCCCCTCCAGAAGTTGTACCACCACGCGCTCTTCACGGGGACGAAGCGCTTGAACACAACCGCGTTGCGGATCGACCACGGCGCAAGGACTACGGCGCTGCACAGGATCGCGCACGCCCACGAGGCGAACGTGCGCCCCCACGAGGTCCGACGCGGGAGACGCATGTAGAGGAGCGCGAACGGGTAGAAGGAGAGGGCCACGGGCTCGACGAGCGCGGAGACGCCCACGAGCGCCCCCAACGCGCAGTCCTTCCCGATCGACGCCGACTCGCGATTCACTTGTATGAGGCGGATGATGGCTAAGAGAAGGAAGGTGGTGTAGACCGCGACGTTCATCCAGGAGGAGGTCTGGATGAGGAAGTAAGAGCACGCGGCGAGAATCCCCGCGAGCGCCGCGACGGCGCTCCGGCGCGTCGCGTGCCGGGCGACCGAGAAGACGAGGACGCAGGAGAGCGCGCCCACCAGACACTGGAGCACGAGCAGAAGCTCGGGGTTCCCCTCCCCGACGGTTGCGAAGTACCCCGCTAGGAGCAGCGGGTATGCTGGCGCCATGAAGGCCGTGGTGGCGGGAGGACCCAGGTGCGCCCCGCCCGCGTACCCCTGCCCCGCCAGGAGACTGCGGGCGATCATCCCGTTCTCGTGATAGTTGGGGAAGGCGTAGGCGCGGTTGTCGATCACGTAGAGGACGCGCAGGAAGAAGGCGAGGAGGAAGATGACGGCGACGATGAGCGCGCGGTGGCGCCGGATGAGCCCGGAGATCGAAGCCGCCGCGTCCGGAAGGAGCGCCGCGCGGGAGCGGAACGACGCGAAAAGGCGCGGCCGAAACGAGAGGAAGGACCGCTCGATCCCGACGAAGAGATCCCTTCCCGCGACGGCGGAGACCGCCGAGAGCGCCGAGAGAAGCCAGAGCGCGGCGCCGAAAAGCTCGCGCATATAGAGGTCGCGCCCGATGAGCTCCGACAGGAACAGAGGCGACACGACGAGAGCGTAGAGGCCGGCCGCTAGCGCAAAGAGCGCAGCCAGAGGGTCCTCCGCGATGAGCAGGAACGGCAGGAGCCACACAAAGTAGTTCGTGAACGAGCGCATGGTGAGAGTAAGGACGATGGCGAAGGTGACGACAAGGGAGTTCGCGAGATTCCGCCGCCACGCAAGGGCCGCCCAGACCGCGACGAGCGCGATCTTCCACCCGAGGTCGCCCCATCGCGCCAAGAACGTGTTGAGCTCCAGGAGCGACGGGGCGCTCTGGAACGCGTCGATGCGCGTAAGCATGAGGACGAAGGACGGGATCCCGTAGATGCCGTACGCCGGGCCCGCCGTTCCGTACGACCGGAGAAACCCGTAGAAGCCCCATTCGGGATACGTGAAATGCTTGACGGTAAGCGCCAACAGCGGCGCAAGGGAGAGGACCGCGTAGAGGACCCTCCTCGGCCACGTTCTGCGCGACAACGCGAAAGCGGGCACCACAAGAAGCGGGATCGGCTTCGACGCGATCCCCACGCCGAGGAGGAGCGCGCTCACCGCTAGCCCCGCGAGGTCGTCTCTCACCTCGAGAACGTAGAAGGCGAAGAGGGTCCAGAAGATCCACGAGGAGTCGCACGCCCCTTGGAACGCGCTCACGGCGATGGGGTAGGGGGAGAGCGCCAACAAGCCGGCGGCGAAGAGCGCGGAACGATCGGTGCCGCCTCTCGCGCGCACGATGAGGTAGAGGAGGAGCGCGCTCAGGACGTCCAAGACGATCCAGGGGATTCGGACGGCCGTCTCGACGGGGATATTGGCTATCGCGCTCAGCCGGTCGGCGAGGAGGAGATACGCGAGGTGGATCGGGGGGTAATGAAGCCGGTCGTGGATCCAGGGATTCTCTCCGCGGTGGACGGTCTCGATGAAGCCCATGGACCATCGAACGTCGGGCGCGCCCTCGAAGATGAAGGCGCAGACGAGCCTCAGCACGAGGCCCAGGAGGAGGATGAGCCCCAGGTACGCGCCGGCGCTGCGGACGATCCGTCGCGCCCACACCAAGACCGCTAAGGCCACGCACGAGAGCGACAGGAACGCGCAGTAGATCTGGGCCGCGAGGGTGAGCGTGTCCGCTTGGCCGACCCGGTAGCGACCGTCGCCGCTGAGGAGCCGCTCGACGAACGGATGGGCGACGATCGATGGGAGGGCGCGAATCGCCAGCGTCGCGAGGACCGCGAGGACGATCAACACGACGATCGCGCACCGGCGGGTGAAGAAGAACAAGGACGCTATCCTTTCCCTTCAGGGCGAACCCTGCCTGCAAGCGGGCTTCGGCGGACGGGCCTCAGGACGACCCCGGGAGCCGAGGCCGGAGAGGAGACCTTCTCAACCCTATAGATATCAATCGTCCCGTAGCCCGCAAGGCCCTGGCGGATGCGGGAGTCCAAGTCGGGATCGTTCCCGTGGGGGATGTCCGGGATGGAGGTTTCGAACTTCTCGACGCGGTACTCGCCCCTTTCGGCGCGCGCGAGGATCTCGGGGAGCAGCGCCTTCCAGTAGTTCTTTCTGTGGAGGTACCAAAAGACGGGCTCGCCCCAGGGCTCGTTCACGTAGCCCGGGATGCCGCGCTTGATCTCGACCATGTCCGCCGGCGTCTCCCACGCTCCCATGATGCGCGCGTCGGTGTAGAAGATGAGGGGGAGCCAGTCGTGCCCGGTCGCGACGAGCTCCCCGGGCTTCACGTGCTCGCGCACGAACTGAACGAGAAGGAGGTTGGGGTTCTCCGGGAAGCCGTGCAGGACCTCCCGCGCGTAGTCGAGGTACTCCACGCGCAGGAAGAGCCGCGGACGGTCCTCGCGGATCCAGCGGTTCTCGAATGTGTCCGTGGCGCCGACGGCGAACTTGACCGCGTTCGTCGCGGCGATGTCCAGCGCGTTCCATAGGTGCGTCGCGACGAAAACCGCCGCGACGGCCGCCGCGACGGGCCTCCTCCATCTCCAGAGAGCGGCGAAAAGGGAGGCGGCCAGCACCGCCCCCAGCGGGAAAAGGCCCACGGCGTAACGCAGCACCAGCGCCGGGCCCGCCAGCGGGATGAAGAGGACGTGCGCCAAGAGGATGAGAACGCACAGGCGCGCTAAGCGGCGCTCCGGGAGCCGGCCCCGAACATACGGGACGAAGAGGGCGAGGAGGAACGAGAACGGGATGATCCGACGGCTCACCTTCGAGGCGTAGGTCTTCACCCGGAAGAGCCATTCGCCTGCCGACAGCCCCGGAAGCTGCCGGACCGTCGAGCCGATCTCGGCGTAGAAGGCCCACGGGATCGTGAGCAGAGCGCACAACACCGTCGCCAGCGCGAGATCCAGAAGCACCGGCTTCTCCCGCCGCCAGATGAGCGCATGGATCCAGAAGGCCCCCAGGGTCGGCACGACCGCTAGGTAGTTCGCGTGGAAAAGGAAGGCCGCCGCTAAGCCGAAGAGCACCGCGCCCGGGAACTCCTCGATCTTCCGCCACGCAAGGAGCAGCAGCACCACGCCCAGCGGAAGGAGCGCGTAGTACCGGCACTGCCGCGCGAAGAGGAGAAACTGCACGTTCGCCGTGAGAAGCCCCATCGCCAGGAGCGCTTGGGGACGGCTCCGCGTCTCCTTGTGGACGAGCACCCCCGTCAGGATCACCGTGAGGAGCCCCGCCAAGGCGAACGGGATCCGACCCGCGGTCGTGTCCTCCCCGAAGAGGGCGAACGAGCCCGCGGCGAGGTAGATCGACAGCCACGGCTGCTGGTTCCAGACGAGGCGGTCGTTGAAGCCGATGCCCAGCGACTCGACGAGGTTCCTGCCGTCCCAGGCGCGGGGCAGGCCCGAGTGGAGCGCGTTCCGGGCGAGGATCGCGGTCTCCGCCTCGTCTCCCCAGAAGACGACGACGCCGAGGTTCGCAAAAAGGATGACCGCCGCCGCGACGCACACGAGCACCCCCGGAAGATGCCCGAGGTCGTCGGGAAGGCGCCGCGGCTCGGGCGCTGGCTCGCTCAAGGGCTCGATCCTCCGGTCCCGCCCTCGCGGGATACGCAGACGGCGGCGTAGCGCAGGACAAGCGGGACGAAGGGAAGGCGCCGGATGCTCCGGATCCGGAATCGTCCCGCTAGGAGCTTCACGAAAGATCCTAGGGTGAAAACGTGCAGGTGCCAGCCCTTCGCGCGGAGCTCGGCGACGTTGGAGAAGAGACGGCGGTCAAGTCCGAGGAAGGCGAGGACCTTCTTGACGGCGTCGATCATGCCTTCACAGGGGACGGTGAAAATCGCTATGCCCCGCGGGCGCAGGACCCGATGGACCTCGTCGACGATTCCCGCGGGATCGGGCACGTGCTCCAGTACCTCCGTGCAAACGACCGCATCGAAGCAGCCGTCGGCGAAGGGAAGCTTCCGCGCGTCCGCCTGGACGAGCCGGATGGACTGCCCAGCGGTCCGCTCCGCGCTCGCCGACAGCATCGCGGGCGAGATGTCGGTCCCGACGCGTAGCTTCGCCTTCATGCGCGCAAGGACGTGACACGCGCCGCACCCGACCTCGAGCACCGACGCCGGGGCGAGGCGGTCCACCTCGCGCGCCAAGAACGCCAAGCGTCGCCCCTCGATCCACCTCACGACGGGATGGGAGTGCTCGTAGTAGTCCACGCTCGGGAAGCGCGCCACCATCTCCTCGTTCCACCGGCGGAATTCGGCTTCGTTCATCTGTCTTCCATGAAGCGGGAGTACCAGAGTTGGAAGATGAGGATCGTCCAGAGGCCTTTCCGGTTGTCGCGGCGGTTGGCATGGTGGTCCGCGAGAAGCTTCGTGACCGCGGCGGGATCGAAGATCCCCTGACGCGCGAGGCGCGTCTCCGAGAGAAGCTCCGCGGCCCAGCTCTTGAGGTCCCCGTCCAGCCAGCGCGCCACGGGAATCCCGAACCCCTTCTTGGGCCGGTGGACGATGCGCGCGGGAAGGTAGCGCTGGGCGATCCTCTTGAGGATCCACTTCGTGGTCACCCCGTGGAGCTTCCAGCGCATAGGGAGCCCCAGCGCGAACTCCACGATGCGGTGGTCGAGATACGGCACGCGCACCTCGAGGGAGTTCGCCATGCTGGCCCGGTCGGTCTTCACCAGGATGTCCTCCTCGAGGTACATCCTCAGGTCGATGCGCTGGGCCATCTCGAGGGGGGTCCCCGTTGAGGCGAGGCGCGCCTCTTCCTCGGCGGCCTGGTACACGCCCGCAACGGCGCAGTCGCCGGCGAAGTCGGGACGCAAAAGCGCGCGGATCTCCCCCGGCGTGAAGGAACCCATCCACGTCATGTGGCGTTCCACGGGAGGAAGCTCCACCCCCGCGAGGAAACGTTTGGCCATGAAGTCGAGGCTGAAGTTCCGCTTGGATACCGGTAGCGCGCGGACCGCCCGGGCGAAGACGCGCGTCCGGATGAGTTCCGGCAGCGCACGGTAGCCCTTGGCTATCCTGTGCGCGATGTACGTGGGGTACCCCGCGAAGAGCTCGTCGCCCCCGTCCCCTGCCAAGGCCACTGTCACGTGCTCGCGCGTGAACTTGCTCAGGAGATACGTGGGGATGATCGACGCGTCGCCGAGCGGCTCGTCGAGGAGTCCGACGACGTCGTGGAGCGCATCCTGGAGATGACGGGCCGTCATGACGGTGTGGTAGTGGTCGGTGCCGAGGCTGTCCGCGGCGAGCTTCGCGTAGGGGGACTCGTCGAAGCTGGGGTCCTCGAACCCGACGGAGAAGGTCCTGACGGGCCCGTTGTGGACTCGGCAGGCGAGCGCCGCGATCGTGCTCGAGTCGATCCCGCCCGAAAGGAACACCCCCACCGGCACGTCCGCGATGAGGCGCCGACGGACGCTGTCGAGGAGCAACTCCTCGAGACGGCGCTCCGCCTCCACGGGGGAGCGCGCCTCGGTGTCCTGGGCCCCGCGACGCTCCCAGTAGCGCCGCGTTTCGATCCGCCCATCCTGCGCGATGAGGTAGTGTCCGGCCTCGAGCTTCGAGAGGTCCCGGAAGATCGTGCGGGGGGCGGCGATGAACTCGTTGGCGAGGTACTCCGCCAGCGCCTCCGGACGGATCTCCACCCCACGTGCGCGGGGGTGACAGAGGATGCTCTTCGGCTCCGAGCCGAAGAGCAGCAGGTCCCCGAAGACGCCGTAGTAGAGGGGTTTGATCCCCATGCGGTCGCGCGCTAAAAACAGGGCGCGGCGCTCGCGGTCGTAGATGGCGATCGCGAACATGCCGTTGAGACTGTCGAGCGCGTCGGGCCCGCGCTCCTCGTAGAGATGGAGGATGACCTCCGTGTCGGTGCGCGTCCGGAAGCGGTGCCCGCGCGCCTCAAGCTCCACGCGCAGCTCGCGGTAGTTGTAGACCTCGCCGTTGTAAACGGTCGCTAAGGTCCCCGTCTCGTTTTCGATCGGCTGGTGCCCGGTCTCGAGGTCGATGACCTTGAGGCGTCGTATGCCTAAACCCGCCCCCGGCGCCAGCATCATCCCCGCGTCGTCGGGACCCCGATGGGTGAGCTTCGCGGTCATCTCCTCGAGGACGCGTGCTTCGATCTCGGACCGGCCCGAGAGGGAATAAATGCCGCAGATGCCGCACATCGGCTTAGCTCTCGTTGCGGTGTTTCAACCCGCGCCCGCCCGCCTCCCCGTGTCGGCGTCGTCGCCGTGAATGACCTCGCGGACCGCGTAGACGGGCTTGTTCTGTGACTCGTGGTAGGTGCGGACGATGAGCTCCGCCAAAAGCCCCATCTGGATGCAGATGAGGCCGGTGAGAAACAGGAACACGGCGAAGAGCGCGAAGGGGTCCGTGAACACGGGGTGTTGCCACCGGATGAGCTTGTAGACAGACCATCCGGCCGAGGCGAGGCCGCCGAAAAGCAGGACTAGTCCCATCCCGCCGAAGAAATACATCGGCTTCGTCGAATAGTCGCCTAAGAGTTTTACGGTGAAAAGGTCCAACGGCACCTTGAGCGTCCGCAGGAACCCGTACTTGCTGCGCCCGCGCGTGCGCGGACGGTGGTGGACCTGCATCTCGGTGACGCGCGCCCCCTGCCAGGCCGCGTAGACCGGCGTGAAGCGGTGCATCTCGCCGTAGAGGCGCACTCCCGCTAGAACGTCGCGACGGTACACCTTGAGGGAGCAGCCGTAGTCGTGCAGCGGCACCCGCGTCACGCACGAGATGAGAAGGTTGGCGACTTGGGAAGGAAGGACCCGGGTGAGCCATGGGTCGCGTCTCGGACGGCGCCAGCCGCTCACCACGTCATACCCCTCTTCGAGCTTGGCGATCATCCGCGGGATGTCCGCTGGGTCGTTCTGAAGATCGGCGTCGATCGGGATGAGAATGGAGCCCCGCGCGCGGTCGATCGCCGCCGCCAATGCCGCCGTCTGCCCGAAGTTCCGCGTGAAGAGGAGCACCGTCACGCGCGAATCCTTCCGCGCGAGCTCCCGCTCGATGTCGGGACTTGAGTCGCTGGACCCGTCGTCGACGATCACGATCTCGTAAGGCCTTCCGAGCCCGTCCAGCGCCCGGCGGATCTCGTCGTAGAGGATGGGAAGGCTTTCCGCCTCGTTGCACACGGGGATGAGAACGGAGATCTCAGGGGTCGCGCCGCTCATCTCGGCTCCTTACCCTCCGTGGCGGCCTTCCCCGACGAAAGCCCGCGGGCCGCGCCCGCTAACATCACCCCGCTCACGACGGCCGCCCCGGCGATGACCGCGGCCGCGATGACGGGTGCGACCACGCGGGACGAGCGCTCCCCCGCCAGCATCCGCCCGAGATACCCGTACCACCACATGGCGGGCGGGAAGGCGGACGGGCTCACCGGGAGCACCGCGACGGCTGCTCCCGCCGCCGGCGCCCCCGCCGGCGTCTGATGCGATAGATACACGGGAGCGTAGCTCATCTCTACGGTCCTGCCCGCTAGATGCGCCTTGGCGATGTACCACCGCAGGCGCAGGGGGCTGAAGGCCGGCATGTACTGCCACGTCTCGACGTTGTTGAGGCTCGCGTCCCCGAACACGTTCGTTACGTAGTTCTTGGGAAAGACCCGACCGAGAAGCTGAATCGCCATTCCGGCGGCCGCCGAAACTGCGGCTGGAATCGAGTAGACAAGCGGAATGGAATCGTCCTCGCGGACCATCGCCCCTAAGACAAGAGTGAAGAGCGGCACGAGCGGGTAGAGATACCGCGGTCCCCACATCTCGTCCCCCCACGCTAGGGGCGGCGCGAAGGCGGCGACGAGAAGAGACCAGAAGAGGATCAGGCACAGGAAAGAGACGGCCTCGATGCGGAAGCTCTTCCAGAACGCCCCCGCTAACGGGATCGCTAAGAGCAGCGGGAGGTTGTAGAGGAAAAAGCCTTTCCCCGCGCTCCAGTACATCCCGACGAGAGCGAACGGGATGCGGCTTGCGTCAAGGGTGAGCCGTCCCCCCGGCAGGTGACCTGCGGCGCGGGCCAAGATCCGCGCATAGAAGAGGTCGCCGATGGCGAACGGGAGAACGCACACGCAGAAGAGAGCCGCCTGTTCGATGAACGCCCGGGAAGAGCGGTGCTGCCGGAGCGCGAGAAGGAAGTAGAGGAAGAGGAAGGGGACGAAGAGGGCGCCGTAGGATTTCGTGGCCGCCGTCGCTCCTGCGGCTAAGCCCGCTAGGACCACCCATCGCACGAGCGGCTCGCGGCTCAGGGAAACGATCGCGGCGACGGATGCTAGTAGCGCCAAGGTCAGCATCGTCTCGTGTCCCAAGCCGCTGTACGCGAAGGTGATGGTGGCGAAGGCGTAGAGAAGCGCAACGAGGAGCGCCGTCCGCACGCTGCGGAAGAGCTTGATGGCGGTGACGTAAAGGAGAATGACCGCTAGTGCCGCCTGCAGCGCGACGAAGGCGTTCCAGGCGAAAACGCGGAAGGCGACGACGTCGGCGCGACCTGTCAAACGGTCGAGGAGCGCCCCTGCTGCGTAAAAGGGGACGCCCAAGATGGGCTCGAGGTAGAACCCTTGGGGCGAAAGGTGTTCGGGCGCGCCCCCTCCGACAAGCGCCTTGGCGAAACCGGCGGACGTGCGGAAGGTGTCTTCCCCGTATCCCTCAAAGGTGCTCCCCGTGAATAGGAGGTAGATGAGGAACACGGTTGCGAAAAGTCGCAGCCCCACGGCGCGTGAAAGATGCGGGCGGGATGGAGGGTCCTGCGGCTTCATCAGCGCTCATCATAGCCGGACCCGGCCCGGAGTCAACGACCGAACACTTTGGGATAACGCCCCTTGCGACGCCGACTCGGAACCGCCGGCCGCTGATGAAACCGCGCGCTAGGCGGCGCACAGCCTTCCCATGCGACGGGAATAGAGCGTAGCTCTCGCTCCCATAGCTTCCTCGAGTTCAGCGCTAGAAGGTGGGCGGGGAGGAACTGGGCGGCACGGACGGCGTCCCTGCCGGGCGGGACCTCCCAAAAAGAAAAGGCCGCTTGTCGCGACCCTCCCGGGTCGCGATAGCGGCCTGTCGTCATCGCAGAGCGACTATCTCAATGCCGCTCTTCGAGCGTCGGTGGCGGACCAGACAGGCTTACGCCACTGACTAATGAGTTGCCTGACGCCCCCGACGGCGAACCAGCCCCAAAGCCGCGCATCCCAGCGCCATCAGCGCCAAGGTCGCCGGCTCCGGAACCTCTTGATCCCGAATGAGCTCGATAATCCCCGCCGACTCGCCCTTCCAGTCGTTCCAATCCCCGAGTCCGTTCGCTAGGTCGATCAAGGCGTAGCTCTCGTCGTCGTACAGGTTGTTGGGCTCGAACTCTTTCCAGTTCGTATAGACCACCGACTCCCCGCTTGACCACACCCAGTTGCCTTCCTCCGCCGCGTCGTTGAAGCCGATGTAATACCACGGGACCTGGAACGTTGCCACAAGCCAGTCGTTTTCCGCCTGTGACCGGATCGTTGCCAGATGCCCGCCCAGCCCTACCGCCTCAGCCTCCGCCGCATCCCAAGTCGTCGCTTCGCTCACTCCATACAGGTGACCGTTGGCCGGGTTCTGATACCACGTGATCCCAAACGCCTGCCCCCCCATGCACAATACCGCCGCAACGACCAGCACGCTGACACCTGACCATACACGAACCATCGCGGTTTCTCCTTCCCCAAATCTAGCTTGCTGCCGCTAGGAAACCCCGCCTCTCCAACCACTATACCCGCCGCCCGCTCGAAGTCAAGCCCGCGCATCCGAAAGAATCTGCGTAAGACCCTGAAACTCCCTTGCCGCCGCTGGCCTTCTGCGTTTGCCCCGTGAGCATATACGTGGCCAACCTTGATATAACGGCTTTGCATAAAAGGAGTTGCGGGCGAAACCCCAGGCGGCCACCGATGCCTATACCCCCCGCCAAGCGGCCTCAAGCCTCCCCATCTGGTCGGTCGCCGTCTCCTCCGCCGATCGGCCCGGAAAAGGCTGACTTTCGATGATGAGCGCCCCTCGCCCCTTCTCGTTGAGATAACCTATTTCAAGAAGCAGTCTTAGAATCTCGGTAAGCTCCGGGACGTCGATCTCCCCACCCCCGATGCCCATCGGCGGATGCTTGTCCCCGAACAACGGATGGGACGGGTCCTTGAGGACGCAGTTCCCAAGGTGGACCCTCTTGAGAACCGGGGCTGCGGTCCTGACCGCGTGCTCGAACGTCTCGCGCATGAGCGGGACGTGCGCGAAGTCGAGCTCGATCCCGAAGTTGTCGATCTCCGGCTCAAGCGATCGGATGAGCGCAACGCACTCCTCCGTCGAGCCCAAGAGGAACTTCTTGTCCGTGAACCGGTCGAAGGGCTCTAGGAGCGCCACGATCCCCTTCTTCGCCAGCTCGCCTGCGAACCAACGGCAGAAATCTCGGCACGCCGCGAGCGCCGCCGGGCGCTTGTCAAGAGGTGCGTCCCCGCCCGTCGCGAAGACGAATCCCGTCGCCCCCATGCGCGAGGCGACCTCGATCTGGTCGCGGTAAAAGAGCCGCGTAAGCCCCTGCTCCTGCAGGCTCGTCGTGCCTAAAGATATGAGGTACAGGGGGAAGAGGTGCGCCGCGTAGACGGCTTCCTTCCCGCATTGGAGCACTTGCGGGATGAGCCGCTTGCGACGCTCTTCTCCATACGGCAGGCAGCAGTCGAAAGTCTCGATGTCGTCTCGTCGCAGGAACTTCTCGAAGGTGACGACGTGGTCGTCGGCGTCCACCATGCACTTCGAGTAGAGCATGTGGTGGGATAGTCCCACGCGGGCGTATCGCGAAATGGGTTCCTTCACGGGTTATCCTCGCTCGATGCGCGCCCACAGACCTCCTGCGCCTGAAGTTTCTTCTGCCAGTACTCCGCCCAGACGGCCGTCGCGGTGTCGCCGGTGAGGCGCAGCCTGTCAGCAGCGGACATGCGCGACGCAAAGAGCTTGCCCACGGCGTCGCGGTAGGCGCCCTCGCGCAGACGGACCTCGAGCGTCACCGGGGCTTGGAGCCGGTACGGCTTCACAGGCGGCGCCGATCCGGCCACCAACGCGGCGGCGGTCCGTATCGCGCTCCGGGTGACGCAGAGGGGATGACACAGCGCCCCTCCGCCCGGAAGAGATTCCTTCACCGACACGCCCACGACCTCCGGAAGGAGCGCGCGCGCCTCCGCCACGCCCGAGGAATCCGCAACCACCATGACGACCGCGACGCCCCAGTCCCCCGCGATCGCCGCCTCCACTCCGATCTCCCCGACCGACTTTCCGTTGAGGACGATCTCGACGATATCGGGCTCGTAGGTGTGAGATAGACACGCTCCAGGCGTTCCCGCCTTGGCGTGAAAGCCTAAGAGAACGACGCCCGCAAACGACGCGTCCAGTCCCCCCGCCCAGTCTTCGCGGTAGGGGGGTTTCCCGGCGATCACGCTTGCGTATTCCGGGAGCGCCGCTAGATCGACGTTCGTCCCGTAGTAGTGCTCGTCATACACGACGACCTGGTCGGCGCCGCCCTCGCGCAGGCCCGCAAGGAGCGCTAAAAGCTCTTCGTTGAACATGCGTAGGCCCCAGCCGTAGGCGCTGTGCCCCGGCTCCGCCTGTTCCCCGACGACGACTCCCGTGACCCCTTCCATGTCGCAGCGGACCATGAACTTCTTCACGGCAGGGATGCCTTTCAAGCGGGAACGGCAACGGATGAGCGCCCAGGAATGATACGCCGCGCTTCTATGGTCGGCAACAGTCTTTCCGTCCGGATGGCCTCTCCCGGCGGACATCGGACCGAATTCCGTGATGGTTCGCAGTCGGGGGCTTGTATCATACCGCTTTCTGTCTTGTCCCTTTCTTGATAACAGGGAGGTGTTGAACCGGATGGCCGAGAGAAACAGACGCGCGAAGCTCGGGGCGCATTACATGTTGCGGCGGAACCTTCCCCTCTGGAAGGCGCAGGACACCATCGCGGAGGCGATCGCGTTCGCGAAAAAGGTCGGCATCGCAGAGATCATCTGGAAGGTCGATGCCGAGGATTTCAACCACGGGTTCACGCCCCTCGAGCTCCTGCGGAAGTATGCGGCGTGGCTCGAGAAGGCTAGGGACGCCCAGGCACGCGAAGGGATCATCTTCTCGATCAATCCCTGGGTCACCCTGAACCATGCCCACCGGGCGCGTTACGCGGCGGGCCCCCCGAAGGGATTCCACTGGCGCGTGCGGCCGGACGGCGCGGAAGCGCTTGAACGCGCCTGCCCCTTGAGCAGCGGCTGGCGGGGATGGGTGCTGGCGGCCTATCGCCTCTACGCCACCACGAGACCCGACAAGCTGTGGCTTGAGGATGACTTCAAAACCTTCGCCGAGGGCGGAGCGGAACTCGGTTGTTACTGCCCCGCGCACCTGGCCGCGTTCGCACTCGAGCTCGGGGAGAAGCTCTCGCGCGAGACGCTGGTCGAGAGGATCACCCGCCCCGGCGACCCGGACCCCGTCCGCGCGCGCTGGCTCGATTTCCAGGGACGGATCATGGTCGAAATCGCGCGGGAGATCGAGCGGGTGGTCCACGAGGAATCCCCCTCGACCCGCCTGGGGCTCATGCAGAGCTGGTCCACGGACGGCCGCTGGTGGGAGGAAGCGATCCGCGCGCTCGCCGGACCCTTGAGGCCCCTCGCCCGCACCAGTCTCGCGCCCTACGGGGAGGGACGCGCGATCGGCTTCCTGCCCGACAACTTCGACATCCTGAAGGAGACCGCGTGTCTCCCGCCGGGAACGGAGAACTGCCCGGAGCTCGAGAACTCCGTCTACACCTCCTATTCGAAGTCGGCGCGGATGACTCGGTTTCAGATCCTGCTCGGCCAGGTGCTGGGCAACCGCGCCGTCACGATGAACCTCTTCGACATGGTGGGAAGCCCTCTGTCGGACGAGCCCCGGCTCGCCGCGATGCTCAAAAAGTTGAAACCGATGATCGACGCGATCGCCGGTGTCGCGCCGGCGGGAGGGACCCCTCGCGGCGTCTCGACGCCCTACCCGAAACGCTATGCCGATGATGTGCGCCTCAAGCCCGGCGAAGGATTCGACGGATTCCGATTCCGCGGGGAAGGATGGCTCGTGCCTCTCCAGGGGAGCGGCATCCCGGTCTTCCTCAACGCCGACGCGCGTGTCCATGCTCTCACGGGTCAGTCCGCGCGCTCCCTCCGAGCCCCCGAGATCGAGAGGCTCCTCCAGGGCGGCCTTCTCCTCGACGGCTCCGCCGCGCGGACGCTCCAGGACCTGGGCTTCGGGCACCTCGTCGGCGTGGACGTGGGCGAACCGCTTCGACGCGAGGGTCTCCTCCTGGGCGCGGAGCGGATGGACGATGTCCCGGCCCCCGAGGGCGATCCGTGCTACGTGACGATGCGAAGCGTGACCGCCGACACGGCCGGCTCCGTGTATCCCCTCTCCCTCTCGCCGCGGGCGCGCGGGGCCTCGACCTTCGTGGACAACGAGCACCGCGAGCTGATGACGGCGTTCGCGCTCTTCGAGAATGACCTCGGCGGACGCGTGGCGACCTACGCCCTGGACCTCTCATCGGGGGTGACCACCGGCTTCATGAGCTGGCGTCGCCGCTCACAGCTCCAACGCGTCGTGCGCTGGCTCGCACGCGACAGGGTGGACCTCTTCGTGGACGGCGGCGCGTGGATGATGCCCGTCCGCAGGGACTATCCGGGCTGCTCGTTCGTCGCGGCGCTCAACTTCGAGACCGACGGCTGGGACAAGGTGACGCTCACGTTCGAGCATCGCGGCAAGCCCGAGGGGGTCCGCTTTGAGATCCTCCGAAGTTCCGGACGCTTCGCGCAGGTCCGCCCGTCGGCCCTCCGCAAGGACGGACCCAATGTGATCGCGACCTTTCGTCGCCCCGTGGCCCCCCTCGACGCTGTCGTCTTCCGGGTTTCCCGCAGGAGCTCCTGATGGGCGGGGATTGCGTGATCGACCGCGTCCGGCTGCACTGGCTTCGGATGCCCGTGTCGGTCGTGTTCAGTTACGGGGAGGTGCGCGCGTTCCCGTTCGTGGTGGTGCGGCTTTCCGCCGGAGGTGCGGAGGGCGTGGGGGAGGCAGGCGTGCCGCCGACCGACTCCTTTCTCGATTTCGCCTCCACCCTCGTGGGAGCGGACGCGCGACGACTGGATAGCCTCCTCCCGGAGATGCCCTCCGACCACGAGCGGATTCTTTGTGAGGGGGTGTCGATCGCGCTTCACGATCTCGTCGGGCGTTTGTCGGGGCTCCCCGCGCACGTGCTTCTCGGCGGGGCCCCCTCGGACCGAGTCGCCCTCATGCCCTGCCTCTTCCCGCACAATTCCGAAGAGGCGCGGGAGGCCGCGCAGCGCTTCCTCGCTCAGGGATACCGGTATCTCAAGGTCAAACTCGCAGGCCTCCTTTCGGAGGACCTCGCCCGCGTCCGGGCCGTGCGCTCTGCGACGGACAAGGGAATCACCCTGCAGGGCGACGCGAACTGCGGCTACAAGGATCTCGAGTCGGCCCGGCGAGCGGTGGAGACGCTCGGCGCGGCGGGGCTGGACGTCTTCGAAGACCCGCTCGAAGGACCGATCTCGGATTATGCCAGACTGCGCGGGGGACCGGGAGCGAAGGTCATGGTGGACGCGCATGCGCGGCGGACGGGGGATCTCTTGGCGGTCTTGCGGGCCGGCGCGGCGGATGCGATCGGGGTGCATGCGGACCAGCCGGGGAGTCTCACGCGGGCGCTGCGGCACGTCAGGCTCGCCCAAACGTTCGGCGTGCCCGCGGTGATCGGCGGGACGGGATATTGCGGGATCGGGAGCGCCGCGTATCAGCACCTGACGGCGGTGGCGACGCCCGACGGCCCCTGCGGGGAGCTCGGCGGATTCTTCGACCACGGCATGCCGAAAAGCCTCGTGCGCGCGCCTCTGCCGATGGACAATGGTTTCGTGACGCTCCCCCGCCGTGCGGCGGGCCTCGGCGTGGAGCTCGATGAGGACGCGCTCCGGGAGTTCGAAGAGGGCTGCAAGGAATGGCGCGGTTGATCCGCGGCGCCGGCGGAGGTCCGGCGGGCCGAAAAAACGCCCATGGGAAAGGAGACTCGGACATGTCGGTTAAGATCGGTTTCCTGGGAACCGGCGGCATCGCCGGCTACCACGCTCGCGCGCTGGCGAAAGTGAAGGGCGTCCGGATCGCTGCGCTGTGCGACAAGGCGCCCGGAAAGGCGGAAGAGTTCGCGCGCTCGCAGCGCCTCAAGGACGCGGAGGTCTACTCCTCCCACCGGGAGATGCTCAAGGGGGAGCGATCTCGACGCCGTCTACGTCATGCTGCCGCCTTACGCCCACGGGCCCGAGATGGACGTCATCGAAGCGGGTTGCCACCTCTTCGTGGAGAAACCCCTGCACCTCGACATCCGCAAGGCGGAGAGGATCCGGGACGCCGCGCACCGCAAGGGACTCATCACCTGCGCCGGCTACATGACGCGCTACCGCAAAGGCGTGCAGAGGGTGAGGGCCCTCCTGTCCCGCGCCTGCGGGATGAGGCAGCCGACGCTCCTCTACGGGGGTTGGTTCGGGTCGCCTTATCTCGTGCCCTGGTGGATCAACAAGCGCATGTCGGGAGGGCAGCACGTCGAGCAGACGACGCACTCGTTCGATCTTGCCCGATATCTCTTCGGGGAGGTGACGAGCCTCCACGCCTGCTCCTCGAAGGGCGCGATGAAGGTGAAGGGGTACTCGATCGAGGACGCCTCGTGCGTGAGCCTTAACTTCGCCAACGGCGCTATCGGGAACATCATGAGTTGCTGCATTGCGCCCAAGGGCGCCGGCGCGATCCTCCTCTCCGTCTACACGACGAAATTCGTCGCCCATTTCAGCACGTGGAAGATGGACGTGGAGATCCATACGGAGAAAAAGGGACGATCCCGCGCCGGCGGCGTCGAGCGGATCGCGGGCGAGGAGGACATCTTCGAGGCCGAGGACGCCGCCTTCGCGAAGGCGCTGCGAACGGGCCGACAGGACGCCGTTCTCTCCAGCTACGCGGACGGCGTCGAATCGCTCCGCTTGTCCCTGTGCGCGTCGGAGAGCATGCGGACGGGGAGACCCGTGCGCGTGCGGGGTTGATGCCTTTCTTCCAAAGGAGGACGCCATGAAGCTCTCGGTGTGTCTGGAGCTTTTCTTCACGGACGTGCCGCTCGAGGAGAGGATCGCCAAGGTGAAGGCGGCGGGCTTCTCGGCGGGGGAGTTCTGGGGACATGACGGCAAGAACCTGGAGGCGATCGCCGCCGCCTGCCGCGAGGACCGCTTCGAGATCGTCGCCATGACGGCCTTCGGCATCCATCCGGGGCTGAACGACCCCGCCGTGCATGACGAACTCATCCGACAGCTCGAGAAGTCCATCGAGGCGGCCATGGTCGTCCGCTGCCGAAGGCTCATCGTGCTGGCCGGCAATACGCTCAAGAAGGTCACCCGGTGGGCCCAGGCGAGAGCGATCGTAGCGGGGCTCAGGCGGATGGCCCCCATCGCGGACCGCGCCGGCTTCGAACTCGTGCTCGAAAACCTGAACACCTCCCACGATCACGTCGGATACTACCTCGACCGCACCGAGGAGATGGCGATGATCGTCCGCGCCGTGGACCATCCCCGCGTAAAGGCCCTCTTCGACATCTACCACGCCGGCGTGATGGAGGGGAACCTGACGCAGAAGATCTCCGATCAGATCGACACGATCGGACACTTCCACCTCGCCGGGATCCCCGGACGCCACGAGCCGAAAGACGGGGAGATCAACTATCCCGCCCTCGCCAAAGCCGTCGACGCGGCGGGCTACTCCGCCTATGCGGGTCTTGAGTACATCCCCCTCAAGGACCACCTCGCTTCCCTTGTCGAAACGCGGGAGTGGATCTTGGGCGGCACATGAAGACGGCCTTCCGGATCCTCATGTGATCCTTCCCGGGGGAGCGGGACTTCCCTCTTGGGATAACCCGGCGGCCCTCCCCGGGTGACAATTCTTGTCAGGACTTGCCCGGAATTGGGCCGTCTTCGGGCAAGGCGAGTCTTCGACCCCCGGAAAGCCGAATCGCTATCACAACGTCCTAGATTGACTTACGTCAACGCGCCCCGAATAATCCCCGCATAAGGTTGTTTTGGCATGTCTTTTGCGAAACACAGTGTTGCGGCTGTTCAGCTTCGGTCGAATTCTAGACGGGTCCGTACGACTCGAAGGAAGCTGCATGAAGGCAATGTCCTCAGAGCACGGGCGGTCCGAGCGGGTGGAGGCTCCCCGCCGTTGGCGCGCGAGATACCTTGCGCCGGCGTCGGTTGCTGGAAGGCTCTGCCTGAGACGGCGAGGCGGGGCGCTCCTCATGCTGGTTGTCACGGCGACCCTGATCCTCATGGGCGTGATGCTGTCGGCGCTCCTCGTGTTCCGGACGACCAGGGAAGTGATCCAGAACGAGCTCAACTACCACGGACAGGCGGTGAACGCTGCCAAGGCGGGCTTGGTGGACACGCTCGCATGGTTCCGTCGTCAGACTGAACAGCCCGTCCAGGTATTCGCCCCCGAACGCGACTTGGACGCCAGTCCCCCCGTCAACGAAACCGACGATCCCGCCATCGGACTGGTCCGGGAGTACCAGATCTCCACCAAGGAGCACGTCTGGGGGCGTTACGAGGTGCGCGTGCGCGTCGTGCGCGATATCACCGAAGAGCGCAACCTCACCGGACAAGGGCGATGCTGGTACATCGAGTCAAAAGGCTACGTCTTCGAACGCCTCGAAAACAACTATACGCCGGATGGCTTCTACTACATGTACGAGACCGCCGACGGGACTGTGAGGCGGAAGGTCGCCCTCGGCGGCTACGACTACGAGACGGAGACGACCGAGCCGGACGGGGCCTTGGTGGAACGTCACGACGAGCGGTTGGTCCGAATCCTCGCGAGCTCGCGGGTGTCGACGGAGCTGCGACGCTTGAGCATCGTCCCCCCCGCGGACGCCGCCGTCTGCCTTTCTCGAGCGAACTGGGCGACGCTTGGAAACCGCTGCCGGGTGAGCGGGGGACCGGGATACGGGCTTGTCTATCCAAACGGCACGGGTTCGCCCTCGATCAACTCCGGGGCGGAGCTGACGGGCACCCCGCCGCGCGGCGGGGCGTCGCCCTCCACGTACCTCCTCGACATGGAGGACGTCTTCGGCGTCACAAAGCAGGAGCTCAGAACCCTGAGCGACATCTATACGACCGATCCCAGCTCCCTTCCGGCGGAGCTCCCGGACTATCAACTCGTGTATATCGACTCCGATGTGACGTGGACGGCAAGCAAGCCGCTGCGCGGCACGGCCATCGTCTACGTGGACGGGAACGTGACCCTGGCGTCGAACTCCTCAAGCTACTTTTCGGGCGTCCTTTACGTGGAGGGCGACTACACCCAGCAGGCGCCCAGCCTCGTCCTGGGCACCCTCATGGTGAAGGGACACTTCTCCATCAGCGGGCTGGGCGACTACTCGGAGCTGGACTTCGACGCGGGTGTCCGACAACGGCTTCTCATGATCACGGGACAGTACCGCTTCAGCGCGCCCTTCTGCTTCCTGCAATAGCGGTTTGGAAAGGCCTGACACAATGGCAATGCGACGGATGACGGGACGTTCGGGCTTCACGCTCGTCGAAGCGGTCGTGTCGCTGGCGATCCTGGCGATCATCACGACCATCTCGCTCATTTTCGTTGTGGATATGCAGCACGCCGACCGCTTCTCGCGGGATCGCGCCTTTGCGACGCAGAAGGCCATTTCGCTCCTGGAGGAGGTCCGCCGATACGCCCAGGAAGGAGGTGTCCAGGACGCCGCCGGCCTCGACCCCCTCGATGACGGACTGGTCTACAACCCCGTCCTCACGATCCAGGACATCCAGCCGGGCGAGCAGGCCAGCGCCAACCAGACCTCGCCCGCAACCCCCTCGGGCTGGCGCTTCAGTCGACGCCTGGTGGTGCGCCCCTTCGCGGGGGTGGATACCCGCGACGTGCGCATCGTGAGCGCCATGGTCTACCTCGATCAGCGCGACGGCACGCACGCGCTCCTGGCGGACGTCGGAACCGTCCTGCGCACCCCCGCCGACGCCTATCCCAGCACACAGGTCTACGACGTCTACTTCCTCTCCCTTGAGAACATCCCGGGCTGGTGGGTCTACATGTCGAACATCAAACCGCTCATGGAGGCGACCGTCACGGACCTCCAGGCGCGCAACCCGGGCCTCGTCTTCCGCGCCCACTGGATCACGAAGTCGAGCTACGGTCGCGACTTCATGTACGTCCCCTGTATCAATGAGGAGGTGGATTCCTACCAGGACGTCAACTGGGTCTACTTCTATCCGGGCGCCATGCCCTCGGGCTCCTCGTCCGACCATTACTACGTGGCCAACCAGATCGCGGCCCGGATGAGCGTGGACGGGACGGAGACGGGGGGATACAACGGCGACGCGACCTCCCCCTCCTACAACCCCTGGCCCTACAGCCTCGCGGACGAATACAACCACGGGATGCGCTACATCGACGAGGTGCGCTATTTCAACCTCCGGCGCGGTAGCTCCCTAGAGGACGACTCGGCGCCGACGTGGCGGATCCTCCTGGAACGGATGTGCTCGAACCCCGCGAGCTTCGAGAACGCCATCCTCATCAACCTCCACGGCGAGCTCGTCCCGATGCCCGCGATGCGCAACTACTCCGATCCGGCGAAAGACCCCTCGACCTCCAGCCGCCAGGGCGTGCGCGTGGTGACTCACCCGCGATACCTGCGCACCCCCGTCGCAACCGACCTACAGGTCCGCGTCTACGCCTACCGCGACCCCTACGAGAACCTTTCCGTGACGGACTCCCGCGCGACGGCCGAGCCGATCTCGGTCGTGATCAAGAACGTCAACCTCACGGGCAACGTGAACGGCGCCACTAATCCGACCCTCACCATCCAGAAAGTGTACGGCGGAGTCGATGGGAGCAAGGGGGACGGGAAAGACGGCCAGGCGGACCAGTACGGGGTCAGTAACGCTCCCCTGTCCGCGGGAGCCGACGGAAACATGTGGGCCTCCGCGCAATACGTCGAGCATCCCCTCTCCGGCACCCGCGACACCGTCATCACCCTCTACAACACCCCCCTCACCTGCTACTATTTCTCGAGTTCCTCGTCTCCCAACTATCGGCAGGGCCTGAGCAGCACCTGGCAGTTCTACGGCCTCGAATACATCCCCAGCGCGACCGAATCCGCCGGCGATTTCAGCCAGAATCTCTCGGTGAAGGTCGACAATCCAAAGAACACCGCCCGCTGGATCATCACGATCCCCGCCGCCATGCGCTCAAGCGTCCTCGGCGAGCTCACCGCTCCCTACGACGGCGTCGCCGAAGCGCCCAACCGCCTCACCTTCGAAACCTGCATCGGCACGGACCTCTCCGTCGGCGTCATGTGGCCTCCCGCTAGCCGGCGGCAGCCCACGAACCTTTCCCGCACCTACGCCTGGTGGACGAATAGCGCCGGCGACGTCCCCTTCACCGAGCGCTCCCAGTTCATCGGGGATCCGCGGCACTGCCCCTACGCCGACCTCAAGAACGCATCCCCCGTCCTCTCCTTCCAGAATCACTACAACTGGTGGTTCGACAACTTCAAGAACTCCAGCTACAACGTCATGAGCAACTGGCCCGGCTACGGCAACACGCGCATCGAGAACGATGAGGGCAACGATGTCGACGGCTGGGCCGACCACCAGTTCAAGATCGACGTGCCGCGGTACCTCGAGCTCCTCCGCACCGCCCTCATGAACACCGATTCGGTCTACACCACCCTCACCGGATACTGCTACTACTACCTGGGGATCGGAAACGAGATCGGCTACGACTCCTCGAACGGATACAGCTCGAGCGTCCCCGTCTCGCGCAAGCCCTTCTACGGCACCTCGGGCTCGCGCACCGAGCAGGTTATCACCGACGGGGCCCAACCCTCCGATGCGAGCACCATCGGGACGGGGACGAAGCTTATCAAGCGCGGGAGGAGCCTCTCGAGCGGCTATTGGTGGGGAAAAACCTGGCTCGGGGAGCTCTACCCCGACGACGACTGGACCGCGTGGTCCGCCAACGGCAACCTCCCTACGGGGAGCACAAGCTCAACCTACGTCCGCATGAGACGCGAAAGCATCGCGGAGAAGTTGCCCCGCGGCACCACCTTCACCCTGGAACGGCGTTGCATGGAGCGCGAGGGCTGCAACTCCTTCTTCCTCGTCGGGACCCGCTCGAGCACCTTCCATCACGAGTACCAGGACGGCGCGAGCGGCTCGCTCGTGACCAGCGGCCAAGAGATCGCCCAGGACTACGCCTTCCCCCTTCCGACGACCGCTGCCATCAGCCGGCCCTTCCGGCCGAACATGTCCAGCCCCTCCAACGCGCAAGCCAACCCCGACTTCGACTTCACAAGCGACTTCCCGCATAACTCCATGCAGTACGTCCGGGTCTACTACAACCACCCGTGGGGCGGATCGAGCGGCAACGGCAGCGCCCTCATGGCCCTCACCAATCCGTCCGGAACCCACAGCTCCTTCCAGGTCATCAACGGGATCGACCGCACCATCGAGAGCGGTTCGGGCTTCATCGCGAAGTGGGCGCTCCTGTCCCTCGTGCACAGCTTCCTCACCGCCGGCGAGCCCGACACCGATTTCGTCGCCGCCACCCGCATCGAACAGCTGCCGCGCGTTGTCATCAAACAGCCCACCATCATCACGGAGATCTATGACCCGGACGACATCACCGTCCAGTGGTCCTCGGAGTTCCTCCGCTGGGACGGCGAAAAATACACCCAGTACTACCCCGACGGCTTCACCGAAAACGATTGGCAGGACGACCTGCGCTACGTCCTCATGTACTCCACCGACAGCGGCGACACTTGGCGCTACATGCTGGACAGAACCCCGGCCACCCCAGGCCGGTGCCCCCCAGGAACGTACCTCATCGAGGACGAGGATCCCAATGGGGACGAGCTCTACGCGTGGTCCGTGCCCCGGGCGATCTTCCCGGAAGGCAGCTACATCATCCGCATCGAGGCGTACCGGACCGACAAGATCCTGCATTACTCCCAGCACCAGGAGAAGATCTACATCGACCGATGAGGCGTGCGAAGATGGCATCCTGTGGTTTCGAGAGACGGAAAGCCGCGGCCCGACGGGGCTTCACCCTCGTCGAGATGATGACGGTGCTCGTCATCGTCGCGATGGCCTGGTGGATCTTCGCCGTCGTGGTCCTGAGCCTCATGGACGAATCGGCTGTGCTGTCCGCTCATAACCTGCTCGCGCGATGGAACCAGGAGATCGTCAACGACATCCGCGACGACACCCTCTCCGCCAAACGCTACTTCGAGAACGACTCCCTGGGACAGCAGTACCTCGACGCCCTGGAGGAGGACGCCGATTCCCCCTGGATCAACTCCCTGCGCCTGCCGAGGATCGAAGAGAGCGGCGCCGCCCTGGCGCCCGACACCGTCGGAAACCAGAAGACCGGAAACGCCCTCCTCTTCACCAAGGTGCTGACGCCCTTCGTGGTGACGGTTCCCTACCGCGAGGGCGAGGACCGCGACTTCCGCATCAATGTCTACCGGTTCGTCCTCTATTACCTCACAATTCGTGAAAAAGAACACATCGGGAGGTGCAAGGACAGCCTCGACCTCATGCGCTGGGCCAGCGTCCCCCTCGCCGACTACGCGCAGGTCATGGCGATCGAGGACCCCGAGCCCGCCGACTCCATTGATCCCCGCGCCGAGATCGTCAAAGCCTTCGTCGCCCAGCAGGGATCCGAGTGGCTCTGGGATACCTCCTCCGACCTGGACAACGCGTTCTACAAGTGCCAGCCCACCGGCCAGATCGACACAAGCCCCTGGCCGAACATGGTGATCCCCAGGGACTCCGTCGAAGGGCTGCGCAGCCTCATCCCCGCCAAGGTTGCGAAGAACAAACACGCGTCGGTCTGCTGGAACAACGGTACGAACGGGTTCGACGCCGGGATCGTCGTCCCCCGGTACGCGATCGCCAATGCCACAGGCGACGGTTTCCCGCACGGCTTGGAGGTCCAGATCGTGGGGCCCAGCGGCGCGCGCGAGCTTTGCGTCCGCCTCGCGATGGCCAAGGGAACGGGGAAGAAGGTGGTGGGCCGCGAGTTCACGGCGATCCTCACGACCCGCGACTTCTAACAAGCGCCTTGATCGAGATCCTGAGCCTCTCTCGTCAGATCCCCATACAGATGCGGCCTGCGGCTCCCGAGCAGAAACCGCCTGACGTCCAGGAGATGAGGCTGGTCCGCCGTCGCATAGTGCGCAAGCACGTACGGGCGTTCCAGGTCGATCTCCCCGACGGCCACTCCGTCCCTCTGACCCGGGCTTGCGACGAGCATCCCCTTGGGATCGTAGATCCCCGCCTCCCCCTCCGCGTTCGCGTCGCCCAGGACGACCGAAGCGGCGAGGAAGCAGGCGTTGTCCATCGCGCGCGCCGCTAAGCGCGTGCTCCACGCGTGATGCGGGGAGTTCATCGAAGGGAGACAGATGAGCCGCGCCCCTTTGATCGCTAACACCCGTGCGACCTCCGGAAAGAAATGATCAAAGCAGATCATGATGCCCACCCGCCCGAAGGGGAGATCGAATACGGGAAGCTCTTCCCCGGGCGAGATCCCCATCCTCTCCGTCTCCTCGATGGGGACGGGGTGCGTCTTGCGGTACTTGCCGAGGTACCTTCCGTCGGGGGCGATGAGGAAGGCCGTGTTGAAGGTCCGCGGGCCGTCCATCTCGAAGGACCAGCCGACGACGTGCGTGTGCGACGTTCGCGCGCGATCGCGGAACATCCGGAAGATCGGGCCGTCGCCGGGAATCGGCTCGGCGAACTCCCGCACGTTCTCCTCGCCGATCCCCACGATCGACCAGCACTCCGGGGCGATCGCAAGATCAGCGCGGAGTTCTCCTGCCGCGTCAAGGTAGCCGCCGACAAGGTCGATGTTCTGCGCGAGTGTCCTTCCTTTCGCGCCGTAGCGGGTCTCGTAGCCGATCTGCATTATCGCGACGCGAATCGTGGCCATCGTGAAACCCTCCGACGGCGCCTTACGAAAGCGCCCGGTAGAGACGCCGGGCGTTCTCGAAAAGGATCAACCTCTTCTTCCTCGCATCGAGCGTGGAGCACTCGAGCTTGAGTCGCGCGGATTCCGGCGCAAAAAACGGACCTCGCGTGCCGAAGAGCACCCGCTCGATCCCGAAGGCCTTCGCCGCCGCCGCAGGAGGATCGAGCGTCTCCATTCCGGAGATCTCCACATACACGTTGCCGGGACTTGACCGACGCGCCGTTCGTCTTGTGCCGGCCGATGCGCCGAGGAGGACAAGAGACGTATCGGGATGCCGCCGCGCAAGCGCCAGCGCGCTCTCCATGGAGACGTCTCTCGCGCGAAAAAGGGGATGTTGCTTGCGGGGGTCCTCAAGGCGCAGCGCGAGATGCACCGGGAGTGTCAGGCGCGAGGCCTCCGCGAGCAACTCGTCCGCCCAGGGGCCGTCGAGTCCGTAGAGATGGTAGCTGGGGAAGAGCGCAAGCGCCGCGGGGAGCGCGCGGCGTACGGCCCGGTCCAGGCGCTCCTTCCACCCCGGCAGTGCCGGGTTCACCGGATAGACCGGGAGAAGCCGTCCTCCCGACCTCCGCGTGAGCCGGACCGCCTCCTCCGAAGTCGCCAGCGCGTCGAACCGAAAGACTGCGTCCAGAGGAAGGACAAGCGCCCTGTCGATCCCGGCCCGGTCCATCCAGCGCAAGGGCGATCGCTCGTCCCGCAGGGGCCGCAGCGGCCAGTGGCCGACCAGCGCGAACGCGTCAATGATCACAGGAGGCCCCTCAATAGCCGTTCGAGGTTCCCGCCTAAGATGCCTGCCTTGGCGCGCGCGCCGATGCGGCTTCCAACGACCTTGGCGATCTGGGAGGCGAAGCTCCTTCCGGGAGCGTCGCTCCCGAACACGACCCTGCCCGCGCCGACGCGGCGGCACGCTTCTTCGATGACTCCCGCCTCGGGATCGCTGCCGCTGGTGTCGAGGTGCACGTTGGGGAAGTCCGCGATCTCGTAAAGCCCGCGCGCTTGGTTTCCCGCCAAATGGGGCATGAGTACCGTCGCCTCGGGGTATAGGCGGGCAAGCTCAGCCACGTCGCGCGGCGTGGACTCCCCGGCAAGCTGCGAGCCGTCCGTCTTCAGCCACGCGTGCTGCACGACCGGGACGCCCCTTGCGATCGCCTCCTCCACGACCGGGAAAACCCGCCGGTCGCTCGCTAGGCACGACACCCAGAGCTTCACCCCGACTATCCGGGGCGCGTCGAGATCCCTCTTCAGCGCATCGAGCCCCTTCCGACCGTGACGGGGGTTGACGTATGCTAGGCCCCACGCGAAGCCCGCGTGCCGGCGAACGAACCCCCGGACGCATCGGTTGGCGGCTTCGGTCTCGCCAAGCCCGGGGTTCGCGAGGTACGTGCGGAGGCCCAGGCAGGAGACGACGATGCGATCGACCCCCGCGCGCGATGCGGCGGCTATCAAGGCGTCTTCCTCCCACGAGCCCCGGCCGAAAATGTGGACGTGTGCGTCGAAGAGCATCCGGTTAACTCCGCGGACTGAAACGACGGCCCCCCGCAAGCTCATCGCTTACGATCAGGTGTTCCGCAAGAGAGCCCTCCACGACGAGGGCGCTCATGTCCTTCGCGACCTCGGCGATCGCCGCGACGGCCCCGTGGATGTCCCCCTCGCTGTGGCTAGCTTGAATGAGGTTCAGTCCCCCGCGCCGGAAGAGGTACCCGCGGCGGGCTAGCTCCTGAAGGAAGTAATGCTGCATGAGCGGTTCCAGCGCCTTCTCGTGGGGATGGAAGGAGAAGTTCGTCATGGGCGCCGGACCGCTGACCGTGCAGGGGACCCCCGCGCTCGCAAAGGCCTCCCGGAAACCGCTCGCGAGCATCCCCCCCAGGCGATGGAGAAGCCCGATGCAATCGTCGCGTTCAAGCTTCTCCAGGGTGGCTGACGCCGCCGCTAGGGAAAGCGTCTCTCCCCCGTACGTGGAGCTGATAAGAAGTTCCCCCGCGCGTTCCATGACGCCGCGCTTTCCGCACAGCGCCGCTAGCGGGAGACCGTTCGAGATCCCCTTCGCGAAGGTCGCTAGGTCCGGGACGAAACCGTAGTATTGCTGCGCGCCGCCCAGCGCTAGGCGGAAGCCGGTGACGATCTCATCGAAGATCACCAGCGCCTTCTCTTCACGGGCGATCGTCGCGATGAGGTCGAGGAAGGACCGTTCGGGTTCCTGGTATGAAGCGGGCTCCAGAAAGATGCAGGCGATGTCGCCGGCGTGTTTCCGCCGGCCTTCGAGCAGTCCCTCCTCGTCATTGAGGCGGAAGGTCTCGATCCCCCGCCGCAACGCCTCCGGGACCCCCGGCTCCCCCGTGCTCGCCGCCCACCAGTCCAGCCACCCGTGGTACCCGCTTGAAAGCACCACCGTCTTCCCCGTTTGCGCCCGCGCGATGCGGACCGCCGCGTTGCACGCCTCCGCCCCCGTCTTGAAGAAGCGGGACATCTCCGCGCACGGGACAAGCTCGCGCAGACGCTCCGCTAGCTCCACCTCCAGCGGGTGCATCACGCTGAAACAGACGCCGCGCGCAAGTTGCTTCCGCACCGCCTCGTTCACCTCTTCGTCGGCGTACCCCAGGATGACCGGCCCCAGGGCCGAGACGAAATCGACGTACGAGTTCCCGTCCGCGTCCCAGACCCGTCCCCCCTTCCCGTGCGTGATGTACACCGGATAGGCCCCGGGCGCGAAGTTCCCCGGACGTTTGCTGGCCGTCTGCGATACGCCCGGGATTACCTCCCGCGCGCGCCGGAACCACTCCAACGATCTCGTGAGCGTAAGCACGCCCGTCCCTCCTGTCCCCTTCTCCATTATCGACGCGGCCGCGCCAAATCAAGGGCCTGCCCTGAAGCTTGTCTGAAGGGCGATCCGTTCGCCTGTTGTTCTGCGAAGCGGCCCCGCGTCTGCGGGGCTGCGTAGCAGGAGCTTGTGGCCCATGGCCACGCGGGTTAGAATCTTGGTCTCTTGCGCTTGCTGCTCTGCGAAGCGGCCCCGCGTCTGCGGGGCTGCGTAGCGCCGGTCGTTGGAGGGTTCACCCTGATGGTTCACCCTGAAGGGAGCGCGTTGAAGAGCGTTGTGACGGGCGGCGCGGGGTTCCTGGGATCCCACCTCTGCGAAGCTCTGCTCGCGCGCGGGGACAGCGTCGCCTGCGTCGACAACCTCATCACGGGAAGTCTCGCGAACATCGAACACCTCTCGGGCCGCAGCGGCTTCCAGTTCGTCCGGCATGACGTGAGCAAACCCATCTACGTCGAAGGCCCCGTGGACGCGGTCCTCCACTTCGCCAGCCCCGCCAGCCCCGTGGACTACCTGCGATACCCCATCCAGACCCTCAAAGTCGGCTCCCTCGGAACGCATAACGCCCTGGGCTTGGCGATGGCGAAGGACGCCGATTTCCTCCTCGCCTCGACGAGCGAGGTCTACGGCGACCCGAAGGAGCATCCCCAGGGCGAATCCTATTGGGGGAACGTCAACCCCGTGGGACTGCGCGGGTGCTACGACGAGGCGAAGCGTTTCGCCGAGGCGATCACGATGGCCTACCATCGCGTCCACGGCGTTCGCACGCACATCGCGCGCATCTTCAACACCTACGGCCCCAGAATGCGCCTCGAGGACGGGCGCGTGCTGCCGGCGTTCTTCGCGCAGGCCTTCCGCGGCGAGGATCTCACCGTCTTCGGGGACGGGAGTCAGACGAGGTCTTTCTGCTACGTGTCCGATCTCGTCGACGGCGTGCTGCGCCTCTTGGCCGGCTCTCACCGCGAGCCGGTGAACCTGGGGAACCCCTCCGAGTTGACCATCCTCCAGCTTGCGCGCGAGGTGCTGACGCTTACGAAATCGAAAAGCCGGATCGTCTTTCGGACGCTCCCCGAGGACGATCCGAAAGTGCGTCAGCCTGATATCACCCTGGCGAAGCGGCTTCTGGGTTGGGAGCCCAAGGTGGACAGGGCCGTCGGCCTCGCCAAGACCTGGGAGCACTTCCGGGAGAGGCTTGCGAAGGGAGACGCCCGGTGAGGCTCCTCCTGATCGGCGCCGCCGGCTACGTCGGTTCGGCGGCGCTCAGAATGCTGCTGGCGCGCCGGCACGAGTGCACGGTGCTGGATGACCTCTCGCGCGGGCACCGCGCCGCCGTCCCGCAGTCCCGCGGTAGCGGGATCCCGGTCTATGCGGGCTCGCGGGACGCGCGGCTCATCGAAAAGAGCTTTCTCGACGACCGGGCGCTCGCCGCGCTCCTCGAGCGCGAGCGCTTCGACGCGGTGCTGCACTTCGCGGCCGCGAGCCTCGTCGGTGAGTCCATGAACGACGCCGGGCGGTACTGGCGCACGAACGTCGCGGGGGGCGTCGCGTTGCTCGAAGCCATGCGCCGGTGCGGACCTCGCCGGATCGTCTTCTCGAGCTCCGCCGCCGTCTATGGCGTCCCGGATACCGACCCCATCGACGAAGATCACCCGACGCGTCCCTGCAACCCCTACGGGCGGACAAAGCTCGTCTTCGAGCAGGCGCTCGAGGACTACGCCCGGACGCATGGCTTCGCGGCCGCGAGCCTGCGCTACTTCAACGCTGCGGGCGCGGACCCCGAGGGCGCCTGGGGCGAGGATCACGATCCCGAGACGCACCTTATCCCCCGCGTGCTCGCCCGCGCCCTGGGGAAGGGCGAGCCCCTCTTCGTCTTCGGTGATGACTGGCCCACGCGCGACGGGACCTGCGTGCGCGATTACGTGCATGTCCTGGACCTCGCGCAAGCCCATGTGGCGGCGCTGGAGAACCTCGAAGAGGGAAAGCACCGCGTCTTCAACCTCGGCTCCTCCCGAGGTGCTACCGTCCGGGAGGTCATCGAGACGGCCCGCCGTGTGACCGGCAAGCCCATCGCCTGCGAGATCGGCCCCAGACGCGCGGGCGACCCGCCCGTGCTCGTCGCCTCGAGCGAACGCGCTGGGCGTGAGCTCGGATGGACGCCCCGCTACCCCGACCTCGAAACGATCCTCGCGCACGCCTGGCGGTGGCACAGCTCTCACCCGGAGGGGTATCGCGACTAGAAGAGGTTTCGTGGCCGACGACTCCGCACGTGAGCCGTCGGAACGGGAGAATTGAATGCGCGCAAGACTGGGCTGCGTCCCCTGTATCCTCAAACAGGCCTGCAACGTCGCGGAGATCTCCACCGATGACCCTGAGCTGCGCAGGCGCATTATCAACGAGGTGATGCGGGCACTCGAGAAGACGGACCTTGCCCTTTCCCCCGCCGAGGAAAGCGTCGTCGCCTACGAGATCGCGGCGGCGCTCTCGGGGGAGGCGGACCCCTACCGTTAGCGCAAGCGCGAGTTCAACCGCGCCCTCCTCGCGCGCTACGAGGACCTTCGCCGCGTCGTGGACTCCTCGCCCGACCCGTTACACGCCGCCCTCAAGCTCTCCGTCGCCGGCAACATGATCGACCTCGGCATCGCCTACGCCTTCCACTTGGAAAAAGATCTCGCAAAAGCCCTTGCCGCCGACCTGGCCATCGACGACTTCGATCGCTTCTCCGCCGAGGTGGCCGACGCCCGTCGCGCCCTCGTCGTGGCGGACAACGCGGGCGAGATCGTGCTGGACAAGCTCCTCATCGAGACGATGAACGTCCCGGAGGTTACCGTCGCGGTCCGTCCCTCTCCTATCATCAACGATGCGACCCTCGAGGACGCCGAGGAGATCCGTCTCGGCGAAACGGCGAAGATCATCACCACCGGCTGTCCCGGCCTCGGCGCGCCCCTGGACCGCGTGGGAGAGGAATTCCGCCGCGCCTGGCGGGAGGCGGACCTCGTCGTCAGCAAGGGCCAGGCCAACTTCGAGACGCTGGACGAGGAGGATGCGAACGTCTTCTTCCTGCTTAAGGCGAAATGCGAATACGTGGCCCACGCCCTGGGGGTCCGCCTGGGCGATCCGGTGCTCGCCCACGCCTCACGGCTTCGTCCTGCCTCGCCCGCCGGCGTCTGACCCCTTTTTGCCCCGCCACGGCGGGGAAAAACAGGGGTCTGACCCCCTTCTCCACGCGGGCGAGGGCTTCCCTTGGAGGGCTTTCCATGAGTCCCCCCCCCAGTTTTTTTTTAGCATTGCTCGCAAATAGCCGAGTTATTGGGTATAATACGCTTGTATGTGGGGCCCCGTGGCTGCGGGGCAGGGAACATGGATGATCGGGAACGCCAAGAGGGCCCAAGAGAGAAATCTTCGGAACACGCAAAAAGTGTAGCGACTGAGGGCACATCCGTGCCCCTTCTTTTTGGTGCCACGATGGCGGCCGTTACTGACATGAATGCGATGAGTTTGCGCCCGGCGGACCGATCCGCCGGTTTCCCCCTCGCGATCTAGGCTTTCGGTCATTCGTGGCCTGTCCGCCGACGGGCCGGAGGTACGTGTCGGTATGTGTGCGAGTTTCCGCTGGCAGCGCAAGGAGAACGGCGAATCCTGGAGCCAGGACGGCTCCAGCGCCTGGCGCGACTACGACCCGAACCGCGAGGACCGCAAAGGCCTCACGCGGGGAAGGCTGGTTGCCCTCATCCTCTTGGCCCTTCTCATCCTCGGGATAGTCCTGGGCGTCGTGATCCGCATCGACGACACCGTGCGCACCACGGGGGTGGTGGAGCCGCTCAAGGGCGTGCCGCTCAAGGCCGCCATCAAGGGCACGGTCGAGGAGCTCTTCTGCAAGGAGGGCGACATGGTGGGGGAGGGGGACGTGCTCATGAACATCTGGCCCGAGGAGAGGGAGATCGTGACGGACCTCGAGGCGCGCCAGTTCGCCGTCGAGACCGGGACGACCGAGGTCGAGAAGAAGACGAAGGAGATCGATATCCTCGAGGCCCAGAGGACGAAGCTCCTGGAGGAGCGCAAACTCCTCGAAGGCGACTTCTCCGGGATCGAGAACGCCCAGGAGAAGATCCGTCTCATGAAAGTGACCTGCGAGCAGAGGAAGAGGGAGCTCGCGCGCGCCACCGAGTTGGGCAAAGAACAGCTCGTCAGCTCCGCCGAGCTTGAGCGGGCAACCGCCGCCCTCGAGATCGCGCAGGCGGAGTCCGACGCCGCGGAGGCCGAGTTGCGCTGCGTGCAGAGCGAGCGCACCATGAGACTCGAGAGCCTGAGCCGCGAGACCGACATCGTGGCAAAGCGCCTGGCGCTGGCGCAGGTGGAGTTCCAGCAGCGCAAGGCCGAGCTCACCCAGCTCCAGGAACAGCTTGAAACGGCGAAGAAGCGGATGGAGCGCGCCGTGGTGCGCGCGCCCTTCGCCGGCCAGGTCGTCCGCCTGGACTTGCGTATGGGGGACCATGTGGAGCCGGGCGCCTTCCTCTTGATGCTGGCCGCCTCCGGCTCGGTGCGCGTCCGGGCGGAGCTCGATCCCAAGGACGCGCTCTACGTGGAACCGGGGCAGGAGGCCCAAGTCTACTCCCGGCAGTATTCCTCCTGGACGGTCGGCTTCGCGCGGGGGGGGGTGACCGAGGTCTACGTGTCCGCCCGCAATCCCAAAGCGGGGGGCGCGCAGGAGGTCGTCCCCGCCTATGTCCAGGTCGAGGAGTCCCCTTTCCCCTTGCAGCTCGGAACGCGGGTTGACGTCTACATCGTGGTGGGCAAGCGCCCCATCCTCTTGCACAAGAGGCCCTTGCCGAAAAGCTCGCGCCTGCTGAGGCCCGGAGAGACGCAAGGATGAGCGCTGCGGAAGACACCGTCGTCCTGGCGAGTTGCGCCTTCGTGCCGGCGACGATCCTGCACCGGCTGCGAAACACCCCGATGGCCAAGGAAAAAATCCTCGTCGCCGCGGAGGGGGACCTCTCCCCCGACGGGGCCATCATGCCGGTGTGGCTCCTCGTGGGACCGCGCCACGTCGCCGGCGTGCCCGCGGACGCCGAACGCCCCATGTCTGGCCCCTTCGCCTACGCGGACGTGCAGGAGTTCGACCTCTGGGGGACGGTCGGCTCCACGTGCCTGCGGGCCGTGATCCAGGGCGCGCCCACCATCCTCGTGCGCTTCACGAACGAATTCCGGGAGCGCTTCAGCCGGGTCGTGCAGCAGCTCAAACAATTGTGCAAGGGGCAGCCCTTCAGCCGCGACGCGCTCTTGGCTCCGGATGCAAGGCTCTGTCCGCGCTGTAAGATCATCCTCGATCCCCCCAGCAGCCCCTGTCCCCGGTGCATCCAGCACAAAGCGCTCCTCGGTCGTCTGGTCACGATGCTCAAGCCCTATGCGCCGTCGGTCGCGCTACTCTTGACGCTCATGCTCCTCGGGATCAGCCTCGACCTTCTCCCCCCGTACCTCACGAGGATCCTCGTGGACAAGGTGCTCACGGGCGAAAGTCCGGAGCTTCTGGGGATGATCGTCTTTTCGCTGGCAACCGCGTATTTCGGACGCTCCATCATCAACTTCGTGGTGAGCCGCGTGAGCTCTCGCGTGGGGACGCGGATGACCCGGAATATGCGTCTGGAGCTTTTCCGAAAGCTCGAAGAGATGTCGGTCGATTACTATGACCGGACCCAGGTGGGGAGCCTCATGACGCGCCTCATGGGAGACGCGGAGGTGCTCCAGGGCTTCGTGATCCAGGCCACCCAGGGCCTGTTCGTCAACATCCTCCTCGTCATCGGCATCGGCGTGGTCATGTTCTGCATGAACGCTAGGCTCGCCCTCTTCGTCATGATCCCCATCCCGTTCATGATCGCGGGGACGATGATCTTTCGCAAACACATCCGTCCCTCCTACTACCGGTACAGCGACAGCGGGAGTAAGCTGGGCGGGATGCTCAACGGCGTGCTCTCGGGGATCCGTCTCGTGAAGGCCTTCGGACAGGAGGAGCGGGAGTACGAGCGGTTCACGGGACGGGTCAACTACCTGGCGACCTCGCGCTACGAGGTCGACACGCGGGCGGGCGGTTTCCAGGCGGCCATGGCGTACGTCTTCATGGTGCCGGGGCTCATGATCTGGTACGTCGGCGGGCGGGAAGTGCTCGCGGCGGTGCCCGACATGACGCTGGGCGTGCTGATGGCATTCTTGGGATACCTGGGGATGTTCTACGGCCCCTTGCAGAGCCTGGCGGTCTTCTCGAACTGGGTCACCCAGTTCCTCACGAGCACTCAGCGCGTCTTCGAGATCCTCGACACCCCCATCGAGCTTACGGATAAGAAAGATGCCAAGCCTATTCCCAAGCTTAGCGGGGAGATCGAGTTCGAGAACGTGACCTTCGGATACGATCCCTACAACGCCGTGATCAAAGACGTGTCGATCCGGATCTCCGCCGGCGAAAACATCGGGATCGTCGGCCGCAGCGGCTCTGGGAAAACGACCCTCGTCAACCTCTTGTGTCGCTTCTACGACGCCCAGAAGGGCGCCGTGCGCGTCGACGGGGTGGATGTGCGCGAGGTGCGACGCGTGGACCTCCGCCGTCACATCGGGCTCGTGCTCCAGGAGCCCTTCCTCTTCCGCGCCTCGATCGCCGAGAACATCGCCTACGGAAAACCGGACGCCACGATGCAGGAGATCATCACGGCCTCCCGGGCGGCCAACTGCCATGATTTCATCATGCGGATGCCCCAGGGCTACGACACCCAGCTCGGCGAGCGCGGCGCGGGGCTCTCGGGCGGCGAGCGCCAGCGCGTGAGCATCGCCCGGGCGCTCCTGTGCGATCCGAGCATCCTGATCCTCGACGAGGCCACCTCCAGCGTGGACACCGAGGCCGAGCAGGAGATCCAGAAAGCGCTCGAGGTCCTTTGCGAGGGACGCACCACGATCGCCATCGCTCACAGGCTCTCGACCCTGCGCAACGCGGACCGCATCTACGTGGTCGAGCACGGACGCATCGCCGAATGCGGCACCCATGCGGAGCTTATGGTGAAACAGGGCATCTACTACCGGCTGGTCAAGATCCAGACGGAGCTTGCCACCTTGGACGTCACATGAAAGAGAGCAGAAAAATGTCTCAGGCGGTGATGGATGCGACGAAGGCCCGAACCTATGAGGGCCGGCCCCTTACGCCGCAGAACACCCGAATCTACAAGGGGGACCACGACCTCCTCTGCGCCGAGGTCCTCGACGAGGAAACGGGACAGTCCGTCCTCTACACGGGCGTCTTCGCCGTGCTCGCCTTCCCCGTGGCCTCCCCCGACTCGTTCGTGTCGATCCGCTACTTCCCCTCCGTGGACCGCGAGCAGGAGGTCGGAATGATCGAGCGACCGTCGGAGTTCGACGGCGCAACGATCGAGCTCCTCCGCGAGTCCCTCGCCGGGCACTACTTCGAGTTCCAGATCCAGCGAATCGACTCGGTCGAGTTGCGCTGGGGGTACCTGCTCTTCGACGTCCGCACCCCCCAGGGCCCCCGCCAGTTCGAGATGCGCTGGAGCTACGACCGCACCCAGGAGCTCGGGGACCACGGAAAGGTGCTCCTGGACCTGCACAACAACCGCTACGTCATCGAGGACATGCGCAAGCTCCCCCGCGAGGATCACGACCGCCTGACCGCCTATATCTACTGGTAGCTTGAGCGGCTCAGCGCCTCAGACGCTTCTTGGCGCTCTCCAGCGCCTCGAGCATCGCCGCCATCGTGGGATAGCGCTCGCTGGGAATCCGACGGGTCGCCTTGGCGATCACCGCGCAGAGATCGTCCGGGACGCTCATGTTGAACTTCTTCGGCGAGGGGAGCTCCTCCCGGCGGATGCGTTGGATCGTCTCCGCACGCCTCAGGGACTCGAACGGAGTCTTCCCCGTCACCATGGCGAAGAGACACGCCCCCAGGGAATAGATGTCGCTGCGCTCGTCCACGTCGGTCGCGTCCACCGTCGCCTCCGGCGCCATGTAGTTCAGCGTCCCGACCAGCGAATCCTGCACCGTCACGTTCGGCGAGACGGTCGACGGCACCAGGCTCTTCGCCACCCCCAGACCCACGACCTTCACCCGCTTCTCGTCGGTGATCATGATGTGCGAGGGCTTGATGTCGCGATGGACGATCCCCCGCTCGTGCGCCGCCGCGATCGCCGCCGCCACCGCGATGGCTGCGTCCAGCGCCCCTAAGGGATCGAACATGCCCGCGATCCCGCGCGTCTCCATGAGGGCGGCCACCGAGGATCCGCTCAGGTACTCCATCACGATGTAGTGCAGGCCCGCCGCGTGCCCCGCCCCGTACATCTT
The DNA here is from genome assembly GCA_043803205.1 of Planctomycetota bacterium. GTDB lineage: Bacteria > Planctomycetota > DG-23 > JAZDKG01 > JAZDKG01 > JAZDKG01. The sequence continues at coordinate 53,855 of JAZDKG010000041.1, forward strand.
GCATGCGTTCGGGTGCCCGAACCGGCTCCCCACGTGCGCGCCCCGCACGAACCGCGCCAGCGCCACCTCGTCGAGCGCGACCTCGGGCTTGACGACCTTGACCGCGACGGTCCGGTCCTTCGAGTGCCACCGCGCCTTGTAGAGCACCGTGCGCTCGCTCTCCGTGATCTTCTCGAGGATCTCGAAATCCCCCAGACGCTCTCCCGCGAGGTCGCTCGCCTGAAGCTCGGGCGCCTGCGGGAGCGAGAGCTCCGCCTCCGCAATCGGCTGCGACGCCCGCTCTTCGCTCGAGAAACTGAACTCGCACTCGCCCGCGTGGATGCGGTCCCCCGAGCGGATCTCCACCTCGACGATCTCCTGGTCGTTGACGAAGGTCCCCCCCTCGCTGGCCAAGTCCCGCAGGATCCACACCCCGTCCTCGAACTCGATGAGGAAGTGCGCGCTCGAAAGGCCGCGATCATCGAGCGAGATCTGGGCCTGGGAGCTGTCCCGTCCCACGACCGTCCGGCCTTCTGAGGAAAAAGCGAATGCGCTCCCTCGCGCGGGTCCTTTGATCACCTTGAGATGCGCTTTCACGTTCCGGCGTCCTGGTAAAACGGGAAGTCCAATTCTGCTTGATCCTCCGGGCGGCGTCAAGGACTGTTCGAGAAGACGATTCCGAGCCCGCCGCTCTGCGTCTCTTCCGACGCCGGGTCCGGCAGGATCACCAGACGGATCCGCGCCCCGTCGAAGAGGTTCTTGACGTTCCCGGAAGAGTTCGCTGGCGTCAGCGCCACCGACCTCGTCCCAAGGCTGAGCTTGACGTCCCGCACGTTCTCCAGCATGGTCTTTGCCGAGAACTTTCCCTTGACCTCCTCCCCGCCCGCTGCCGTCGCGATGTAGTCCCTGCCGAGGACGGCGTCCGGGGCCAGCAGGTACGAGATCTCGGCGCGCGCCGCGCCCGGCGTCGGCGGCTTCCACCACCATTGCGTCTCGATCCGGCCGGGACGGAAGTTGAAATACTTGACGAGCGATCCCTCCCGTCCCGCGGGCGTGGCGAAGTAGTAGACGAGATCCCCCTCCTCGCTGCGGTAGTAGTCCGTGGGCATGATCCGCGCCGCCGAAAAGTCCGCCGCGTCAAAACTGTCCGAAAGCAGAAACGGCTGATCGCCGACTAGGAGCTCCAGCCGCCCGTTGGCAAGGTACGCCGTGTAGGCCTGCTGCCGGATCGCCGGAACGCTCGTGATGAGAAGCTGGATGCGGTAGTGCCCCCCGTGGAGCTCGTCCTGCGCGCTCACGAGCCGCCCCGCGAACCCCTTCGACGGGTCCCCCGTAAGCTCCAGCCGCGTCCCGACGCCGCCGGGAGCGTCGATCACGAAGTTGATCGTGCGGTTCCGCATGAGCGCCGCGAAGGCGTCGCGCACGGGAAGGATGTTCTGGCCGCTCGAGAGCGAAACCGGGCTCGGGCTTCCGTCGATCGCCAGCCCCTCCTTCTCGAGAAACCCGGACGCCAATTCCACCCCGACCTCGAGATGCGTCGCCCCGTCCGGGAGATCCAGCTCCCAGGCGATCAGGAGTTCACGCTCTCGGAAGTTGATCACCCGCACCGCCCTGACCCCCGACCCGGTCGACGCGGGAAGCTGGTAGGTCCCCTCGATGAGCTTCTGCGTCGGAGAATCCCTGAGCGCGAGATCCGCCGCCGGCGTCTTCGCCCCGGCCGCCCCGCCCAAGATGAAAATGTCCCCCGCAACGAGGTTGACCCCCTCCAATGCCGCGGAAAGCTCGCTCGGCCCGGCCACCAGCTTGCTGCGTCGAGCGCTGAGCGTGTAGCGTCCGTCCTTCTTCTCGATGACCGGAAGCTCCGTCGGGAGAGTCGTCTTCCAGAGGGCCGTCGCGTCGGGCTCCGTCCCGCTGGGGCGGGCCTCGATGATCCCCTCCCAGTGGCGGGTCGGCACAGTGACGACGGACGGTTCCTCCTCGACGCTGTTCTCCCGCAGGAACCGCACAAGGAATCCGACCACTAGCGCCCCGCTCACGAGAGCCGCCGACAGCCCCGCCACGAGCGCCCCTTTCCAGTGCTTGCGCGCCTCCCCGGCGGGCATTATCCCCCGCATCTTCGCGCGGAACCGCGCAATGCTCTTCCCTGCCGATATGCGATCGATGTCCGCCAAGAGCGCGCGCGCGTTCCCGTAGCGGTCATCCGGATTCTTCGCCATCATCCGCGCCACGAGATTGCAGAGGGTCTTCGGAAGCTTCGGATCGAGCTTCGCTAAGGGCGCCGGCTCGTCCGTCTCGACGCGCCGCATGATCTCATACGCGCTCCCCCCGTCGAAGGGACGCTTCCCGCTCACAAGGTGGTACAGCGTCGCGCCCAGGGAATAGATGTCGCTGCGATGGTCCACGTTCTTCGAGTCGACCACCTGCTCGGGCGACATGTAGTAGGGCGTGCCGATCGTCGCGCCGGTCTCGGTCGCGCCGGTCGCTAACTCCGACCCGACCTGCTTGGCGAGCCCCAGGTCGGCGAGCTTCACCACCCCCTCCCGCGTGAGCATGATGTTCCCCGGGGTGATGTCCCTGTGGACGATCTTGCGCTCCTCGGCGTGGACGAGCGCGTCCGCGATCTGGCGGACGATCTCGAGCGCCCGCACGACCGGGAGTCTCCCCTCCCGCGATAGGACCTCCGCTAAAGTCGTCCCGTCTACGAATTCCATGACGATGTAGTGCAGACCCCGGTCCTCCCCCGCGTCGCTAACCCGCACGATGTTCGGATGCGAGAGCGCCGCCGCCGCCTTGGCCTCCCGCTTGAACCGCGCGATGAAGCCCGGGTCCGTCGCAAAGCGGGGAGAGAGCACCTTGACCGCCACCTCGACGCCCAGGTTCGTATGGCGGGCGCGGTACACCGCTCCCATCCCGCCCTGACCTATGCGCCCCAGGATCTCATACGCGCCCAGGTGGGTGGTCTGGTCTAGGGTACGTTCCTCATCCAGCATCGTCGTTCTCGAAAGGAGTGCCGGCGCCTTGGCGCAATCCTACCCGCTCCCTGTTCTTGCGTCAAGAATTACGCCTTTCCCGCGCAAAGGCTCGGCCCGTCCGCTCCCACCCCGGAAAGGGCGCTTCGCAACGCGCTTGACCGTCTCGGATCGCGAAAGTATCCTCCGTATGCACACTGGGTTCAGGGGAGACACACTGTGCCGTCGTTTCAGGACGCATGCAGAGACCGCATCGCCGCGGTCGAGCGTTTTCTTCTCCGCGAGCTGCCGCCTCCCTCGCGCCGGCCCCGGCACCTCTTTCAGGCCGCCCGCGACTACTTCGAGCGACCCGGCAAGAGGCTTCGGCCCTGTCTCGTGCTCCTGTCCGCCTCCGCCTGCGGAGGCGACGAGGACGCGCTGCTCCCCGCCGCCGCCGCGGTCGAGGTCTTCCACACCTGGACCCTCATCCATGACGATCTCATCGACCGAGACGACCTGCGACGCGGTAAGCCCACCGTGCATGCGCTTGGGACGCGTTGGGCGTCCGCCGAGTTCGGTCAGGACGGGCGCTCCGCGCGCTCCTACGGCCGCGATCTCGCCGTGCTCGCCGGCGATCTCCTTCAGGGATGGGCGCCGACCCTCATCCTCCGCTGCGCTCAGGACGGCAAGGTCCCCTTCACGGTCGCCTGCGCCCAGGCTCGCAGGCTCGCCCGTGACGTCACCGCGGACGTCCTGAGCGGCGAGCTCCTCGATGTGCAGCTTTCGCGCCGGCCGGTCGAGGGAATCCGGCGCGCCGAGATCCTCCGCATGATGGACCTCAAGACTGCGAGCCTCATGAGCTTCTGCGCGTCCCTCGGCGCGTCCCTCGCCCTCGGGGTCGACGACCCCACGGAGCCAAAGGTCGCTGCGCTGGGCGCCTTCGCGCGCAAGTGCGGCCTCGCGTTTCAGGTCCGGGACGACATCCTGGGGATCGTCGCCGATGAGCGCGCGCTCGGCAAGCCCGTCGGCTCCGACCTCCGCGAGAAGAAGCGCACCATACTCCTCGCCCTTGCGCTCTCCAAAGCCCGCGGAGCCGACGCGCGCCGCCTCAAGGCGTATCTCGCAAAGCCGAATCCCGGGAAGAGGGAAGTGGAGCGCGTTGTTAAGATCTTCCGGGATTGCGGCGCCGTCGACGCCGGTGCGCGCTCGATGCGCCGCTACTTGGCCGCGGCGCTCCGCGACCTCGAGAACGTCCCCCCGGGCGAGCCCCGTGAGACCCTCGCCGACCTCGCCCGCTTCATGGCGCAGCGCACGTTCTAAGGAGAGCCTTCTTCACCGCGCTCCCGCGTCGCTAGAGCTGCCCCGCAGGCGCCGGATGAGATCCGCAAGCCGCTTCGCCTGATCCGCGATCTTGCGCAAGTCTTCTTGCGCCGCCTCGGGGGTGTCCGCGCACCCCGCCGCAAGGTCGGACAGCCCCAGGATCGACGTGATGCAGTTCGTCATCTGGTGAAGCGCCTCCGTTGGCGCTCTGCGGACCATCCTGCCCTCGCCGCCTCCGACCTCGCGCATGAGATGGACCCATCCGTCGGGACGTCCGTCCTGCTCGTACCGGGGGAAGGAATCGATGTCGAAGATCCCCTGGAGCGCCGCGACGGGCACGCTCGACGCCTTCACCGGTCCCCCTTCCAAGTCGGGGGGAGGCCCGAGCGGGATCGCCTGCCCCCCGATCCCGCCGAGGAGGGGCCGGCCGGGTTCCCCGATGATCCCCCTCCAGGTCCGACCGAGACGCTGCGCCAGGGCGCGGTTCGCCCGGCCGATCTTGCTGGCGTTGTCCGTGATTATGACGGGGTCCCGGATTGCGTCTAGGGCGCTCTCCAGGTCCTTCTTTGCGGCCGCGATTCTCTCCGAGTCCGCCGCAAGGTCTCCCATGAGTTCCTTGAACTCCTTGCCCTCGATGAACGCGTACACGCACCCGAGGAGAACCGACCCCGCAAAGAGGGCCCGGCGGCGGACGACGACCCGCTTCTTCCCTCCCTCTCCATCCGTTGCCTCCGTCGCGAACTCCTCGTCCCGCGGGGGAAGCGGGATCCGCGTGAACCGTCGGGCGCTCTCCACCCTGGCGAACGCTGCGATGGGCCTGCCCAGCAGCCGTTCGCGCGGCGTCTGAAGGAGTCCGGCGAACGCCTGGTTCGAGTCCACGATCCTGAAGAGGGGGTTCCCCAGCGCCAGCGGCGTCCCGGAGCCCGCGACGCCCTCCTGCGTGACCTTCGCGCGTTCCGGTTTTTCCTCTTGTGCCTCGTAGACTTGGGTGAAGGTCTGCGCGATCTCGGCGGCGCTGCAACCGGCGTCGATGCACGGGAGCCCGGTTTCCAGACTCACATTCTTGAAGACCTGGGCGCCGCCCTTCGCCAGCGCAATGACCGTCGGAACCGTGAAACGACCCAGCCGCAGGAGCGCGACGCGCTGGGTCGCAGCCGCCGATCCGGCGTCTTCGTAGATGACAAGTCGATCCTCCTCGCTGAGCGAGGTCACGATCTCCTGACTCTCCTCGAAGGTCGCTTGCTCGACGTCGCCCTGAGGGTACGCCTGCGCCAGCTTGCGCACTATTTCCTTCGGAGGCGTCCCGGAAGACGCTACGACGATCTTCATCGGATAGGCCGGCCTCTTCATGACGGTCCTCCCTTGGGCTTCGCCTCTTCCCAGTCTGCCTCCCTGCCTTGGGAGAAGAGCACTCGCAATGCGCGTGCCACTTGCCGCGCCAGGCGCGCCCAGACCTTAACCATCTTGTATGTAAGGAGTTATGGCATTGAAACGATAGGGCGCTCGGTCGGGGCCTCTTCTCTCATGCACGTCTTCCGCCGCAGGATGGTGAAATTCCCCACGTCCCCGACCCGAGTGGCGGCGCCTATGGAAGAAGCGCGGCCGCCAAAATCATCCTCCCCGCCGACGGACCCTGTCGTCTATACGAGTGAAAGAGTTCCGGATGACAGCGCGTGCACAGCCCGCTCCGCTCGATCCCCTCGGGCGGGATCCCGGACGCTTGAAGATCCAGCCGGATCGCCTCCTCCAGGCGGATGAACGTCCGTCCGGCGCGTCGCTCGATAATCTCGCTCGGGAACTCCGCGGCGAACCGCCGCTCCACCTCGCGTCCCACCTCGTAGCAGCAGCTTTGGATGCTTGGTCCCAGCCCCGCTAACATCCGCAAAGGTTCTCCGCCTCCCTGTTGCCGCATGGCCGCGACCGCTTGGCGGGCGATGTGCTTCACGGTCCCCCGCCACCCGGAGTGAAATAGACACAGCGCCGGGGCGTCGGGATCGTACAGAAGTGCCAAGGGACAGTCCGCCCCCTTGACGCACAGGATCACGCCGGCCTCGCGTGTGAGAACTCCGTCCGCTTCCCTCTGGATCGCCGGGCTCGTCGCCGAGTTCACCTCTGCGATGCGGTCCCCGTGAACCTGCTCCGGCGAAAAGACCGGAGCCGCCCCCAGACCCGGAAGCTCCGCTAGGAATCGACGGTCCCGCTCCCGCGACGGGTCGAGCGTGAACTCCTCTTCCTTCCCGTCGGCTGACCGACGGACCCTCGTCGTTAGAAAGTGGACAAGCCCCCCCGCGCGATCGATCTTTTCGAAGACGAGAACTCGCACCCCCCGTCTCTCGCGTGCGATCATGGGACGGCCTTCATGGTCCTTAGGCGTCCGCTCGGGAGAGCGTCCCCTTGTTCGCGAGGTACGGACGCAGCGCGTCGGGGACCGTCACCGAGCCGTCCCCCTGCTGGTAGTTCTCGAGGATCGCGATCACGAGCCTCGGCAGCGCGACCCCCGACCCGTTCAACGTGTGGACGAAGCGCACCTTCCCCTTCGCGTCCCGGTACCGCACGTTGATCCGCCTCGCCTGGAAATCCTCGAAGTTCGAGCAGCTCGACACCTCCAGCCACCGGTCGCAGCCGGGCGCGTACACCTCGAGGTCGTAGCACTTCGACGCGGCGAAGGACGTGTCCCCGCCCGCTAGTATCACCACGCGGTACGGCAGCTCCAGCGCCTGCAGCACCGCCTCCGCGCACGCCACGAGCGACTCGAGTTCCTCGTAGGACGTCTCCGGCCTCACGATCTTGACAAGCTCCACCTTGTCGAACTGGTGCACCCGGATCATCCCCCGCGTGTCCTTGCCCGCCGCCCCAGCCTCCCGCCGGAAGCACGCCGTGTACGCCGTGTAGTAGATCGGCAGGCTCCCCTCCGGGAGGATCTCGTCCTGGTGCACGTTCGTCACCGGAACCTCCGCCGTCGGGATGAGAAAGAGGTCGTCCGCGTCGCAGCGGTACATCTCGTTCTCGAGCTTCGGAAGCTGTCCCGTCCCCGTCATCGCCCGCCGGTTGACGAGGAACGGGGGAAACAGCTCCTTGAAACCGTGCTTCGTCGTGTGCAGGTCCAGCATGAAATTCCACAGCGCCCGCTCGAGCCGCGCCCCCCATCCCGTATACAGAATGAAACCGCTCCCCGAGAGCTTCGCTCCCCGGTCGAAGTCCACAAGCCCCAGTTCAACCCCGATGTCCCAGTGCGCCCGGGGCGCAAAGTCGAACGTCCGCTTCGTCCCCCATGTCCGCACCACGACGTTGCCCGTCGCGTCGGCCGCGTCGGGCACCCCGGGGCCCAGCACGTTCGGGACCTGGAGCATCTGCCCTTCGAACTCGACAAGCTGTTCGGCCGCCTTGCCCTCGAGCTCCCGGATCTCCTCGCCGATCTCGCGTGTCCGGGCGATGAGCGCCGAGGCGTCCTTCCCTTCGCGTTTCGAGCGCGCCACCTCCTCCGAGTTGACCTTGCGCTGATGGCGCAGCTCATCGATCTGCGCTAAGTGCTTCCGCCGGCGCTCGTCGGTCGATAGAAGCTCCCCGATCTCGACGCCCCCTCCCTTGAGCTCGATCGCCCGCGCGACGCGCCCGGCGTTCTCCCGGATGAACTTGATGTCCAGCAACCAACGTCTCCTTCCAAGGGCCCCATCTACTTTTCAACACCGCGGTGGGAAAGTCAAGCACTTCCGCCGCCGGCGCGTTCGTCCGGGATGCGAATCAACGACCTTCGCAGGGAGCGCGCTCCCTGCAAGCTGCGTTCTGAAAGGAAAAAAGGTGGGCGCCGGCTTTGGCGATCCCGCGCACAGCTTGAAGAGGGTCGAGCAGGTGGTGCCCTGCTTCGCCCTCGTTCTGCGGGATTGCAGGAGGGAGAGAGGGGCAAGCCGGCGCCCAATCTGAGGATGGGCTCTCGGGCTTACTGAGCCCGCGTTGATAAAGAACGATCCGCCGACCCGCCGCTGACCGAAGGGCCCTGCGGCGAATCGCCGCCGGAAAATCTATGGTTCACGCTTGAGATTGCTGCCTTCCAGACCGTCCTGCGAGTTTCTTCCTTATATCCACAAGGATGTAAGCGTTTCAAGAGAAAAATCCGGTAAGTTTTCGCCATTCTTGATGGGTATATCCGGCTTTTCCAATACATCCGGTAAAGCCCTTACCCCTTCCTGTCTCATTCCTGATCGGAAGTCACTCATTTCCACAGTTCATCATGCGGAATAGTAATACCTTTCCAGCACGGGCGTTACGTCGATCCATGGAGCGTGGCTCCGAGGTTTCTTGGTCCGGCTTCGTTGACAGATCACTCCCGCATCGGTACGATCTAACCGCTCTTGACGGATAGGCTCGATGAGACCCGGGATCCTTCCGAATCTCCCTCGAGGCCCTGCTCGGCTTGAACGTTGCGCTCGGGGCGGGACGTTCGATGGCTTGCAGCGTAGGAAACCTTCGACATGCGCACCGGACGCGCACCGAGAGTTGATGGCGACCGTGGCGTCTACACGACCGGACAGATCGCCAAGATCTGTCGCGTCTCTCCCAAGACCGTCAAGAAGTGGTTCGACGCCGGCAAGCTCCCCGGCTACCGAATCCCCGACTCCGGGGACCGCCGCGTCCGTCGCGACACGCTTCTCGACTTCATGAAACAATACGGCTTCCCGACGGATCTCCTCGAGGGCGATCGCGCCCGGATTCTCGTCGTCGATGACGAGCTCGAGGTCCTCGACTTCGTCGCGCGCGCCTTGTCCCTGTCGCCGGTCGTCGAGGTGCGCACCGCCTCCGACGGTTACGCCGCACTCCTCATCCTCGGATCGTGGAAGCCCGATGTCGTTCTCATGGACCTCAAGATGCCCGGCCTCGACGGCTTCGAGGCCTGTAAACGGGTCCGCGCCCTCCCGCAGTTCAGCGCCACGAAGATCCTCGTCATCAGCGCGTACGCAACAACGGACATGATCGACCGCGCTAGGGAATGCGGCGCCGATGACTTCCTCGCCAAACCCTTTACCGTTCGCGCGCTCGTGGATGCGACCGGTCGTCTCTTGGGAAGACGCCTCCCCGTCGAGGGCCTGTGACCTCGCGGGCGGCGCCGGCGCCCGCCCGACTCCTTTCCCCGCTCTCTTCGGAGAGCCCCCGGAGCTTCCCCGCGATGCTGGATGAAACGCCCATGAACGCTCCCCGGCAAGAGGGCCTGTCCCACGCCCTGCATGTCAGACACACCACGCGCAGGGAGGCCCTCCAGCAGCTCCATCGAAGGATGATCCTGAACGAGATCCGTCGCTCCGGTCCCCTCTCGCGCAAGGATCTCGCGTCCCGCCTCGACATCCGTCCCAACAGCGTCACCGTGCACGTCACCAAGCTCCTGGCGAAGGGGCTCCTCGAGGAGACGGGCCCCATGGAGACGCCCACCGGCCGCCGCCCCGTCCTCCTGGATATCCGCGGTGACGGCGCCGCCGTCGTCGGCGTCGCGGTCCGCGACGACTCGCTGGACTACGTCGTCACCGACCTCAAGGGCGTCCTCATCGCCCGGAAAACCGTCCCCTGCCCCATGGATACGCTCGCCGGCTTCTCAGCCGCTCTGAACGCGGGCCTCGAACGGACCCTCGGGCTCCTCCCCCGCGTCGGACGCGGCGCCGTCCGGGGCGTCGGCGTCGCCGCTCCGGGCCTTGTCGACTGCGACTCGGGGCTCGCGTCCGAATACAGCCACTTCGCTTGGTGGAAGGACGTCCCGATCGCCAGCCTCCTCGAGGACCGCTTCGGCGTCCCTACGACCGTCGAGAACGATACCCGGGCGCTGGCCCTCGCCGAGAAATGGTTCGGCCCTCACCGCGACGCCTCCATCCTCGTCGTCATCGAGCTTTCCGAAGGCGTCGGCGCCGCCATCCTCGTCGATGGCGAGCTCTTCCGCGGCGGCAGGGGGGGGCGCTGGCGAATTGGGCCACGTCAGCATCGATCCCGGCGGCGCGCGTTGCGCCTGTGGAGGGACCGGATGCTTGGAGACCGTCACCTCCTCGACCGCGCTCCTGGCCGCCTACGCTCGGTACGGAGGCACGCTCCCTCACGGGATGCACGCGGGACTTCGACAGGTCGTCTCCGCCTATGCAAAAAGCGAGGAGGCCGCCTGCAAGGCGGTCGCCGACGTCGGACGCAGCCTCGGGATCGGCCTCGCCCTCGCCGTGAACCTGCTCGACCCCGACGCCATTGTCCTCTGCGGCGACCTGGCCGCCCTCGGAGACGCGCTCCTTGAGGCCGCCCGCCCCACCCTCTCGGCCTTCACGCTCCGCAAATCCGGCTCAGCCGTCGCTGTCCACGTGAGCCCCCCCGCCGAACACGCCAAGGCGCGCGGGGCGGCCGCCGCCGCCATCGAGCGCATCTTCCGCGACGCCTGATCTCCCCCCTTCTTCTCTGCGCCCTCTGCGGCGAAATTCCCTCTGCCGTCCCGTGGCGTTCTCTCCGCATTTCCTCGTTGCTTCTGCATTCTCTATTCTGAATGCTCTATTCGTCTTTTCCGTGCCCTCTGCCTGCCCTGAGCGTAGTCGAAGGGTGTCTCCGTGGTGCCTGTACCTGTTCTCGCCCGTCGGCGGTTCCATACTCTTGCCCCCTCCCGACCCTTTGCCTTTCATCTGTGTAATCTGTCGTAGACCCTGAGCGGAGTCGAAGGGCGAAATCTGTGGATGCCTTCTTCTCTGTGCCTCCGTGTCTGTGGTGAAATCCCCTCTGTTGCCTCCTTGTGTTCTCTTGGCGTTTCTTCCTTGCTTCTGCAATTCTCTATTCTGAATGCTCTATTCCCCCTCTCTGTGCCCTCCGTGTCTCTGTGGTGAAATCCCCTCTCTCTCGCGAGTCCCTGCTATTCCAGCGGCACGAACTCGCAGTTCTCGCGCTTCGCCATCGACCGGATCGCCTTCTCCAGCTCCCGTCGCGCGTGCGCGTCGATCGGCGAAGGATGATGCTCCGCCAAGATTCGCTTCGCCTCCGCGGCGGCGCGCTGGCGCATGTCGAGCCCCCCGTCCTGCTCCCACGCTGCCCGCCTCCGCCGGTCCGCCAAACGCGCGTCGAAAATCTCCTCCCGGAAATGCGCTAACGTGTGCTCCTCCATGAGGTAGTTCCCCCCGTGCCCCACCTTTGCGATGAGGTCCACCGCCAAGTGCTCCTCCGACACGCGTATCCCCGCCCGGCACCGCAGCACGTTCCCCGCGATCTCGTTGTCGATCACAAGCTGCTCGAAACTGATCGTCTCCCCGAACTCGAGCGATCCCCCGTAGAGGGAGTTGACGTTCGACCCCGCTAAGGCGGGCAGAAGCGCCACCATCATTTTCTCGTATCCCGCCTGCGCGTCCGGGAGCTTGGAATCGATGTACCCCGTGATCGTGTCCACCGGGACGCGATAGTGCCGCGCAAGCTGCGCCCCTCCGGCGCACACCAAGGCCGTTTCCGGACATCCGAACGAATGCGTGGCCGCCCGCATGTCCATGACTCCCGGGAACACTTGATAGAGCACGGGGTTTCCCGGGTTCACCGTCTGCACCAGGACCAGCGCCGCCAAAATCTCCGCGTTCATCTGCACGATGAGCCCAGCCAACGTCACCGGGTGGCACGACCCCGCGAACGGCATCGGCATGATCCCCACCGGCGCGCCGCGCTTCGCCGCCTCGATGAACGCCACTACGTTCTCCCCCCACGACAGCGCGCTCACCGGGCACGCCGTGAAGTGATACGTCTTCCTCCTCCCGATCTCCTCCTCGGACCCCAGCGTGATCGCGTGAAGCAGCATCACGTCGTCGGCGATCTGCTTGGAAAGGATATCCCCGCCGGGCGTGCACTTCCCCGTGTTCATGTGGATCCCCGCCGCGTAATACGCGTGGAAGAGCTCAGGCGGCGCGTCCTGCGCCCAGATCCCCGGGTTCGCCAGCTCGAAGTTTGGGAGCGCGTCCCCCAGGCGCAGGTAGTCGCGCATGTCCCGCAAGGTCCCCGGGCGCTGCCGCCCAGTCTCAAGGTCCAGCACGTTGAGGATGAGCGAGCTCGGGCTCATGTGGAAGTGGTCGCCGCCCGTCCGCACGGGCGGGCGCACTCGATCGAGCGGATACCTCGTGAACTGTGGCGGCGTCGACCGGATCGCGCGCTCCACTGCGTCGCTGCGCAAATACACCACCCCGTCCTCGCGCACCCGCGCGGGCGCGTCCGCTAAGATCCTCCGCGCTTCCTCGCTCGTGAATCGCACCCCCGTGTTCTCTAAGACGTCCAAGGTCGCGCAGTGGATCCGCTCGATGTCCTCATCCGAGAAAAGCTTGAAGTATCCTCCGCCGGTCTGGGCTAACGTCATCGCGCCTTCCTCCCCGCGCGGGCTCTCGAGCGCAACGGACGCCTCTGGAGCTTGCGCACGCTCGCACGGACCGCCTTCGCGATGATGTCGATCTCCTTCTCCGTCGTGATTCCGGCGAACGGGAGCGTCGCTAACTGCGAATACACCTTTCTCGTCGTCGGGCACCTCCCCTCCCAGTCCGTCCCGTCCCGGTAGATCGAGAATCGGTACGTCGGAAGATAGTGCGGGACGATCTGGACCCCGTGGTCGTCGTACGCCAGCGCGATGAGGTCGTCCACCGTCGCCCCGAACCCCGAGCCGTCGAAGAGCATGTTGTACAGGTGGTAAACGTGCGTCCGGTCGGCCGGCTCCACGGGCACGCGCACGCCTTCGATTCCCGACAGCTTCTCGCTCAGCTTCCGCGCCAATCGCCGCCGTCGCTCGTTCATCTCGTCCAGCTTCGCAAGCTGCACCCGCCCTACGCTCGCGCACACCTCGTTCATGTTGAAGTTGTGCGGCACGTGCCCCCGTACCCGCTGGACGTCATACAGGAACGGAAGCCAGTACCGCTCCTGCTTCTCATACAGCGTCGTTCCCACCCATCGCAGGCGCGGTATGTCGTACGCCGCCTTCGCATCGTTCGTCACGATCATCCCGCCCTCCCCCAAGGTCGTCATGTTCTTGATCGTGTGGAAGCTGAAACATCCGAACGCCCCGACCCCCCCCACGTGCCTCCCCCGGTACCGCGCCCCGGGCGCGTGCGCGCAGTCCTCGATGAGCGCGATCTTCCGCCTCTTCGCCAGCGCCGTGATCTCGTCCATGTCCCCCGGCAGCCCCGCGAAGTGCA
>JAZDKG010000042.1:0-3602 GCA_043803205.1 Planctomycetota bacterium
GGCGGGGGCGGACGGGCTGGCGACCTACAACCTGTACCCGAAGGGCGAGTTTCGTCGGGAGGTGCTGCGCCAGATCGGCAACCCGAGGGCGCTCGCGGGGCGCGACAAGCGCTACCTCAGCCCGCGGAACCAGTTGTTCGCGTATACTCGTTTCTCCCGGCACAACTGTCCGGCGTCGGCTCTGCCGGCGTTTCTCAATCTCAACCCGGTCGACCTGCGGTTCGCCGATATCCCGCACACGGTCTGGGCGCCGATTGAGGTCGCCGACGACGTCGCCGCGCTGGCGGCGAAGGGGAAGGTTGATCGCGTCGAGCTCGTTGTGGGGATCGAGGCGTTAGAGCCCGAGGACCGTGTCTTCATCAGCCTCAACGGGCACAGCCTGACGGAGAGATGGGACGACCGGATCGCGTCGCACATCGAGACGATCCGGTGGGACCTAGCGGCGCAGGGGGTGAAGGGCAGTCAACCGGCAGCCTCGCTTGAGGAGACGCACGTCGAGTATCCGGGCCTGCGATTTAAGCCGTCCGCCGCGTGGCTGCGCAAGGGCACAAACATCGTGCAGGTGCTGCTCCTGCCGAGCAAGCTACGGTCCCGGGAGAGGAAGAACGACCTCCCGCCTGTGTTCGTCACGCGCGTGGAGCTTTTCACGTCCTTCAGGTGAGGGGGTGTGGACGCCCGAGGTCCAAGGGCTTCCCGTCGGGCGGGCGCCGGATGTGGAGGAGAATTGTGTCGCATCCGGCTCTGCGCGGGCCATATCATCGTGCGGCGGGGGCCGCGGCCGTCGCCGCAGGCGGGAAGGAAAGGGACACAGATGGCGAGATTCACAGGGGTCATCCCGGCGCTTCTGACGCCTTTTGACGGCTCGGGCGAAGTCAGCGCGTCGATGCTCAAGAAGCTGGTCGCGTTCCACATCGACGCGGGGGTGCAGGGGTTGTGGCTGTGCGGGGGGAGCGCGGAGGCGTATGCGCTGTCGGTGCGCGAGCGCAAGGCGATCGTCGAAGTGGTGGTCGCCGAGGCGGCCGGGCGGGTCGACGTGATCGTTCACGTGGGGGACAACTCCACGGAGGTCGCTTGCGAGCTGGCGCGTCACGCCGAGGGGATCGGGGCGGACGCGGTCGCGTGCTTCCCGCCCGTGATGCCCAAGCTCTCGGCGGAGGCGCTGCGAAGCCATTACAGGAAGGTCGCGTCCGCGTGCGGGGGTCTCCCGTTCATCGCGTACAATGTGCCGGGACTGACGGGGGTGCGGGTCGACGAGAGCGTCATGGCTTCCCTGCTCGATATCGAGAACCTGTCGGGGGTCAAGCACAGCGAGTACAACCTGTTCGATCTGCGCAACACGATCGAGCTGGCGGCCGATCGGTTGAGCGTGCTGGAGGGCTGCGACGAGATCCTCTTAGCGGCGCTGGCGATGGGGGCGCACGGGGGGGTGGGGCTGACGTACAACTTTGCGCCTGGGGTGTATCTCGAGATCTACAGGAGCTTCAACGCCGGCGACGTGCTGAAGGCGCAGCAGGAGCAGTTCCGGATGACGAGGTTCATCCGGCGGGCGATTTTCCGGTACGGGATGCACGCGACGATGAAGGAGGCGATGCGGCTCCTGGGGTATGATTGCGGTCCGCCTCGGACGCCGGTGCTCCCTCTGGGCGACGAGGAGCGGGCAGGGGTCAAGAAGGAGCTCGAAGAGGCGGGCTTGGTCTAGAAGGGAAGGGCAGCCATGCGCGTAGGGATTTGCGGGTACGGGTCAAGCGCGTCGGGCATGCATGTGCCGCGAATCGTTGAGAGCTCCTTTCTGGAGCTGGCGGCGGTCTATGACCCGACGCCTTCGCAGCGGGAGGCGGCGGGGAAGCTCCCGGGGGTGACCGTGTACGACGATTACGGGCGCATGCTGCGCGAGGCGGGCGTGGAGCTGGTCGTGATCGTGGCGCCTTCCAATCTTCACGCGCCGCTGGCCGTTCAAGCGCTCGACGCGGGGAAGCACGTGGTGACGGACAAGCCCATGGCGCTGAACGCCGACGAGGCGCGCACGATGATCGCGGCGCGCGACCGCGCGGGAAAGACTCTCAGCATCTACCAGAACCGGCGATGGGACGCGGACTACCGGTTCGTCCGCGACGCCATCGCATCGGGGGAACTGGGGGAAGTCTTCAGCATCGAAAGCCGAATCACCGACTTCGGAACGTACGAGGGGTATGCCGTCAAGGGATTTCGTCCGAGGTGGCGGCTGGAGCGCAAGTATGGAGGAGGCATCCTCTACGACTGGGGCTCGCATCAGATCGACCAGGTCTTGCACCTACTGGGGGAATTGCCGGGGAGCGTGTACGGCAGACTTGAGAGCCGGATGTGGTCCCAGGAGGTCGACGATTTCTACTCCGCGGTCCTTTCGTTCGACAGGACGCGGGTGGTTCTCGAGGGGAGCCACATTTCGCGCTACGCCCCTCCGCGATGGTGCGTGGTCGGGAGCAAGGGGACGCTGGTCATCGAGTTCTGGGGAAGGGGAGACACGCGTCCGCGGATCTACCGCGAGCTAGCGGGGGTGCAGGGGATGTGGCAGGGGGAGGGGCCGGTGACGGGGATGGGGCAGCTCGAGGCCTGGCGTCCCTTTTACGAGGCCCTTGAGACGGCGCTCCAGGGCAAAGGTCCAGCGCCCGTCAGCGCGGAGGACGGGCTGCGGACGGCGATCGTGATGGATGCGGTCCGGGAGTCCGCGTCGACGGGACGGGCGGTCGAGCTCCCCGCGAACGCGTAGCGGCACAGGAGATCCGAGATGCCCCGGGGCTTGGAGATGCGAGAGCCCGTCCATGCCGAGTTCTCGGTCGCGGAGTACGAGCGACGGGTCAAGAAGGCCATGAGGCTGATGGTCGAGAGGGGGATGGACGCGCTGCTCCTCACGACCGAGGAGAACATCCGCTACTTCGCGGGGGGGCCGCTGACGGAGCTCTTCCAAGACAAGTTCAACGACTTCTTCCTTCTCCTTCCGGCGGACGAGGCGGTGAAGGCGGCGCTCATCATGTCCCATCACCGGCAGGGGCCGTGTCTGCCCTCATGGGTGCCCGATCAGCGTTTCTGGGGGTATGACCCGTCGGGCTCCCTCATGGAGATGAGTCTGGGGATCGACTTCGTCGCGGAGGTGATACGGGAGAAGGGGCTGGCCGGGGCGAAGCTGGGGATGGAGATCGACAACGGGCTGCGGCTGGGGATGACGTGCGTCACGTTCGATAAGCTGAAGGCGAGGCTGCCCAAGGCGACGATCCTGTCGGCGGCGGACATCGTGTGGCCGGTGCGGGCGATCAAGTCAGGGGAAGAGATAGCCAAGATCCGCAAGGCGTGCCGGATCACGTGCGACGCCTTCGAGCGGGGTCTGGAGGCGCTGCGGCCGGGGGTGAGGGAGAGGGAGCTCGCCTCCGTGATTCGGGCGACGATGTTCGAGGAGGGGGCGACGGGAGCCGGGTTTTTAGCGGTCTACGCGGGGGAGGAGCGGGGGATGTGGGCGGACGCGATCGCCAGCGACTATCAACTTCGCAAGGGGGACCTGGTGATGTTCGACGGGGGATGCTCGGTGGACGGGTATTTCGCGGACGTGAGCCGCCAGGCGTCGCTGGGGA
>JAZDKG010000043.1:0-2692 GCA_043803205.1 Planctomycetota bacterium
GGAACATCGCCGCCGGCGCCCCGAACTGAACGAGCACTTCAACGCGTGGCTGCAAGAGGCCGCGACCCCGCGCATCGCCGCCATCCTGACGGCATATGATTTCTCGTCGTTCGCGACCGTTGCCGACGTGGGGGGAGGACACGGGGCCCTGCTTGCGGCGATTCTCAAGACCCATCCTTGCGCTGCGGGTATCCTGTTCGACCTGCCGCATGTCGTGGCGGGCGCTCGTCCCCGCATGGAAAGGGCCGGAGTTGAGTCGCGTTGCCGGATCATCGCAGGAGATTTTTTCGATCGCATCCCCGGCGGCGCTGACGTGCTCATTCTCAAGAGCGTCATCCACGATTGGGATGACGCGCGGGGCCTCGCCATACTGAGGAACTGCCACAGGGCGCTCGTGGATCGGGGGACGCTCCTCCTCATCGAGCGGATCCTCCCGGACCGGGCGGAACAGGACCCGGATACCATCTTCATGGACCTGCACATGTTGGCGGTGACGGGCGGGAGGGAGCGCAGCGAAGCCGCCTACCGAGGCCTTTTGGTGGCGGCGGGATTCACGATGAAGCGGACCATCCCGATCGGATCATCGTTCTGCATCATCGAGAGCATTCGCGCAGAGGCCGGGAAACCGGAGCGCGATCAGCCTGTCAGGTGATCTCGCCCCCGCTTTCCCATCAGCGCCCCTCTATCCCCCCCGTAGTGACCCCCTGTCCCTCTTCCTGAATTCCGCAATCCGCATTCCGCACTCCGCAATCCGCATTCGCCCCCCTCCTCCCTCTATCACCTGCCACTCTACCACGTACCACCTCGGCAAAGCCCCCGCGTATGAAAAGGAATTCCGCCCTTGACAGGAAACGCTTAGTAGTATATAGATTGTAGTATAAGGCTTGCGGCGCATAGAAGGGTTCCCCGTCATCGCCCACCATGTGCACAAGAAACGGGACGGAGACGGCCTGATCGGCAAGGTCACTGAAGGAATCCGCTCCGAAATCATCCACAGAGGACTGAAGCAGGGGGACCACATCGGCACGGAGGGGGACCTGGAGCGTCGTCTGGGCATCTCGCGCAACATCGTGCGGGAGGCGGTGGCGCGCCTCCGGGCGCTCGGCGTGGTGCGATCGCTGAGAGGCAAAGGCCTCATTGTCGCAATGCCCGACATGGCGCGAATCGTGGAGAACGGCCTCTCCTTCACCGCCCCCACCCAGATCGGTCTGCGGGAATTGAGCGAACTGAGATACGTATTTGAGATGGGGATCGTCGATCTCGCCGTAGTGCGTGCCACGGACGAGCAGATCGCCCGCCTGGTCGCCCTTGGCGAACAGGACGCGGCCCTGGCGGTCCGCGCGCCCCTCAGCCCCGACGACTGCCGCAAAAGCCTCAAGATCACCGAAGCTTTTCACCTCGTCATCCTCGAGGCCTCGGGCAGCGAGCCGGCCCGCAGTCTCGGCGCCGTCATCCACGCCTACTTCGTTCGCCTCATGAAAGAGGTTCCCGACTTCTCCTCCCGGCCCCCAGGCATCCGCGCGGAATACTTGAGAGAGCATCGGGCGCTCGCCCGGACGTTCGTCAAGCGCGACGTGCATGCCGCGCGCACCGTTCTCTCCAAGATGATGCGCCGCATGGTCCGCCGCGTTCGCGGACTGCCCGACCAAGGCCCCATCCCGCCGCCCCTCCATCCCTCCGACCCGATCGAGGTAAGGCCGCTCCCCCCAGCGCGGGCGCGTGTTTCGCAGACACTTTGAAAAAAGGAGAAAGCCTATGACGGTATGAACTGAGGAATCTTGCGAGGTGATCTCAAGCAATCGGCGCAAGACAAGCTTCATCTGTTTGCCACTCAGTGAAAAAGGAGGAAGACCAAATGCGCATGAGAAAAGGTTTCACCCTTATCGAGCTTCCCGGCAGGACAGTGAGGCGGCGTAAAGGCGCAGCCTTTACGCTGATCGAACTGCTCGTGGTCATGGTGATCATCGCCCTTCTCGTGGGCCTGCTCCTGCCCGCCCTCGGACGCGCCCGCGAAGAAGCCCGAAAAACCCAGTGTCGATCCAACCTCCGCCAAATTGGCCTGGCGATGAACATGTACACCACCGACAACAAATCCTGGACCCCTGTGGTCTACGGCCACGTCATCTGGGGCGCCGGAAAGGGCCAGGTGCTCCCCAATGACGCGTATCGAGGCTCCGTTCTCAACGCCCAGTTCTACATGATGCCCCTGCTCGACGGCTGGGATGAGGACGGCACTTCAGGAGCCGGCATGGGCGTCAACTACGGACGCTACACCTATCAGGCGAACTGGGACGATCCTTGGCCCTTCATGGCTTCCTACTCTAGCCTCAGGTACCCCGGCGGCGGCAAGGCGACCGGCCTCGGGCTCCTTTTCGCGGGCGGGTATCTCACGCAGAAGGGGGCGAGCGTCCTTGACTGTCCCAGCCGCCAGTTCCCCGAGGGCGAACGCTGGGTCCTTCGCGACTTCGGCACCAATAACCTGCGCTTCAGCTCCGAGGCTACCGGTCGGCAGTTCATAGCGGACGTCCAAAAGTCGACCACCTTCGACGGCGGCGAGCCGTTCTGGACATCGAACGGGCGCATCACGTGGACCAACGACAATCGTCTCGGCGAGTTCGTCTACTCCGACTGGAGCACCGGCGAGATCGTGGGTTTCCCCCAGCCATGCGACGAGGGACGCTCCGAAGGTTGG
>JAZDKG010000044.1:0-80732 GCA_043803205.1 Planctomycetota bacterium
GTGATGCCAAAGATGGTCGCCCAGGCCCGGGCTTCCTCGACGGAGAGGGGGGACCGGACGCTGAGGATGTCCGGGTCGGCGTGCCAGACGTAGCGGTTCGTAAACAGGGTCTGAGCGATAACCTCGGCCGCGTATCGAATGGACTTCCAGGATCCCGCCTCTCCGCTGAAGAAGACGTCGCCTCCGGTCCGGGCGCCGTCGGCGATCCCGGCGGTTGCGCCGTCGTAGTTGCCCGCGCAGGCGTGGAAGTACCGCTTCGGGCCGAGCGCGGCGCGGATGAGTTCCACGATTTCCCGGAACGGGTCCAGTACTTTGCAGTGGAAGCGGGCCTTTACTCGGGGAAGAGAGTAGAGCCATTCGCAGAGCTGGTCCGTTCGCCCGGAGAGCCCGTCCAGTTTGAAGAACTCGTAACCCCAGTCCTGTGCCAGGATGCGAAGCTGCTTGCGGATGTGGCGTTTCGCGGCGGGGTGGGTCGGGTCGAACATGTACCGTCCGCTCCACTCCTTGATAGGCGTGCCTGCCGCGTCCCGGAGAAACATCTCCGGGTTGGCGTCATAGAGCTTCTCGTTACCTGTTCCCAGCGTCACGACCCACAGCCCCGGCCGCAGGCCTTTCTCCCGGATCCGATCCGCCAGCCACTTCATGCCGTGGGGGAACTTCTCCGGATCGTACTTCGCCTCGTTGTGGAAGTTGCTGACGGGGAGGGCCTTGGCGTTCCTCTGCCACGCCTCGACGAGGAAGAACGAAAGGCCATGGTCCGTGAGCTTCGCTGCGGCGTCGAGGTCCGCGAGGATGGCCTTCTCCGTCGGCCGCTCGAAATGGCAGTAGTATGAGAGCCACCCCGAGGGCGCGGGCGCCTTGACGGCGATCCGTTCCGGCGGAAGGTATGGACACAAGGCCCTCAAGTGATTGGGATGGATTTCGATTCGCAGAGGGCCTTTTCCCTTCAACGCGACCTCGAATCGCCGCGCGTCAAGACGGGAGATCGAGACCTGGGGAGCTTCGAAGCGGATGGCGAGGTCGGTCCGTGGATCGTAGATAGAGTCATTCAAGCCCGTGTCGGGGTCGCCGATGCCGGTCTGCACGACCCTCCCCCCGCCCGACTGAAGCCGACAGGGCCGGCCTTCCTCCCCCATTGTCACAAGGCCGGACAGAGCGAGTTTCCCCTTCGCGGAGACCTCCACCGCGTTGTCGTGCGCGGAGACCTTCGCGCCCGCCGGCAGGCGCGCCTCAAAGAGAGTCCCCAGCTTGGGATGTTCCAGGCGGAGCTTCCGACCGCTGCGCCGGAGCTTGAACGGGCTGCGTGAGGCCGGCTTCTTCATCGGACGTCCACCGAGCTAAAGAACGTTCTCTCCGTCATGACGACCTTCGTTGCGCCGACGAGTTCGAACGTGCCGCGCAGGCGAATGTCCTCCGAGGAGTTTCCGACCATCACTTCGAAGCGCCCAGGCTCCACGATGAGCCTCATCGAATCATCGTGAAATGCTAGCTGGTCGAGCCCGAGGGTGAAGGAGACGGTTTTTTCCTCTCCGGGCGCGAGCCTCACCCGGACGAACCCCTTGAGTTCCTTGACGGGGCGACTGACGCTGGCGACCTCGTCCCGGATGTAGAGCTGCGCCACGTCGTCGGCGCGCACCTTCCCCGTGTTCTCCACCTGAAAGCGGATCGTGACGCGGTTGACGGCGCCCGCTTTCCTGGGCGAGATCGACAGTCGGCTGTACCGGAACTTCGCGTAGGAAAGGCCGTGGCCGAACGGGAAGAGCGCCTTTGCCACGTGCCTGGTGACCGGGAGCGTCTCCGTTCCGACATAAAGTCCCACGAAGTCCTGATGGGCCGAAGGGAGACGGTTGTAGTGCAACGGCACTTCCCCGACATGTGGCGGGAACGAGATCGGGAGCTTCCCGCTGGGGCTCACGTCTCCGAAGAGAATGTCGGCCACGGCCGTTCCGCCCTCCTCGCCGGGATACCATGCCTCGAGGATGGCCGAGCACTTGTCCGCTAGACGTCCGAGTCCCAAGGCGCGCCCGTTGAGGAGGACCAACACGACGGGTTTCCCCGTCCGCGCCAACTCCAGCACCAACTCCTCCTGTACCCCCGGTAAGGCGATGTCGGAACGGTCGCACGCCTCGCCGGAAATGTTGTCGTGGTCATATCCGGCCTTCTCGCCCATGACCGCGATAACGACATCGCTCGCCTTGGCGGCTTCGAGCGCTTCCGCGAAGGCCGTGCGGTCGGTGCCGCTCAGATCGCATCCCTTCGCATGGCGGACGGCGATGCGCTTGCCGGCCTTCCTGCGGATGCCGGCCAGGACCGTGACGCCTTCCAGGTCGTTGGGCGCCGGGACATGCGTGGAGTAGGCGTAATCCCCATAGAGCTGGCGCGGCGTATCCGCGTTGGGACCGATCACAACGACGCTTGTCAGACGCCGACGGAGCGGGAGGGTTCCGTCGTTCGCGAGAAGCACGATCGCTTCGCGCGCTGCGCGCAGGGCAAGCCTCCTAGCAGGCGGGTTGTCCAAGTGCTTCGGCACCTTCGCGAGGTCCGCATGGGGTTCTTCGAAAAGGCCAAGCTCAAACTTCGCGAGGAGCACGCGGCGGACCGCCGTATCGATGGTTGTCTCGCTCACGAGACCCTCTCGTAGAGCGCAAAGCAGGTTCTCGCCGAAGCATTCCGCGGCGGGCATTTCGACGTCGAGGCCCGCTTCGAGCGCCATCACCCCCGCCTCCTTCGCGTCGCACGCGACCTTGTGGAAGGTCGCCAGCATACTGATGCTGCCGTAGTCCGAAAAGACGAACCCCTTGAAACCCCACTCTTCGCGGAGGATGCCGGTGAGGAGTCGGCGATCCCTCGCGCAGGGAATGCCGTCGACGGTGTGGTACGCGTTCATGAGGGATCGGGCCTTGCCCAGCTTTACCGCGGCCTCGAACGGGAAGAGGAAGACCTCTCGGAATTCCCGTTCCCCGACGTGCACGGGTGCGCAGTTGCGTCCACCTTCGGGGAGGCCATGCGCTGCGAAATGCTTGGGGGTCGCGAGGATGCCGGTCCTTGGATCCTCGCCCTGAAGCCCCTGTATGTACGCCGTTCCCATCCTGGCGACGAGGTACGGATCCTCTCCCATCGTTTCCTCGGTCCGCCCCCATCGGGGGTCGCGCGCGATGTCGAGCACGGGGGAGAGGCCCTGGGTGGCGCCGATCGCGCGCACCTGTCCTCCAATCACCCGCGTGATCTCGGAGAGGAGTTCGGGATTCCACGTGCTCGCCAGGCCGATCGCCTGGGGGAAAGTGGTGGCGCTCCTCGCGGTGAAACCGCTGAGACACTCCTCGTGGACGATTGCGGGGATGCCGAGGCGGGTCTTCTTCACGAGGAAGGTCTGCAGGTCGGCGATGAAGCGGGCCGCGTCTCTGGGCGAAAGCCCCTCCGGGGCGGCGCCGACGCGCGTGATCTGTCCGACGCCCTTGGGGAGAAGCTTCTTCGCCTTGGTCTGGCTGAATCTTCCGCGGGTCATAAGGTTCCCTGTCGGCACGCCGCTGAGCTGGGCGACCTTTTCCCCAATCGTCATCCGGGCGAGGAGGTCCTCAACTCTCTGAGCGACGGGGAGCCCTGCGTTGCGGTACGCGGCCTTTGCCATGTAGCTTCTCCTTTTGTGAGTTTCATCGTCGAGTGCGCCGGAAAGGCAGAGAACCCCGGCCAGTGCGACGCGGAAGAGAGTATGGTATCGTCTGGAAGCTATGTTGGCAAGCGGTCGGGCGGGGGGGCGATCGGCTCTAGACCTTGTCCTTGGGGATGGTGTGCGTGCGCTTGTGGCGGAGGATGTCGCCCTTGGCCATGTAGATGACGTCCTCGGCGATGTTAACGGCGTGGTCGGCGATGCGCTCGAGATGACGGGAAAGGTTGAGCATGTTGACGAGGGGCATGACGCGCTCCGGGTGGGCTCGAATGGCGCTCTCCACGTCGACGTAGACGCCTCGGTGGATGACGTCCACCTCGTCGTCGGTCTTCCGAACGGAATCGGCGAGCTCCGCGTCCATGTTGACGAGGGCGTCCAGGCTATGCTCGAGCATCGATCGGACGCGCTTCGTCTGCGCGGCGACGTCGAAGGTGATCTCCTTGAGGGGCGGCTCCTGGGACAGGAACTTCGCCTGCTCGGCGATGTTAACCGCGAGGTCCCCGATCCGCTCGAGGTCGTTGTTGATCTTGAGGACGGCGACGACGTATCGCAGGTCGAAGGCCACCGGCTGGTAGAGCGCGAGGGTCTTGAGACACTCCTCCTCGACGTCGATCTCCATCTGGTCGATCGTCGAGTCGGATTCAATGACCTTGTCCGCGATGCGCACGTCGCGGCTGGTGACGGCCCGCGTCGCCTTCTCCAGACTCTCCTCGACGAGCGCGCCAAGAGAGAGGATCATCTTCTTGAGGGAGTCCACCTGTTTCTGCAAGTGTACCGACATGCGGCGCTCCTCCCGGAGGGTTTTCCTAGAACCGGCCTCCCCCGCGATGCGCGACGGCGACGAAGTAGCGTCGGTCGGACAGTCCGATCTCGCCTTTCGGTCCCATGACGAGCTCGGATTCCTTGAAGTCGAAGTCGGCCGGGAGCACGTTGATCACCTCGACCCGCGTCCACGGGACGATGCGTCTCCCGAGCGGCCCCACCGTGATCTCCTTGACCGAAGCGACGGAGCGGGCGAAGTGGAACGTGCGGCAGAGGAGTTCGATCGCCACGCCGTCTCTTGTCACCATCTCGCCGATAAAGAGGTGATTGTGGGCCTCGGGGTATGGCTTGACGACCCGGACCTTCCAGATTGCCTTGGTTTCCTTCATCCGAACCTCCCTGAAATGTAGTCTTCGGTCTGTCTCTCCCTGGGGTTGGTGAAGATCTGCGTTGTTTCGCCGAACTCCACGATGCGTCCCTGGTAAAAGAAGGCGGTATAGTCGCTCACGCGCGCCGCCTGCTGCATGTTATGGGTCACAAGGACCACGGTGTATTTCGACTTAAGGGCCTCGATCAGGTCCTCGATTTTGGCGGTGGCCACGGGGTCGATCGCGGAGCAAGGCTCATCCATGAGGAGGAGCTCCGGCTCGAGCGCGACGGCGCGTGCAATGCAGAGGCGCTGCTGCTGGCCGCCGGAGAGCGCCGTCCCCATCTCATCGAGTTTGTCTACGACTTCGTCCCACAGCGCGGCCCGGCGCAACGCGTTCTCCACGAGGCGGGCGAGCTCCGCCCTCGGCGTGCGAAAATGAAGCCGCAGCCCGTACGCCACGTTGTCGAAGATCGTCATCGGGAAGGGCGTCGGCTTCTGAAAGATCATACCCACGCGCCGGCGAAGGTCCATGAGGTCCGTCGTCGAAGAAAGGATGTTTTCGCCGTCGAGGAGGATCTCGCCCGCAGCCCGCTGGTCGCGGTAAAGCTCGTAGATCCGATTGTAGGTGCGCAGGTGCGTCGACTTGCCGCATCCCGACGGGCCGATGATCGCCGTCACCCGCTGCTCGGCGATGTCGATGGAGTTGTCGAACAGGACCTGGTTGCGTCCGTAGTGGAAGTTGAGAGAGCGGACCGAGAGCTTGACGACTGATTTGCGGGAGGGCGGCGCCGCGGCCCTTTGTGCCAGGGCCTTTTCGTACGATGTCGCAAGATTCGCATGCGAGTGTTCCACGGTCACCTCGCCGTCTTCCTGAGGATGGCCCGCGACGCGACGGTCACAAGCAACACGCCGGTCGTGATGAGCAGGGACGCCCCCCACGCCTTGGCCTTCCAGTCCTCGTAGGGGGACATAGCGTAGTTGTAGATCGTCACCGTTAGGTTCGCCGTCGGCTGCGAGAGCGCGTTGGGCCAGTAAGGGCTGTTCAGCGCCGTGAAGAGGAGAGGCGCGGTCTCCCCGCTCACCCGCGCGATGGCCAGGAGCGCGCCCGTGAGGAGGCCGCCCTTGGCGGCCCGACACACGACGCCGAGGGTCGCCTTCCACTTGGGAACGCCGAGGCCCAGTGCCGCCTCGCGCAGGTCGTCCCCGACGAGGTTGAGCATGTCCTCGGTCGTGCGGGCGACGACCGGCAGCATGATGATCGCCAGCGCCGCCGCCCCCGCGTATCCCGAGTAGCGGGAGAAGGGGAGGACGAGGAGGGTGTAGACGAAAATGCCGATGATGATCGAGGGCGTGCCCATGAGGATGTTGGCGAGCATCCGAACTAACGTCGCGAAATGTCCGTGCTTGCCGTACTCCGCAAGGTAGATCCCGGCGAGCATTCCCGCCGGGACGCCGAAGAGGGTTGCCAGCCCCGTGAGGACGGCGGTCCCGAGGATGGCGTGTCCTACGCCTCCTCCGGGCTCCCCGGGAGGAGTCTGGGCCTTCGTGAAGAAATCCCAGTCGAACGCGCGCGCTCCGCGATGCAGCACCGACACGAGCACCCAGAGAAGGAAAGTGATCGCGATCAACGCGCCCAGTGCCGACAAGGCTAGGACTGCTCGGTTCGCGGCTTTGCGGGCGGCGGGGCTTCGCGGGTTCATTTCGTCCTCCCGAGCTTCCCCCGGAGGCTTCGCAGCCAGAGCTGCGCGAGGATCTGAAAGAAGAGGGTGATGCAGAAGAGGATGAGGCCCAGCTCGATGAGCACGCTGCGCGACAGGGGCTCGGCGATCGATTCGCCGAACTCGTTCGCGAGCGTCGAGGCGATGCTGTTCCCCGCCTCAAAGAGGCTCGCGGAAACCCGGTGCGAGTTTCCGATGACGAAGGTGACGGCCATCGTCTCACCGATGGCCCGCCCAAGACCGAGGAAACACGCGCCCAGAAGCCCCTGGATCGCGTACGGGAGGCTCACTTGGCGCGTTACCTCCCACGTGGTGGCGCCCAGCCCGTGCGCCGACTCCTTCACCACCGGAGGGACCATCGAGAGCACGTCGCGGGAGACGGCGCTCATGTAGGGGAGGATCATGACGGCGAGGATGATCCCGGCGGTGAGCATCCCGATCCCCATCGGCGGACCCTGGAAGAGCGGGAGGAAGCCGAGAGTCCTCCCAAGGCACGGCTGCACGTGTTGGCGCATGAAGTCGCTAAAGACGAAGAGCCCCCACATGCCGAAGATGATGCTCGGGACGGCCGCGAGGAGTTCGATCGCGACCCCGACGGGTCTGCCCAGAAGGGGATGCGCCAACTCCACGAGGAAGATGGCGATCCCCAGGCTCAGCGGCACGGCGAGGGCCATCGCGATGAGCGTGCTTGCGAGCGTTCCGAAGATGGAGCTTGCGGCGCCGTAGTCCTCCCGTACGGGGTTCCAGGCAGCGGACCAGAGGAAGGAGGCCCCGAAGCGCCGGATGCTTTCGCGGGAATTCACGGCTAGTTGCCAGAAGATCGCGGCGACGACGGCGACGATCGCAAGAGCGCACGCCAGCACGAGCCAGCGGAAGAGCGGATCGCCGAGGTTGCGTTTTCTTGTGTCCTTCATTTCCGCATCCGCCGGCCTCGACGGGCGAGGCCCCCTCACTTCGTCCAGACCGTCCGCCCTCCCGAGCGCACCTTGTCGCGCCAGGTCGTCTCGACGAGGTCGATGACCTCGGGCGGAAGGGGGACGTAATGGAGATCTTTCGCCAGGCTATCGCCCTGGCGCATGCACCAATCGAAGAACTCGAGCATCGCCCGGGCGCGTTTCGCGTCGGTCTGGTCGGTGTAGATGAGGATGAAGGACGCGCCGACGATGGGCCAGGAGTCCTCCCCTGGCTGGTCGATCAGAACCATGTAGTAGCCGGGCGCGTTCTTCCAGTCGGCGTTGGCGGCTGCGGATGAGAAGGTGTCGATGGTGGGCTGGAGGAAGTTCCCGGCGCGGTTCTTGAGCCGGACGTGCGAGAGGTTGTTCTGAAGAGCATACGCGAACTCGACGTACCCGATCGCGCCGGGGAGCTGCTTCACGTAGTTGGCGACCCCTTCGTTGCCCTTGCCGCCTGTGCCGGTCGGCCAGGCGACGGCCTTCGAGGCCCCCACGCGCTCTTGCCACTCCTTGGAGACCTTGGCCAAGTAGCTCGTGTAGATCCAAGTCGTCCCTGACTTGTCGGCCCGGTAGACCACCGTGATGGGGGAGTCGGGGAGGGCGAGCCCCGGGTTGAGCTTCCGAACCGCTTCGTCGTTCCAGGTCCTGATCTTTCCGAAGAGGATGGCGACGAGGGTTTCGCCATCGAGCTTGAGGTCTCCGGGTCTGACGCCGGGAATGTTCACGACCGGTACCACCCCGCCCACGATCATGGGGAACTGGACGAGGCCGGCGTCGCGCAGGTCGGCATCCTTGAGGGGCTCGTCGGAGGCTCCGAAATCGATCGTTTTGACCTTGATCTGGGCGATCCCGCCGCCGCTCCCGATGGACTGGTAGTTTAGCTTGACGCCCGTGAGCTGCTCGTACTTGTACGCCCATTTTGAGTAGATCGGGTAAGGGAAGCTGGCGCCGGCGCCCGTGATGAGCGTCTCCTCTTCGGCGAAGGCGACCGCGCTCAGGAGCCCCAGGCCGAGGATCGTCATCGCCAGCGCCACGTGAAAGAACACCGTGCCTCTCATTTCTCGGACCTCCCTCCTGGTTCGGTACTTATCGTAGGGTTGTTCTGTTAGCGTTTGGTTAGGGTCGCATGAGAATCCTGTCGGCATGTGTTTCTCCTCCTTTTCCCTCTAGAACTTGAACGTCACGTCGATCTGGAGACGTTCGTATTCCTTTGAGCCTTCCACACCGAGCGTGTTGTTGAAATAGCTGATCCCGGCCAGCACGTTCTTCGTGAGCTGGTAGTCGAAGCCGACCTCACTTCCTTTGCCGTCCGTCCCGCCCCCCCGGAAGTCGCTGTCAGTAAAGACGCCCACTACGGCATCCTTCTCGATGTTGCGGTAGTTGTACCGGAACTGCCAGGAGCCCGGGTCCTTGCACTTCCCGACGGTTGCGCCCGCGAGCCAGCCCGTGTTGCTGCCGTTCGGAGCGCCGAGGTTCTGGACCCAGTCGGCGAAGACGGCGACAGGGACGCCGCCGATGTCCGTTCCCAGCTCGATGAAGGGCTCGAACTCGCGGAAGTCGTAGGCGTAACGTCCGCCCGAGGTAGTGTTGCCGAAGCTCTTCGAGGTGTTGTAGAAGGTCTTGGCACCGTCCGCCTGGGTGAAGTCGAAATAGCCGAGCCCGGCGCGGGCGTACCACTTGGATTCTTCGGGCTGGAACTTGAGCCCTGCCTGCACGCCCCAGAGAATGCTGTCAAGAGCCCCGGAGTTCTCGCGGACCCAGAACCCGCCTGCGGAGCCGAAAGGCTCGAAGGCGCCCCACTTTCGTGCGAACTTCACGGCAAGCCCCTCGGGGCGCAGGTCGCCATCCCAGATGAGCTCGGTGCTCCCCGGGGCGTAGAAGGGGTTCTTCATTTTTCCGCCGATCACGTGGAGCCCCGACACCCGCGAAGGATGCCAGTCGAAGTACGCGAGATCGATCCAGACACTCTTGCTGGAGAAGCCGGAGGTGAGGGTTTGGTTGAGGGAGGCGGGGTCCTGTCCCTGTTCCAGCTCGGCCTTCGGTTCGTATTTGCCGGTCGCCACGGACAGCCCCACGTCGATGTCGTCCGTGACCTTCGCTGTAACGTCGAGGTTGGCCTTGATGCGGTGGCGGTTGCGGTCCGGCTTGTCCGTCTCGGCGATCCGCTCGTGACGATAGCGCAGACCCCCGCCTACCTTGACCTTCTCGGTCCACTTCGAGGAGTATCCCTTCTTCTCGTCTTCCTTCTTCTTGAAGTCGGCCTCGGTCTTCTTTGACTCCATCTCCGCGATCCGGGCCACGAGATTCTGGATGATCTTCCCCTGCTCTTCGACGATTTGGCTGAGTTTGCGGATTTCCTCCGCGTTGGTTGTCTCGTCGGCACGCGCTGCGAGACAGCCCAGCACGACCGCTAGACACAACACCGCTGCCGGCCTCTTCATGGTTTGACCTCCTGTTCAAGAAAGGCTCTTGACAACCTTCCTTGTACCGAGAGGTGTTTAGGCGGTTGTGAGGGGGAAACTAGATTTGGGTGAAAGAGCGGATTTGGTTAGGGGCGGGGGAGGTGGATCCGGAAGACGCTGCCGACGCCCACGGCGCACTCGACGCTGACTCGGCCCCCGTGCGCCTGGGCGATGTGCTTGACGATCGACAGTCCCAGCCCCGTTCCGCCGAGCTTGCGGCTGCGCGCCTTGTCCGCGCGGTAGAACCGCTCGAACAGGTGCGGGAGATGCTCCGGGGCGATGCCGCAGCCGTGGTCCGTGACGGTCACGACGACCGCGCCCTCCTGCTCCTCGGCCGCGACCTCGATGTCGTTTCCCTCGGCGCTGTATTTGATGGCGTTGTCGATGAGGTTCACGACGGCCTGCGTGAGAAGCACCGCGTTGATGCGTCCCTCAAGGCCCTTCGGACAGACCTGGAGAACGCGGATCTTCTTGTCGGCGGCCTTCTCCGCGCAGGCGTCGACCGCCGCCGCCAGCGCGTCGCACATGGGGCCGGCCGAAAGCGGGATCTGCGCGGCCTGCGCGTCCTCCTCGATCCTGGAAAGGCTGAGCAGGTCGTCGATGATTGAAGCTAAGCGGTCCGCCTGCCTGGCGATGATCTCCAGGAACGGGCGCGCGTCCCCCGTTTTCTCCGGCGGCTCCGAGAGGAGGGTCTCGACGAAGCCCTTGATGGATGTGACGGGAGTGCGCAGCTCATGGGACACGTTCGCAACAAACTCGGTGCGCATCCGCTCAAGCCGGCGGAGCCTTGTCACGTCGTTCAGAACCACGAGCGCTCCGATGGGTCGTCCCCCGGCGTCCTTGAGGACCGTTCCGTTGGCCTGGAGGTGCGCCTCCCTCTCGCCTGGAAGCAGGATCTCCCCCTCCACGATCTCCTCCCCCGTGAGCGCCCTGCGCACGAGGCGCTCCAGCTCCGGATTGCGCACGACCTCCTGGATGGTTCTGCCTTGAGCGTGGTCGGCCGAGAACTTGAGGAGCTGCGAGGCTGCATGGTTGAGGGTGATGACCTTCTCGTCCGCGTCCACCGCGATCACCCCTTCCGCCATGCTGGAGAGGACCGCCTCCTTCTCGTTGTGCTGCCGGACGAGGGAGTGAATCCGCGCGTCGAGCTCGCCGGCCATCTTGTTCATCGTCTCGGCGAGCAAGGCGAGCTCCTCGGAGTGCTCCGCGGACAGGCGATGGCCGAGGTCGCCGCGGGCGAACCGCTCGGCGCCGCGACGAAGCTCGGCAAGGCGCCGGCTGACCGGCCGGCTTGCCAGCAAACTCACGGCAGCGGCCAGCACGGCCGCGATCCCCGCGCCCATGGCGACCTGAATGTAGATCCCCTGGAGCTCCCGGTCGAGCGGATCGATCGGAAGGGCCGTCCGTATCACCCCCGCGGTCTCGCCATCTGTCTGGAGGGCGATCGCGACGTACATCATCCTCTTGCCCAGGGTGTGGCTGTAGCGCGTGGTCCTCCCCGTCTCGAGGGCCAGGGCGCGCTTCACCTCCGGGCGGTCGCCGTGGTTGTCCATCCGGGCCGGATCCTCATCGCTGTCGGCGACGACCTTTCCGTTCGGCAGGATCACGGTCGCCCTGGTGGAGGTGTTCTCCTTGACCTCCTTGCAGAGCGCGTCAAGGCGAGACATGTCTCCGGCGCCCAGGCTCTGTAATGCCTGTTGGGCGACGAGGCGCGCGCGCGCCTCGAGCGTCGCGCCCGTCTCCCGGAGGTAGAATTCCTTGAGGGTGCGTGAGGCGTACCACGTCACGCCGGCCAGCGCCGCGAGCAAGACGGCTAGATACCAGGGGTATAGTTGCCAGAGGAGCCGCCTCCTGCGCATGGCCTACTCCCTGAACCGGTACCCCACGCCCCGCACGGTCTCGACGCACTCCCCCGCGTCGCCGAGCTTCTTGCGCAGTCCCGCAATCTGCACGTCCACGGAACGGTCGGTCACCGGATAGTCGTCGCCATGGACGGCGCTGACGATCCGGCTGCGCGTGAAAACCCAGCCGGGCCGACGCGCCAAGAGATGCAGCACGCGGAACTCGGTGGAGGTGAGGTCCACGGGCTTGCCCGAGACCGTGACTTCGTGTCGTCCGGGATGGATGATGACGTCGTGGACGCGCAGCGGGGAGTCCTCGCGCACGGGCTCTCGGGCCTTGCGCCGCAGCACCGCGCGGATTCTGGCCAGCAGCACCCGGGGACTGAAGGGCTTGGTCACGTAGTCGTCGGCCCCGAGTTCCAGGCCCGCCACGATGTCCGGCTCCTCTCCTTTAGCGGTCAGCATGACGATCGCGATCCCCTGCGTCTTGGCGTCGCTCTTGAGGATGCGACAGACCTCCAGACCGTCGAGCTCCGGCAGCATGAGGTCCAGGACGACGAGCGCCGGCACCTGCAACCTAGCGATCTCGATCCCGTCTTCGCCGGTCGTCGCGTTCAGGACCCGGTACCCGTCCTTGGACAGGTTGTACCCCACAAGCTCATGGATGTCCTCGTCGTCCTCGACCACGAGGATCTTTTCCCTGCTCATCGTTTCCTCCTGACCGAGTGATTCGCCGCAGGATCAGAGTATCGGCATTCGTGTTAGGAAACGGTCAGGCCTCCGTGAGTTTCTTGTTTCTATCGCGCGTGCGCGTGTCGGTCCCCTCACTTCCCCTTTGTCCAGATGTTGGGCGCGACGATTCTCTGAACGAACGACGGGCTTGTGGCCGTCACGTGCAGTCCGATGTGTCCCTCGCACCTGATGCCCGACGAACAGTCGATCTGTTGGAGGCGGGTCTCGTAGAGCTGCCCCTCCTCGGAAGCCAGGTCGGTGGGGGGGGCGAAACCCGTCCTGCCCGCCGTGGGCTCGAAACCGCGGTCCACGTTCCCGACGAGCGACGTCCCGATCCCCAGGAAGACCACGTCCCGGCGGGAATAATAGTGGTAGATCCCTCGTCGCGCGTGCGATAGAGCCTTAGCGAGGTTGTAGTCTTGGCTGAGCGACGGCGCCAGCAACACCGCTCCCTCCACCTCGAAACCCTCTGGGAGGTCTTCGAGCGTCCAGACGGCCACCCCTCCTCCGGCCGAATGGCCCACAAGCCAGACAGGGCGATCCGGATACTCCTTGGCGTATCCCAGAATCCGCTGGGAGATGAGTTCCGCCTGCTTTCGATTGCGCGCAATGTCAATCTGATGTCCGATGAAGAGCGGAGCAACGCCTGTCGTCCAGTCGTAGCTTTCCAGTGCGTAGGGGACGCCGGCCTTCGCCAGGCCCCGGATGACCTGTCGGTTGAGCATGCCTTTGCCTTGGATACCGGGGAGCACCAGCACGAGGCCCTGCTGGTACCTCTGCGCCGAAGTGTAGTTCGCGCACCCGGTGGCGCAGGCTGCGAGCGCCGCCAGGGCCACCAGCGTTCTCACCGGAAGTGTGCTGAAACCGCGGGTCATGCCCGGCATCTTACGCCTCGAGCCTGCGCTCGCCAATCCTTTTCCTTTTGACAAACTCGCCCGGGCGGATACCCTTGCCCCTTCCATTCCGAATCTTCGAAAGCCCTCCCATGAAACGCTCAGGCGCGCTCGTCGTCATCTTCCTCATCAACATCGTCATGGAGATCACTTTCGTCACCGGGTATGTCGCGGGAGAGACGCTGACTCGCCTTTTCGGCATCAGTGCCCGTGAGCTGGGCCTTTTCTGGGCGATCTCAAACGTCGGGTGGCTCGTCAGCAGTCCGCTTGCCGGATGGTTCTCCCACCGGTTCGGCCCGTTCGGTGTCCTCGTCGTGGGACTGCTGGCGGGTCTGCCGGCGGTGGGGGTGGTCGCCTGCGCCCACGGGTATGCGGCCCTTCTCGTCGGGTCCGTCGCGATGGGGGTAACGCTCGCGTTCGCGTCGAACGCGAACGCGACGCTCCTAGCGGCGTTCTACCCGGAGAAGCTTCGTCGCGTCACGTCGCTCGCCGCGGCGCTCTGGTTTACCGGGTCGGGGCTCGCGGCCGCCGCGATCGGCTCGTGGCTCGTCGTCGCGGAGAGGAGGGGCTGGACGGCGTGGGCGTGGCGCGCGCCCTACTTCATCGACATCCTCCTCCTCGCCGCCTGCGCTTTCGCAGGCTGGATCATGATCGGCCCGGCCGCGCGAAAGTTCGCGCTCCCGGCGGTCGCTCCGACCGACAGCTCCCCATCCCGATCGCGGGAGTGGCTCTGGATCATCCCCCTCGCCGCACTGCACGGCATCATGGTCATCACCCTGTCCAATTGGACCACTAAGATGGCGCAGGAGAAGTTTCAGATCGATGAACGCTCGGCCGCGCTCGTGCTGAGCGCGCTCCTGATGGGGATGGCCGTGGGGCGTCTTCTCCTTGCGTCGGTACGACTGCCCGTGGATGAGCGCAGTCTGCTCGCCGTAAGTGCCTTCGCAGGAGCGGCATGCTTCTCCCTGGGACTGATCCTTCCGGACTACAAACTGACGCTTGTGGCGATGGGCGTCGGGGGGTTTTTCTCCTGCGCGACCTATCCCTGCATCATCGCCCTCATCGGGCACCGCTTTGCGCACGGCAAGGCTTGGGTCTTCGGGTTCATGGGCGCCTCAGTGTCTTTGGGAGGGATCATCGGACCGTCGTTGGCGGGCGTGCTCGCGGACCGCGGGCTCCCATTGCATCGTGCCCTGGTATTGAGCCCGCTTGCGGCGGCGGCATTGGGGGCGCTGGCGGCGTTCTGGAGGCTGCGCGATCCGCCTCCCCCACGGCCATGAAGTCCGTTCTCCCCTTCCATTGGCCATGGAGCACCCCTATACTTCGGCCGACATCTTCCGGGAAACGGAAACGTATCGATGGACGTCCCGACCGAACATGTCCCGCCCTCTCGACGATCCGTCGCGGTCGCCCTGGTCGTTCTCGCTTGCGCGTGCGTCGCCGCGTACTCGAATACCTTCCATGTCCCCTTCCAGTTCGACGACGTCTTCTGTCTCGTGCGCTCCAAGGCTCTTCACGACCCGGTGGACGTGCGGGCCGTGTTCGACTACTACCCCTCGCGTTTCCTCGCCATGTGGACCTTCGCTCTCAACTACTCGCTGGCGGGCGAGAACGTCGTCCCCTATCACGTCGTGAACCTCGGCCTCCACGTCGGCGCATCCTTCCTCGTCTTCTTCCTCGTCCTGGAAACCTTGCGCCGGACCCATCCGCTTCCGGAGTTGACCAGCATTCTCGTCGCCGGGTCGACCGCCGGAGTCTTTGCGCTTCATCCTCTTACTACGGAAGCCGTCACGTACATCTGGCAGCGCATGGAGGTGGCATCGGCGCTTCTGGGCCTCGCGGCCTGCCTGCTTTACCTTCGCGCCGTCGCTCGGGACGGACCCGTCAGGCGCGTCCCCTACGGGCTGGCGCTTCTCTTCGCGCTCCTCGCCGCCGCCTTCAAGGAGACCGCCGCCGCGATTCCCCTGCTCATCTTCCTCCTGGATCTCTTCCTCGTTGAGCGCCCCGTGCATCCCCTTCGCGCGCGGATGCGCCTAGCGGCCCCGTTCCTCTGCGCGTTCGCTCTGCCGACTCTCCTCATTGCCCTTACCGGCAAGCTCTGGAACGAGGCTCCCATCGAGCACATCGGCGCCGGCACCTTCCTCTCGCCCTGGCGGTATCTTCTCACGCAGCTCAAGGGGGCGATGCTCTACCTCAAGCTCGTGATCGTCCCCGTCGGTCAGAATATCGAGCATGACATCGCGCCCGCTTCCACGCTGCTTGACGTGCGCGTTCTCCTTGCGGCGCTGACCCTGGCCGTCCTCGTGGCGCTTTCCCTGTTGGCCAGACGCCGGTCGGCACTGATCCCGCTCGGCGTCCTCTGGTGTTTCCTGGCGCTTGCGCCCTCGAGCTCGTTATTCCCGCTGGAGGACTTGGTGTTCGAGCACCGTATGTATCCGGCCCTCGCGGGGGTCGCGATTGCTGCGGCGGGAATCGCGGCGGCCTCACGCGCGCCCTTCGCATGCGCCGTTGTCTTCTCGGGCGTCGCCGTTTTTTTCGGATCCCTCACGCATGCCCGCAACGATGTGTGGCGCAGTCGCGCGTCCCTCTGGGCGGACTCGGTCGTCAAGAGCCCGGACCGCCTGCGGCCGCACCTCAACTACGGGGCGGCGCTTCTTGATCTCGCCGACCTCGACGCCGCCGAGAGAGAGTACCGGCGAGCGCTGGAATTGGGCGGCAATAACGTGGTGGCGCTCTACAACCTCTCCGAGATCGCGCTGGCGCGAGGGGATATCGACTCGGCGGAGCGCTTCGCCGCCGAGGCCGTGCGGACCGCGTCAGACCATGTGCCGGCGATCGTCCAAGCGGCGCAAGTGTGCATCGCGCGAGAGAAGTTCTCGGAAGCGCGGGGCCTCCTCGAGAGAGCGCTTGCTCTCCAGAGCGAGTACCCGACGGCCAACAATCTGCTCGCGGTTCTCCTCATGCGCTCGGGCGATCTTGACCGCGCGGAAGCGCTCCTCGACCGGGCCATCGCATCCGCCCCCGACTGGCCCAACCCGTACTACAACCGAATCATGATCGAGCAACTCCGCAACCGTCCAGACGCCGCGGTCCGACGGGCCCGCGAATTCGTCTCGCGGTTCCCGCAGCATCCGAAGGCGGTCCAGATCGTGCGTTCGCTCCAGTCGCTGGAATCGCCTCCGTCCGGATCACCGTGAGGGGAGACACGCGATGTCGTCCGAACGTGTTGCGGAGGTGCGCGCGTTTCTAAAGGGGGGTCCGCAAGGCCGCGGCTTCGTCCGCTTGGACCCCAGCACTTACGCCGCTGTCTTCGCGGGAAGGCCGGGCGGGACACCCACCATCGAGGACGAGATTGCATTTCACAGGGCGTTCCCGAACGATGCGATGCCCGCTTTGCTTCTGGATTTCGAAAAGCTCACGCCTGACCTATGCTGGAGGAGGCGCCTTGTCAGAAGGGATGACGATGGAAGGGCCACCTGGGAAGAGACGGTGACCATTCCCAGCGGCGAGAAGCGCCGGATCGTGGTTGATCAACCCGGCACCCAGCCCTGGCTCCTCGAGCCGGCGGTCAAGTCGGAGTCGGATTTCGACATAGTCGAGTTCTACGCTGAAGCGATCCGCGAGCATGCTTCGTCGATCGCCGATGCTCTGAAGCAATATCCACCCCTTCTCGAATCCCTCGGCATGCTTCCAGCGGCGGCGATCTTTAGCGCATTCGAGGCGTACTGGCTCATCAACTACCCGGACATGCCGCTCTTCTACATGGATTTTCCGCGGCGTTACCTCGCCTCCATCCGCAAGGTCCACGAGGCCAACCTCGTCCTCCTCGAAGCGCTCGCGGCCGTCGGCTTCGAACTCTTTTACGCGGGCTCCGCGGGTCTGGAGCTCCTTTCGCCGCGCATCTTCCGGGAGGCGATCGTCCCCTTCCAGCGGGAGTTCAACGACCGGGCCCGCGCTTTGGGCGTCCTCACCTCCTACCACGTGTGTGGTCACTCGGAGGGTTTGATCCGCCAGAAGATCATCGACGACATCCGACCGACCATCTTCGAGACGTGCTCCACACCGCCGTGCGGGGATAACCCGTCGCTGGGGGAGGCGGTTCGCGGGATCGCCGAGGATATCATCACGAAGGGCAACCTCCCGTTGGAGCTCCTGCGCAACGGCTCGCCGCGAGAGATCGCTGCCGCAGTGCGCGACATCGCTCGCGTAACAGGCGGCAGGAGGCACATCATCGGCCAGGCCGACGCCACCATTCTCACGGGGACGCCCTACGAGAACATCCGCGCCTTCTTGGACGCTGCAAGCCCGTGAGGGAAGCACATGGTTTCCCCGCGCGGTCGGGCCTTTGGTGCGGCGAAATGCGGGTTCAGTTCCGAGTTTCTTTTCCACAGAGAGGACGTGAAGGTGGCCGGCAGGAAGGACGGCAAGGTCATTCGAGTCGGCGTTGTCGGGGTGGGGTGGGGAGCGTCGTTCGCGCGGAGCGACACGGCGGCTCTCGAGGTGCCAAACTTCCGCGGCGAAGCGGTTCGTGACAAGTGCCGCCATGATGATTGGAATCCCGATCCGGCCCGTCACAGGGCGGGACATCCGTGGTCCAGTGTTCTCGGCGACATACGTCCACCGCGGAAAGGTCTCGCTTTCGCACGCAAGGTGTGGAAGGATGCGGGACATAAGGGTTGGAGCAGATGAGCGCGTTGAGCTACCCACAGCGCAAGGGCTCGATGGGACGCAGCGCCGCTGCCGCGTCGAGATGGGCGGTAGCGGCTATGATGCTCCTGGCGTCCATGGCCGCCGCTCAGGAACCGGTGGATCAATGGTCGGCTGATCTTGGAGGAGAGGCAATGATGAAGAAGCCGGGAGGCCCGCGAGGGCGGGTCATCTACAACCTCGATTGCAGCGAGTTCTTCGTCGGCACGTTCGGTCCGGTTGCGCCCGAGACGATCGACAAGTTCGTCGACAGGCACGCTGTTCTCGGCATCACGGATCTCTTCATCAACGTGAACGCGCAGCGCACGAATTATCGCAGCGACGCGTGGGAATCGAATTGGGACGGTTACGATCCGAAGGCGGGAGACGATCAGCCGTTTTTCGCGGGGATCGATCCGAAGCGGAAGTTCGAGGCACAGTTGTTCAAGAACGTGCTCGCGCTTCACGAACAGGGGTGCGACTACGCGAAGCGCATGATCGACCGTGCGCGTCAAGACCGTCTGAGGGCATGGATCTCGCTGCGGATGAATGACTCACACTATCCGGATCAGCCGAACCACCCGTTCCACAGCACGTTCTGGCGGTCCCATCCGGAATGGCACCTCTCAAACAAGGGCCTTGACTACGAACAGCCGGAAGTGCGCGAGCACTACATGAAACTGATCCGGGAAGTGTGTTCCCGCTACGACCTCGACGGTCTGGAGCTAGACTACCTGCGATTCTGGCTGTATTTCCGTTCCGGAAGGGAGCACAAGTGCGCGGAGCTGATGACGGAGTTCGTCGAGGAAGCGAGGGAGGCGACGCGCGGGGCGGCAAGGCGTCTGGGGCATCCCGTGGCGCTCGCGGTGCGCGTGCCGTCGACCCCCTGGATAGCGCGCCGACACGGATTGGACGCGGTCGCGTGGACGAAGGCGGGACTGGTGGATATGGTGATTGCTGCGCCGTGGTGGTCGTCCGTCGATAGCGACGTGCCTGTGGAGACTTGGAAGGGCCTGCTCGCAGGCACGGACGCATCGGTTGCCCTGAGTCTGGAAGATGGGATCGATTCGGGTGCGAGCGGACGCCGAACCATGATGCACGAGGAGATGCGCGGGATTCTGTTGAGCGCCTGGCACCGCGGGGCGGATGCGGTGTATTTCTTCAATCTGTTCACGGGCCCGTATCAGCGTTGGCCGCGCGAAGATCATGATCAGTTGCTGAACGACGCTGGCTCTTACGCCGCTCTCTGTGCGGGGCCTCGACGCCACGTGCTGACGATCAGGAGCCCCTGGGCAACGGGGGAGCCGGGTGACGGGCGGTCGCTGCCCTACACGGGCACGGGCGGCGCATTCCGCGTTCACATCGGTCCGAAACCGTTGTCGCAGCAGAACGCCCGGATCGAGCTCGTAGTTCCGGGCCATGATGAGCCGCTGAGCGTGCGCCTCAATGGCGTTCTATGCCCTTGGTCGGGTCTCGCAGAGCCTGGACACATCGGGGCGTCAGGATGGACGGGACCTCAGCCGAAACGGCACGTGTACGACGTACCGTTGGATGCCCTCGAAGACGGCTACAACCTCATCGAGGCGAGCGCCGAGCGAGAGGTCAAGATCACGTGGGTTGAGATCTCAGTGCGATAAATCATAATCACCGGCGCTCGGGCGAATCGAAGGCGGCGGGAGAGTGTGGGCGAGACCGGGCACAAGTGGTTTTCTGTTGTAATCACATTCGCCGGAGAACAACGAATCTGTGCCAATTGGCATGCGAACTAACCCAAGGTCCGTGCAGTCAGATCTCCGGGCCTCTGTGGCTGTCAAGGCACCTGAATGAAAAACCTTGCGTGTCCCGGCAGGCCTGCATCAGATGCCGGAATGTAACACATTATCCGGTAAAGGGATATGTCGACAGCGCTGGCGCGGGAATTCGCGAAAAGAATTTCATTTTTTCGCTGGACAGGCGCGCGTTATAGGATAGACTACATATGTCGGATGTGGGCTTTGTGGTGTTTGTGGGCTCTGCCGACGACGGGTTCTTTGAAAAACTTGTGACGGACGGGCAGAGTTGCCGTATTGAGTATCAGGCAGGCATAAGTAGCCCCCTATACCCCTCTGCGCCGCCGGAGACTGGGCACACGTTCCTCCTCGTTCCTAGTCTCCGGCATGCAATAATAGGTCACGTTACGCTGAGGGGTTGAAAACACGAAGGACGCCTCGAAAGAGGCGTCCTTTTTGTTTGTACCTCCATGCACCCAACTGGGCTCTTGGCAACGGTCAGGGGCTGTGCGATGGCGCAGGCGCGCGTCGAGGCTGCGGATTCGATCGCGTGTCGGACACGCGCAGCTCCATCTTGATGCGATGTGCGCCGCCGTCGCAGAAATGCTCCGGAACAGCACAACCTTCTACTCGTTCACCATCGATGGTAAGAAAGGATGGCGTGGCAACTCCCGTTGAAGATTCGCCATTCATGATCACGTCGAACCGCGTGCCGTGGAAGATCAGATTGCGGACGGAGCGCGCGGGCAGTTCGATGTCCTCGAAGGAGAGCTTACCATCGTCGGTGCGCACGCCAACCCGGGACAGGATGAGGTCTACGGCGTGACCCGCAGTCTCTGTGTACGCCCAGCCGCGCACCCAGTCGTTGTGCGGTCCCCACGCCTCCTGGGGGCCGTGCTTGAAGAGGGCGGCGAAGGTGCGCTCCCGAAGGGCGCGGCTCTCGCCTCGCAGGCCTTGCACGCGCAGGCCCTCGATCACGGGATGGTTGAGATACATCCACACGCCTCCGTCCCACCATCTGTTGGCGAAGTGGGGGTCGTTCAAGGCGATTGTGGGGATCGGCGCCTCCGTCCAGAACTCGTCGGCATTGAAGAGGTGCTTGAGGAGGGCGCCCGTCTGTTCGTTGTCGGGGAAACCGCCGAAGAAGGCGACAAAGGCGTCGGCGGCGAGGATGTCGATGCGCTCATCTTTCGTTTCGTCCCGCACGAGGTAGATGCCCCGCGCGGGGTCCCAGAGTTTGAGGTTCGCAGCGGTTCGGATGGCGTCGGCGCCGGCGTCGAAGGCCTCGGCGTCGGAAGCGCGGCCGAGGACGCGCGCGATGGCGGCGAGGCTGCGGTAGTCCCGACTGACGCAGGCGGAGTCCCCCACGCCGACGACGGAACGGGAGTCGGGAGTCGACCGACGGGTGATTTCGTCTGATTCCCCGATGAGGCCCGAGGAGGCGCGGCGGAGGTTGTCGCCGTCGGCATCGTACTGTCGCATGGTGCCCTCGACTTGGGCGACGGCTCGATCGTAGAAGCGCGCAAGGAAGTCCTTGTCGCCCGTAAGCTCGTACGTCTTCCAGATCTGCCAGGCGGTGTTCGTGCATTGCCCCGCCGAAGCCCCGCTGACGGCGAACTGGTTCTCGAGAATGCTGTCGACGAAAGCGGGATAGACGAAACGCATGCCGATAATCGCCATGATCTCGTCCCATTGCCAATAGCCGATGTAGTTGTACTTCGCGTCAGGGATGAGGCTTGCGCTGGCGAAGCCGGGGGCGTCGCCGGGGACGGTCGCCTGAAAGAGGGTCTGGGTGCAGGAGTAGTAGAGCTGGGCAAGCGGATCGTCGCCCTCGGGCTGAGGGCCGTTGGAAAGCAGGGCGTTCCACAACCCCTGCACCTCGGCGGCGGCGGCGGAATAATCGCGAGCCAAAGCGGCTTCGGCGCGCGTGCGAGCCTCCTCGGCGCTTGTCGTGCTCAGTCCAAGGGCGACCTTGAACTTGAGCGTTTCCCCCGGCGAGAGGTCGCCTGGAAGGAGAAGCGCGAAGGAGACGGGCTGGGAGTTGTCGGCGAGAGTTGCCTCCGAGGGTCCGACGGCTGAATGCAACAGCATCTGGGTGAGCGCTTCTCTGGGCGTGCCTTGACAGGCGAGGCCCTGCGGGACAGGACGGCTCAGAACCCAGCAGGAATAGAAGGTGACTTGCTTGCGGGTGGGAAGGTCCACAAAGGTGTCGGAGCTCTCGGCGAGGGAGCGCGCCGGGTCCACCCGCATATGTCTGGGGACCTTGGGATCCCGGCACATGTAGGCCGGCGATCCCGCGAAACCTTCGTGGGCGCCGAAGGCGGCAAGGCTGATCCGCAAGGCCGTGGGACTCGGGTTCGCGAGTTCGATCTCGGAGAGCACGGAGTCGGGGGTTGGCATGGTGGTGCGGGCGCTGGCGGACAGGTTGGCGGGTTCGCCTTTGAGTTTGTCGATCGCTCCGGAGGTGACGAGTTCATGGGGCGCCCAGACTCTGCCCCGGAAAGGATTGACGGGCTTTGCATCGTCGAGGACTACGACTGCGAAGGCGGGGTTCAGATTCCATGCGGTGAAAGACCGCACGTAGCCGATGGGAGCGCACTCGCCGCCGAGTTCCTTGTCCTGCCAGAGCGCGGGTCCCCTGGCGGCGACACCGCAGAGGGAGAGGGGGAGCGAAAGAGTCTCGTGTCCCGGCGCGTCGCGCAGAAAGTCGCAGTAGTCGCGAAGGATCCCTCCGCTATAGCGGGCGGGCTCGGTCTCGAGAAGACAAGCCGGCCTTGCCTCTCCACCCTCTTGTGCCAACAAAGGCAAGGAGAAAAGAAGAACGATGAGAGGAAGCGCATGCTTGGTTATCACGTTGAGCCTCCACGCGAGGAGCTCTCCCGGCGGAGACGACCCCCGCAATGTAGCTGTTCGTCCCCCAAGGGGCAAGGGAGGGGTGCGGAGCCTTGCAGCAATGGTCAATGCGCTGTATGATTCAAGAACATGATGGAACAATCGGTGTATTAGGGGCTTGACCGGCAGGACAGAGGGCAGTAATCTTATCTGTCAGGGGGAGGCTGGGAGTTCGAGGTACGGAGGGGGCGGCTCGGTTTTGGTGTGTGACGGGGGCGGCTGGCGATAGGCTCGGAAACGGAAGGTCGGCCTGAAGAGGGGATCGTACGGGATGACAACGGACGCCAAGAAGGGCAAGTTCGGGGAACTCCTGGTACAGGCTGGGCTCGTTACGCAGGCCCAGCTCGATCAGGCGCTCCAGGTTCAGAAAGAGCAGGAGGACCGCCAGAGCATCGGGAGGATCTTGGTCGATCTGGGGTATCTGACACAGAGGAGACTGCGCGGGGCGGCGAAGAGGTTCGGGAAGCGCTTGCTCGTCGGGGAGCTTCTGGTGACGGAGGGGGCGATCACGCGCAAGCAATTGGAGAAAGCTCTGCGGGAGCATAAGGCGACCGGGCACTCGTTGGGGAAGGTCCTCGTCGGCGCAGGCGTCGTGAGCGAGGATGACCTCGCTCGGGCGTTGGGCAGACAGCTCGATATGCCATATATGGTTCCGCACGCCGGGATGGTTGACATGCAGGTGTTCACCCGCTTGCCGGAGCAATTCATCCGGAGCAACTCGGTGCTTCCCGTCGCGGAGAAGGACGGGGAGGTCACGGTGGTGGTGGCGGACCCCGTGGACGGCGGGCTCATCCAGAGACTGGAGAAGGTGCTGGGGGAGAACCTGCGTCTGACTACGTCCAGCAAGTCCCGCATCGACAAGGTGATCGAGGAGTTGATGTTCCGGAGGGAACTGGGCATCGGCGCGCAGGGGATGCCGGAGGATGAGGAGGGGACGGCCTCCGTCAGCCTGTCGATCGACAGCGTGTCGATGACGGGCGGACGCGGCGAGCGGGGCCACGAGAGCATCTTCGACGGGATCCTGCTGGACGCGGTGAAGAAAAAGGCGTCGGACATCCATTTCGAGCCCCAGCGGGACCGCGTGCGGGTCCGCTATCGCATCGACGGGATGCTCGTGGACGTGACGCGGGTCCCGCTTTCGCTGGCGGGCCCCTTTGTGCGACGCGCTAAGGCGCTGGCAAGGCTCAGCAGCTACGAGACCCGCAAGCAGCAGGAGGGGAGACTGTCGGTCGAGGTGGATGGAGAGCAGTTCGACCTGAGGGTTGGCACGTTTCCGTCGATCTT
This sequence comes from Planctomycetota bacterium, assembly GCA_043803205.1. Classification (GTDB taxonomy): domain Bacteria; phylum Planctomycetota; class DG-23; order JAZDKG01; family JAZDKG01; genus JAZDKG01. The sequence continues at coordinate 24,030 of JAZDKG010000044.1, forward strand.
CGGCGAGACCATGGCGATCCATTGTTTCTCACGGGAGATCGGCAGGAGGAGGAGGCTGGACGACCTGGGGATGCACCCGGGGGTGCTGGCGACCTTCCGAGCTTCGGTCGAGCGCAGCCTCGGCGCGACGCTCTTTGTCGGACCGACGGGTTCGGGCAAGACGACGACCTTTTATACGGTCCTGAGTCATCTAAACGACGGAACGCGGAAGATTATTTCTGTGGAGGCCCCGGTGGAGCTGACCCTGGAGGGGGTCGTCCAGCACAGCCTTCAGGAATACGAGCCGGCTGAAATGGTCGGGGGACTGCTGAGCGCGATGCAGCACGATCCGGACGTCATCGCGCTGGGCGCGATCGTGTCGGACGAGGTGGCGGAAAAGCTCCTCGAGGTGGCGATGATGGGACACAAGGTGTTCTCCACCATGCATGCGGAGGACGCTGTGAGCGCGCTCGTGCGGCTACGGAACCTGCGCGGCACCGGCTCGTTCCTCGCGTGCTGCACGATCGTCCTGGTGGCGCAGGTCCTCGCGCGCAGGACCTGCCGGCGCTGCGCCGAAGTCTACATCCCGTCCCCGAAACTCGTGAGCGAGTTCGAGGTCAAAGACGTGGATCTGGACGCAATCGATTTCCGCCGGGGGATCGGTTGCTCCGATTGCATGGGCACGGGCTTCCGGGGCAGGACCGCCATCTTCGAGGTGATGGAGGCCGGGGCGGAGATGCAGAAAGCCCTGCGCGAGGGGACAAACGTGCGGGAGATCCGACACGCGATGCGCAAGGGACCGAAGTTCGTCTCTCTGCGACAGGCGGGGTTCCTCAAGGCGGCTCAGGGACTGACAACCCTTGAAGAGGTGGCGCGGGTGATGGCGCCGGCGCGCGAGGAGGGTCTGGGCGGGGAGGCGCGTACCCTCGATGAGCTTTGCCGCTTGGCAAACGTCACCGTGGGACAGGGGTTCCGGGAAAGGAAGGGGTAGAACGGTGGGGAGAGCCCGAAGAAAAAAGGCGGAGCGACACCTCGCGGCCGGACAGTGGGAAGAGGCCGTCGCGCTGTACCGCAAAGACAAGGCTTGGGACGCCCTCGCCGACGCGCATGAGAAACGGGGCGAATACCTCGAGGCGGCGGAGGCCGCAAAGGAGGCGCGACAGAGCGAGAGGGCGGCGGAGCTCTACGAAAAGGCGGGGGCGTACCGTCAGGCCGCGGAGATCTGGATCTCCATGTCGCGGGGAGAGCGGGCGGCCGTCGCCCTCGAAAAGGCGAAGCACTTCGAAGCTGCGGCGGACGTCTACGCGCGGATCGGCAGGCCGGCACAGGCGGCCGCCATGCTGGCCAGCGCGGGAAAGCATGCGGAGGCGGGGAAGCTCTACGAGCAGGCGGCGGAATTCGCCAGCGCCCTCGAAATGTACGAGTTGGCGAATCAGCCGGAGCGCATGGCTGTGATGTTGGAGGGATTGAACGATTTCGAGGGGGCGGCCCGAGTGCAGCTTCGCATGGGCGAGAAAGGCAAGGCCGCCGAGCTTTTCGAGCGGGCGCAGCGACCCATCGAAGCGGCCCAGTGTTACCTCGAACTGGGGGAGTTTCGCAAGGCGGGTGAGCTTCTAGCGGGGGCGGAACATGTCCTGGCGGCCGCCGAGGCCTATGAAAAGGACGAGACGACTCTCGGACAGGCTGCGGAGCTTTTCCGGACCGTGCTGCGGGGAGAGGAAGCTTGGCGGCAAGAAGTGCAGGGGCCGGCCCTCTGCCTCGGCATGTCGGAGTGCGGCCGGTTCATCGGCGTGGGGGCGGCTCAGAAGTTGAGGATGTTCGACGAGGAGGGCGAGCTTCTCTGGTGCTTCGTTCCGACTTGGGGCGGAGAGCCGCGGTGCTTGGCCGTCTCGCCGGCGGGTCTTGTGGCGCTCGGGTGCGACGACGAGTATCTGTACCTCCTCACGACGGAAAAAAAACTCCTCTGGGCTCAGAAGCTCCCGGGAGAGGCGATGAAGGTGAGCATGGATGCCGAGGGCAAGGTGATCGCATGCGTCACCCGGGGAAACGAGCTCGTGTGTCTCAGCGGCGATGGCAATCGGAAGTGGAATCATCATGAAGAGAGCATCATCTGGGACGTGTCGGTGGCGCGGGACGGCAAAATGATCGCTCTGGGTCTGGGGGACGGCCGGTGCGTGGTGATGACGGAGCGCGGCGAGAAGGTGGGGGAGTACCAGGCGGCCAAGTGGGTGCACAGCGTGTCCCTGGGGGACCGAGGGTCCTGTGTCGCGTTGGGGACGGGGATGCAGGGGGTGGAGCTTGTGGCCGGCGAGACGTGGCGACCGGTGTGGTCGGTGCAGGGGGAGAGCTTCGTTCACAACGTGGCTCTGACCGCGGATCGCAAGGTGCTGGCGGTGGCGGATGCGGAGGCGGTCCTGCGGGACGAGTCCGGGACGGTGATCTGGAGGTACGACGGGCAGGAGCGACTTCTGGGGGGATGCGTGGATGCGGCCTTGACGCGCGCCGCGTTTCGATGCGCGGGCAAGAAGGTCCTGCGCGTGAACGTGGGCGACTGCAGGGTGCAGGCGGCGCGGGACTTCGCGGGCGCCGGGAAACAACGCGAGGCGGGAGAGCTGTACGAGGAAATGGGCGATCACGAGGCCGCGGCGGAGATGTTCAGCCAGGCCGGGGATTACGCGCGCGCCGGGCACAACACGGAGAGCGCGGGACTCTCCCTCGAGGCGGCGGAACTGTACGAGCGGGCGGGTGAGTTCGAGAAGGCGGGGAAGCTCTTCGAGGGGCAGGGCGAGCTCGCGCGCGGGGCGGTGTGTTTCAAGAAGGCGGGAGAGCTTCTCAAAGCGGCGGAGCTCTACGAGCGCAGCGGCGACCTCGAGAAGGCCTGCGAGCTCTTCGAGCAGGGAAAAGAGCACGGGAAGGCTGGAGCGCTTTACCGGGCGCTCGGCGACAGGACGGGGGCCATCCGGGCGCTCTCGTGTCACGTGGAGGCGCATCCCGAGGACTGGGAGAGACGCTTCGAGCTGGGGACGCTTCTGGAGGCCGACGGACAGTACGACCTCGCTCTCGGACAGTTCCAGCAGACGGCGGGCATCGAAGAGTGCCGTAAGAGGGCGGTCGTGCACGTGGCGGGGTGCTTCATGGGGAAGGGGATGTACGAGATCGCCGTCGAGCGCTACAAGGCCGCCATCGAGGGGAGCGAGGCCGTCACGTGGGAAAACCGGGAGGTCTATTACGGGCTGGGCAGGGCCTACCACCTCGCGGGACACTACCCGGAAGCGAAGCGAATCTACGAGAGCATCCTCGCGATCGACTACCGTTACAAGGATGTCGCCGAGCGCCTGGAGGACGTGCGAAAGCTGAGCTCCGTATTCGGGCAGTCGGCGGCCGCCTCGCAGATGGGAAGCTACGCCAGCACGATGGTCGCGGATCCGGGCTTCCAGAACCTCTCGGCCGAGAAGAAGGAAAGGTACGTCCCGCTCCGCAAGCTGGGCGAAGGGGGCATGGGCACGGTCTACCTCGCCGAGGACAAGCGGCTCAATCGGAAAGTGGCCCTCAAGATGCTTGCCGCGGGGCTGCGTGCAGACGAGAAGATGCGGCTCCGGATCGTCCAGGAGGCCCAGCTCAGCGCGCAGGTCGTCCACCCGAACGTGGTCGCCGTCTTCGACGTGGGCGAAGAGCAGGGCTGCTCCTACGTGAGCATGGAATACGTGGAGGGCGACACCCTTCGCGACCTCCTCGAAGAGAAGGAAACTTACACCCCCGGCGAGTGCGTGGAGCTTCTCCTGCAGATCACGGGCGGACTTGCGTGCGCTCATGAGAAAGGCGTGTCCCACCGGGACATGAAGCCCGAAAACATCATGGTGACGAAGAACGGGACCGCAAAGATCATGGATTTCGGACTGGCGATCCTTGCCGGCGCGACGAGGCTCACCATGCCCGGCGGGGTCAGCGGGACTCCTCTCTACATGGCGCCTGAGCAGATCCGCGGGGAGTCCAAGCTCACCCCGGCCGTGGACGTGTACGCGGTGGGCTGCCTCGCGTATGAGCTTCTTGTGGGACGACCGCCCTTCGCGCAGGGGAACGTCGCGACGCAGCACCTGCATCAGCCGCCCAAGAGTCTGAGGGAGCTGCGCCCCGAGGTGCCCGAGGCCCTGGAGGGAGTGATCCTCAAGTGCCTCGAGAAAGAGCCGGCGGACCGGTATGCAAACGGGGGAAGCCTCTACGCCGCCCTCCAGGAGGTGGCGAGAGGCTTGGGGGCATAGGGGACCTTTCGACCAGGAAGTTGCCGGCGATTCCGCGGACGCGCCGTCGGGCTGGAGCTACTTGCCGAGGATCGCGCCGACCCTCCTTAGCAGCCGGTCGCTCTCCACGGGCTTTTCGAGGTAACCCGCGGGCTCGACGCCGTAGTACGAGCGCACGTCGGCCGCGGAGAAGCGCACGCCGAGCTTTTCCCCGACGCCCGTGAGAAAACACACGGGGATGCGCCGCAGGACCTCGTCCTGCACAAGCTCATTGAAGATCTCGAAACCGTTCTTCCCGGGCATCTGCACGTCCATGAGGATGAGGTCGGGTTTCTCCTTGCGGGCGGCGGCCAGTCCCGCGTCTCCGTTGGGCGCGCTCACGACGGTATAGCCGCCTGCTTCGAGCATGGCGGCGACGCCCTGAACGGCGTCCGGCTCATCGTCGACAACCAGGATCTTCTTCGGTGCGGGTGGCATTTCGGGGTCTCCTTTCTCTTGAACTACGCTTACTGCTCGTCCGAACTTTCCGGGGGAGTGGAGGCATCGGTCGGCGGCGCCAGCGGGAGGCGGAGGATAAAGGTGGTGCCGCGGCCGACCTCGGAGTCGACTTCGATCTCCCCGTGGTGTTCCCGGATGATTTTGTGGACGACCGGGAGCCCCAGGCCGGTTCCCTTGGCGCCTTTCGTCGAAAAGAAATCCTGGAACAGGCGGGCCTTGACCTCGGGGGACATGCCCGAGCCCGTGTCCTGGATCATGACGGCGAAGCGGCCGGACGCGTTCGGCGCCGCCGTCCGCAGGCACACCTCGGAGGATGGAGTCTGCGCGCAGGCGTCCACAGCGTTGGAGACGAGGTTGAGGATGCAGCGGTAGACGGACACGGGATCGACGCTCGCCTGCGGCAGCGCGTCATCCAGGTCGTATCGGATCGTTGTGCCCTGGGAGGCGGCCTTCTCGCGGTACAGGTCGCCGACGGTGCGGATGAGGTCGTTGATGTCGGTGGCCTCATACCGCGGGACCCGCTGCTTCCCGTAGGACAGCATGTCCAGCACCAGGTCGCTGAGAAAGCCGCTGTTTCGCTTCGTGATATCCCATCCCTGGAGGATCTTGGCGCGGTCGTCCGTCTCGATCCCGCGGTCCACGATGAAGGACCCGCCCTTGATGCCGTTCAGGATGTTCTTGATGCAGTGGGCTAGGCGCGAGACGGCCTCCCCGATCGCGGCCATGCGCTGCGCGCGCAGCGCCTCCTGATGGAGCTTGGCGTTGCGCAGCGCTACGGCGAAGACGGCCGCAAGACACACGATGAGCTGCAGGTCATCCTTCTCGAAAGCGCGGCCGGGACGGCGTGTAGCGACGTAGATCAAGGCCAGAACCTCGCCGTCGACGGCGGCCGGTGCGCAGAGGACGGAGGTGGTCGCTGTGCTCACGAGGCTCTGCGAGCCCTGGAAACGGGAGTCGTCCAGCGCGCAGGCGCTTAGGATCGCCTCCCGGGTGTCGCAGGCGTGCCGCAGAATGGTATTGGACGGAGCGAGATCCGCTCCCTCTGCGCCCTTTCGCGACGCCACGATCGAGAAGCCCGTGTTCCCGACGTCGGGCGTAAGGATGAAAGCGCTGTCTGCTTGCGAGAAGGTCTTGAAAAGCTCGTTTAGGATCGCCTCGGACAGGGACTCCACGGTGAAGCCCCCGACCGCCGCGCGGCTGACGCTGTAGAGGACCTGCAGGCGTCGCCGCAGCGCGCCGACCGGGTCGCTGACGCCCGAGGCGCTGGAGAGATCGTCGGAGGCTCGCGTCGCGATGAGCGTCGCGGTATCCATGCGCAGGGAGGTGCGCGGCGCCTCGGGCGGACCGGCCGGGGCCTGATCCTCGTCCACGAAGACGAGCGTGAACTGGTGGATCTTGATCGTATCACCTGGGGACAGGCGCGCCCGGCGGACCATCTTCCCGTTGAGGAAAGTGCCGTTGACGCTCTTCAGGTCTTCGAGATAGTAGCCGTCTTCTCCGGTGGTGATGCGGGCGTGACTGCTGGAGACAAACGGATGCTTCAACGGAATCTGGCTCTGCGGGCTGCGGCCGAGGACGTCGTTGCCGGTCAGACGGAAAAGCTCGTTCCGTGGGGCGCCGCCGTCGTTGATCAGTCGCAGTCCGGCCATGCGCGACTCCGATTGTGTTCCCGAAAAGATGCGCTCAGGAGTACAGGCTACATGGTAGGATTCCAGGTCAAATGCGCAAGTGTTTTTCGTCGCCGTCGGACCTTGTCGGCCAAAGCGGGGCTTGCAAAAGGGCTCACCTGACATAGACTGGCGGCGCCTGCCGAGAGGAATTGCGCAGGGGCGGAACAAGGAGAAGACAACATGAAGAACTTCGATACGCTGCTGGAGCTTGTCGAGAAACACCCCGTGCGGAAAGTCGCGGTCGCCGTGGGACAGGACCCGTCTGTGATCGCCGCCGTCGAGGAGGCTAGAAAGCGCAGCATCGCTGATGCGGTCCTCGTGGGGGACGAGGAGAAAATCCGGGAGGCGGCACACGATGTGGGGGCCAGCCTCGAGGGGACGAAGATCACGCACGAAGCGGACCCCATCCATGCGGTTGCCGCCGCCGTCCGGCTCGTGTCGTCGGGAGAGGCGGATATCCTGATGAAGGGATACATCCACACGGATGATTTCCTCCGCGGAGTCCTGAACAAGGAGTATGGGCTCCGGACGGGCTCGATCATGAGCCACGTGTTCATCGCCGAGCTCCGTCAGCCCGAGAAGCTCCTCTTCGTCACCGACGGGGCCATGAACATCGCCCCCGACCTTGAGCAGAAGTCGGCGATCCTTTTGAACGCCGTCTACCTGGCCAAGTCGTTCGGGGTGATGCAGCCGAAAGTCGCCGTCCTGGCGGCGGTCGAGTTGGTGAACCCGGCGATGCCCGCGACGATGGACGCCGCGGCGCTGGCAAAAATGGCGGACCGGGGACAATACGTGCCCGCGTGCATGGTCGACGGCCCGTTCGCCCTCGACAACGCCGTCTCAGCCGCCGCCGCGCGGCACAAGAAGATTGGGGGACCGGTGGCCGGGGAGGCGGACATCTTGCTCGTCCCCACCATCGAGGCGGGGAACATGCTGGCGAAATCCCTCGTCTACTTCGGGGCGCGAAGGCTCATCGGTCTCCTCGTCGGCGCGAAGGCGCCGGTGGTGCTGACAAGCCGGGCGGACTCGATGGAATCAAAAATGCTCTCCATCGCAGGTGCGGTCCTGATGGTGAACATGAAGAGGGCGCTCGCGCTCAAGGTGGGCAAGGTCCATTACTGAGAGCGCTGGGGCGGCCTCTAGGTCCTGAAGACCTTCCGGACGGTAGCGAGAAGCAGCTCGGGGTCCACGGGTTTCTCAACGCAGGCATCCGGTTGATCCCCGAGGAACCCCCCCACGTCGCTCGCCGAGAGATGAATCCCCGTCTTCTCTCCGATCCCCGTGACAAACACGACCGGAACATTCCTGAGCGCAGGATCGGCGCGCAGTTCCGTGAAGACTTCGAAGCCGTTCTTCCCGGGCATCTGGACGTCAAGAAGGATCAGATCGGGCTGGAGCTTTCGGGCGGCGGCCAAGCCTGCCTCCCCGTCCCGGGCGCTGGCGACGGCGTAGCCGCCCGCTTCGAGGACGGCGGCGGTCCCCTTTACAGCGTCGGGTTCGTCGTCGATGACAAGGATCCTCTTGGGGGCATCGGGCATTGCGGGGCTCCTTGCGATGGGGCTCGGGCTGCGGCGACGGGGAAGTCGCAGGAATGATACCGGTGCAGAAGGGGAAGGCAAGGCGGGACGGAGCAATTCCGGCGCGTCAGGGGGCGCGACGGCCGAGGCGGAATTCCTGGAGCGCGCAGTAGAGGACGGGGGTGACGAACATGGCGAGGAGCTCGACTGTCATGCCGCTGACGATCGGGATGGCCATGGGAATCATGACATCCGCGCCTTTGCCGCTCGAGGTGAGGACGGGGAGCAGCGCGAGGACTGTGGTGGCGGTGGTCATGAAGCAGGGACGCACGCGCTTTCGGGCCCCTTCGAGAACGAAGGAGCGCACCTCGGCGATGGAGGAGGGGGCGCGGGCGGCAAAGATCTGGTTCAAGTAGGTCGTGATGACGACGGCGTCGTCGGTGGCAAGCCCGAAGAGGGCGATGAAACCGACCCAGACGGAAACGCTCAGGTTGTACTGACGGAAGTGGAAGAGCTCCCGGAGGTTGTGGCCGAGAAGGCTGATGTCGAGGAACCAGGGCTGCCCGACGAGCCACAGCCCGATGAAGCCCCCGGCCCAGATGAAGGCGACCTGCGCGAAGATGAGGAGCGTGACGGGGGTGGAACGGAACTGGAAGTAGAGGATGAGGAAGATGATGAAGAGGCTTGCGGGGAGGAGCACGGAGAAGCGTTTCTGGAAGTTGAGCTGGTTCTGGTAGCTTCCGGCGAAGGCGTAGTGGGTGCCCGGAGGCAGGACGAGTTCGCCCGAGGCGATCTTGGCCTCCAAGTAGCGCTGGGCTTCCTCGACGACGTCCACTTCGGCGTAGCCTGGGCGTTTGTCGAAGAGGACGTAGGAGACGAGGAAGGTGTCCTCGCTCTTGATCTCCTGCGGGCCCGGGACGTAGCGGATGGAGGCGAGCTGAAGGAGGGGGATCTGGGCGCCCTCGGAGGAGGGGACCAAGATGCGGCCGAGGGCCTCGACGGAGTCGCGCAGCTCGCGCTGGTAGCGCACGCGGACGCCGTAACGCTCGCGTCCCTCGACCGTGGTGGTGGCGCGGATGCCTCCCACCGCGATCTCGATGACGTCCTGCACGTCGCGGATGTTGACCTTGTAGCGGGCGATTCGTTCGCGGTCGATGTCGATCTCGAGGTAGGGTTTGCCGACGACGCGGTCGGGGATGACGGCGTCGGCCTCGACGCTGGGGACGTCCTTGAGGAAGCGGGCGATGTCGTAGCCGACGCGTTCGATAGCTTCGAGGCTTTGGCCTCGGACCTTGACGCCCATGGGGGCGCGCATGCCGGACTGGAGCATGACGATACGGGCGGCGATGGGCTGGAGTCGGGGGGCGGAGGTGGAGCCCGGGACGTCGGCGACTCGGACGATCTCGCTCCAGATGTCGTCGGGGGAGCGGATGTGGTCGCGCCAGAGACGCGGACGCTTCCCGGTCTGGGGGTCGGGAGGCCCGTACTCGTCCTTGTAGGTGACGAGGGTCTCGATCATGGAGATGGGGGCGGGGTCCAGCGCGGTCTCGGCGCGGCCGATCTTGCCGACGACGGTGTCGACCTCGGGGATGGCGCGGATCGCGCGGTCCTGTTTCTGGAGGATGTCGAGGGCTTGGCCGAGCGAGGCGTGGGGCATGACGGTGGGCATGAAGAGGTAGGAGCCCTCGTCGAGAGAGGGCATGAACTCGCGCCCGATCCCCGGGAAGGCGTGCTGGCCGGCGACCCACAGCGGGACGGAGCGCGTTTTTTCCTGGGAAATGCCGACTTTCTGGAGACCGGCTGGGATCCAAGCAAAGACGCGGGCAAACCCGAGCCACACGACGAGGCCGAAGACGATGACGACGGCGGGGATGGAGAGGAAGACGACCTTGTGGCGCAGGAAGGCGGGGAGGATGCGGGGATATAGGTCCACGATGATGAAGCGGAGGCTGCACCAGGAGAGGTTGATGACCGACACGAAGACGAGGTTCTTGAGTAGGCTCGTGCCGAGCCCCAGGGGCATCCAGTGGAGTGTCAGGAGCGCCAGGACGAAGAACGCGGCCAAGACGGACGTGAAGAAGGGCATCCTTCTGAGGAGCTTCTTGGGAAGACGGGGTTCGAGCAGGAGGTAGCAGGCGGCGAGGACGATGGGGAGGCCGGCCCAGAGGGAGATGCGCCAGCCCGCGAAGAGGCCGACGAGGAAGAGGCCCGCGTAGGCGACAGTCCTTGCCTTGACCGGCATCCTGCGGCGCTTGAAGAGGATGTGGGCGAAGGCGGGGAGCACCGTGAGGGCGGCGAAGACGGAGGCGAAGAGGGCGAAGGTCTTCGTGTAGGCTAGGGGCTTGAAGAGTTTTCCCTCGGGGCCGGTGAGGGCGAAGATGGGGAGGAACGATACGAGGGTGGTGGCGATGGCGGTGACTACGGCGCCGCCCACCTCGCTGGCGGCGCGGTAGATGACATCGAGGGGGTCCTCGTCGGGATGGGCTTCGTTGAAGTGGCGGACGATGTTCTCGCAGAGGATGATCCCCATGTCCACCATGGAGCCGATGGCGATGGCGATCCCGCCAAGACTCATGAGGTTCGAGTCGACCTTGAAGATCTTCATCAGGATGAAGGCCGTGAAGATGGCGAGTGGGAGGTTGGCGCTGATGAGGATGTTGGAACGGAAGTGCGCAAGAAGCAGGAACACGACGAAACACGTGATGAGGATTTCCTCGACGAGGGCGTTCTTCAGGGTGCCGAGGGTCTGCTTGATGAGATCTGTCCGGTCGTAGAAGGGGACGATCTGAACTTGCGAGGAGGAGCCGTCGGGGAGGGTCTTGCGGGGGAGGCCGGGCTGGATCTCATTGATCTTTTCCTTGAGGCGGGCGATCACGGCGAGAGGGTTTTCCCCGTGACGGACGACGACGCTTGCGCCGACGACCTCCGTGCCTTCCTTGTCGAGAGCTCCGCGGCGCAGCGCCGGACCGAGGGAGATGGTTGCGACGTTCTTCACGTAGATGGGGACGTTCTCGACGGTCTTGAGGAGGATGTTCTCGACGTCCGAGAGTTTCTTCAGGAACCCTTTGCCGCGGATGATGTATTCGACGCCGTTCCACTCGATTGTCTCGGCGCCGACGTCGATGTTGGCGCGCTGGACGGCCAGGAAGACGTCCTGAAGCATGACGCCGTGGGCGCGCATGGCGTCCGGGTTGACGTCGATCTGGTATTCCTTGACGTAGCCTCCGATGGAGGCGACTTCGCTGACCCCCTCCGTGGATTGGAGCGCGTAGCGGATGTACCAGTCCTGGATGGAGCGCAGTTCCCGGAGGTCGAAGCCTTTCCCCTCGACGGTGTACCAGAAGATCTGGCCGAGGGCGGTGGCGTCGGGCCCGAGGGCGGGGACGACGCCCTCCGGGAGCTGTTGCTGGGCGACGTTAAGACGTTCGAGGAGGCGGGAGCGGGCCCAGTAAAAGTCGACGTCATCGTGGAAGATGACGTAGACGGTGGAGAAGCCGAACATGGAGTAACTGCGGACCGTCTTGACGCCGGGGATCCCCTGGAGGGACACGGTGAGGGGGTAAGTGACCTGGTCCTCCACGTCCTGTGGAGAGCGGCCCGGCCAGTCGGTGAACACGATCTGCTGGTTCTCACCGATGTCGGGGATGGCGTCCACGGGAATGGGTTCGCGGGGGAAGCCCTTCCAAGGGGGTTGGAAGGGCATGACGTAAAGACCCCAGCCGATGAGGAAGGCGAGGAGGAGGAAGACGACGAGCTTGTTCTCGAGGCAGAAGCGGATGGTGCGGTTGACGACGCCTCTTATCTCGGGACGTTCGGCGGCGGGGGCGTTCACTGGTGGGCTCCGTGACCGCCGACGGAGGGCGTCTGGCCCGCATGGCCGGCATGGGGAGAGGGAGGCGGACCTCCTCCGGGTCCCATCATGCTGGGCTTGGCCTGGATCTGGAGGGAAGCGTCGATCTTGAAGTTGCCCCGGGTCACGACACGCTCGCCTTCCTTGAGCCCTGATAGGACGAGGTAATAGTCCCCCGCTCGGGGTCCAAGGGTGATTTCGCGCCCGACGTAGGAGACGCCCTTATCGGAGCGCTCTTCGACATAGACGACGGCGCGCTCGCCCGTAAGAAGGGGCGCCGTGATCGGGATGCTCGGGACCATGCGGGCTGGAGCCTCGGGGGGGCCGAAGCCGAGGGAGGCGGTATCGACGAGGGGCATTTCGCAGATGTCGCAGGCGCCGGGGGAGTCTTTCACGATCTCGGGGTGCATGGGGCACATCCATTTCCCGGCGAGGTCCGGCTCACGGACGCGACCCGCCTCATCGAGGGCGACCTCGATGCGGGCGCGCACGAACATGCCGGGCTTGAGACGCTCGCCGGGATTGGGGATGTTGACGCGCACCTTGACGGTGCGGGTCATCTCGTCGAGGACGGGCTGGATGAACGCGACCCGCCCGTGGAACGTTTCGCCCGGGAACGCGTCGCTCTCGAACGTCACGGTCTGGCCGTACCGGACCCAGGGGATGTCAATCTCGTAGGCGTCCAGCAAGGCCCAGACAGCAGAGAGGTCGGCGATGGTGAAGAGACGGTCGCCCGCCTGAACGTATTGTCCCTCGAACGCCTCGCGCGCGATGACGGTCCCGCCGATCGGCGCGTAGATGGTCATGTGGTCATCGGATCGACCCGTGGATTGAAGGGCCTCGATCTGTCCGGGGAGGATGCCCCAGAGCTCGAGCTTCTTTCTGGTAGCCTCCTTGACCGAGAGAGCGTCGGCGGCCTCATCGGGGTTGTTTGCTTGGACGGCGTTCCGCCAGCGGCGGAAGGCGATGAGGAACTCCTCCTGTGCGGTCCGGAGGTCGGGGCTGTAAACGTACGTGAGATGATCGCCCTTTGCCACGCGCACGCCGACGTAGTTCACGTAGAGCCTGTCGATACGCCCCGGGACCCAGGCGGCGACGTGCGAGAGACGCGTTTCGTCGACGTCGATCTTGCCGACCATGCGCACGGTGACGGAGAGGGGACGGTATTCCACGGGGGAGGTTTCGATTTCCGCGAGGGCTCGTTCGGCGTCGGAAAGGACAAGCACAGGGCCCTCGGTCTTTCCGCCCAGTTCGGTCTCATAGACTGGGACGAGATCCATGAAGCAGATGGGACACTTCCCTTCCCGGGGCTGGTTGATCTGGGGGTGCATGGAGCAGGTCCAGTAGCGGATGTGGCGATCGGAGGCGGTCTCGGCGGGCCGGCTGGCCGGGGCGGGCGCTGCGCTGCGCAGAGCGAGGCGATGCCCTGCGACAATAGCGGCGACAAGGAGCGCTGCGAGCAGGATCAGACGGAGATAGCGAGGACGCTTAGCGGATGCAGGGGAAGGGGGGGCGTCCATGGGGTCAGCTCCTTTGCGCGGGCGCGGGGGGCGCCTCCTCGGAGGAAGGTTGCTCTTGCTGCGGGGGCAGGATGGCGGGGACGGCTTGGGGCCAGCGGCCCAGGATGAGGAGGGAGATTTCGGCAAGGGTCATCTCGCGGCGGCCCGCGGCGGTGGCGTGCTCGATGTGATAGTTGAGGAACGTGCGCTCCGCGTCCAAAAGATCCAGGAAGGATGAGATACCCGCGGTATATCCGGCTCGGGCGGATTCGAGCGACGCCTGCGCCTTCGGCAAGAGCTGGTCGCGGTACAGACGCACGCCTCGGTCGGCCTCGCGCCAGGAGAAGGTCATTTCGGCGAACTGGATGGCGAGATTGAGTTCCTCGGCGGAGAGCCGCGCGCGGGCGGAGTCGAGGTCGGAGCGTCCACGGGCGATCTCGGCGGCGATCTTGTCGCGCCAGATCGGAAGGGTGACGCCGACGGAGGGCATGAGCGGGACGGGAGTCCCCGTTGCGCCAAGGCCGAGGCCCAAGGAGAAGTCGGGGACGGCGGTCTTGCGGGCGAGCTGGTAGAGGGCGACAGCTTCGAGGACCTCGGCGCGCATCCTGTTGAGTTGGGGGTTGCGGGCGAATGCCGTCTCCAGGAGGGAGTCCTCGGTGAGATCGCCGGGCGCGGCCTCGAGGCGGACGATGAACGGAGGGAGGTCGTGAGCGGGCGCAAGCCCCAGGGCGGACCGGAGGCGCGCTTCGAGAGGCCGCTGCGAGTCCTCGAGGTTCGCGAGGCGATTGCGGATCTCGTCGCGCTCCATCTGTGCGCGGAGGACGTCCTGCTGCGTGACGGCGCCGACGGAAAGACGCTCGCGGGCGAGCCTTTCCAGCTCGTCGAGGAGAGCGAGGATTTCGCGGGTGCGGCGGATCTCTTCCTCGAGGACCCACATCTGATAGTACGCCTGTTTCACGCGGAGCGCGGTCGCGAGGAGCTCGTTTTCGAAGCTGGCGCGTTTCGCGAGCGCCTGGGCGTAGGCGGCGTCGGCGCGCAGCGAGAGCTTCCCAGGCCCGGGCCACATGGCCCCCGGCGAGGTCATGAGAGAGGGGGTGAGGGAGGCGAGGCCGCGCATTACCTCGACGTTGAGGGAGAGCATGGGGTCCGGGAGGGAACGGGCGGTGGTGATGGTTTCGACGGCGGCCTGCCAGTCATAGAACGTGGCTTCGACGCTCGGATTGTTAAGAAGGGCGTATTCGATGAGGTCGCGGAGGCTGGAGTCGGCGGAGAGGGCGGGCAGGGCCGCTGGCGTGCGAGTCGGCGGACGATAGACGGCCCTAGCGGTCTCGAGATCCTTGCGCGCCGCCTTTTCCTCCCGCGTGGCGATGCCCGCGCATCCGACAAGGAAGAGCAGCGCAAGAAGTGAGAAGAGACAAAGATCCCGTCGGCGCACCTCCGCTATCCTTTGCCGCATGAGGAGCAGTCCTCCACATGGATAACGTCGGCCCATAGGAGAGGTCACGGTCATTGGGCGCGGACATTGTCGCGCCGGTACGAGGAAATGGCAAGGGACGAAGACGCCGCGGATCAGTCAGCAGCTTCGCGGAGGAGATCCCGCAGGGAGCGGTAGTCGGTCTTGCCGGTGGCGAGGGCGGGGATCGAGTCGAGGGAGATGACGCGGCGGACGTTATGGAGGGGGGAGAGACCCGCGGAACGGATGAGGCGGTTCACGGTTTCGCGGTCGGCGGGGCGCACACAGAAAAGGACGATCTCAGGATGCTCGGGAGAGAGAGTCGCTTCGACGGCGAACGAGGGACGATCGTCCGCAAGCGGCGGAAAGTGGGAGCTGAGGGCGGCTTCGATCGCGGGCAGCGACAGCATTTCGCCTCCCAGCTTGATGAACCTCTTCAAGCGACCGTGGAAGGTGAGCACTCCCTCCCGACTCTCGGAGATGAGGTCCGCCGTCCGGTACCAGAGCTTTCCTTCGAAAGAGAGGAAGGGCGGCTCGCCTTCGTGGTTCAGGTAGCCGGCGAAGACGCTGGGGCCGCGGACGAGAAGGACACCCGGTGTGCCAGGGGCGACTCGGTGCGGCGCGTTGGGATCAAGGACGGCGTACTCGAGGGACGGGAGGATCCTTCCGATCGTGCCGGGGCTGGGGCGCTCCTCGTCGTTTACGGAGATGATGGGGGAGCATTCGGTAACACCAAACCCCTCAAGCACGGTGACGCGGGGAAGCCGTTCGGACAGAACACGGTAGAGGGCGTCAGGGCATTTCTCCGCGCCCGTAACGACGAGACGCAGCGAGTCGAGATCATCGGGGGTGCAGGCGCGCAGGATCCCGGCGAGGAAGGTGGGCGTGCCCATGAGGAGGGTGCCCCGGTAGAGGCGGATGAGGCGCGCGATCCGCGGGCCCTCGGTCGGGTTGGGATGGTAGAAGGCCGGGACGCCTAGACACAGCGGCAGGACCATCGTGACGGTGAGCCCAAAGGAATGGAACGGGGGGAGGATGCCGGCAAGGGAGTCGTCCTGGCGGATGGTGATGACGGAGGTGACGTCGCGAAGGTTGGAGAGGATGTTCTCGTGGGACAGGGGGACGGCCTTGGGGAGCGTCTCGGAGCCGGAGGTGAAGAGGATCGCGGCCGTGTCGGGGACGGATGCGCGACGAAGCGCCTTCCAGGAGACCCGCGCGCGCACCGCGGCGGCCAGTTTCCTGGGGACCGAGAAGGAGCGCGCGAGGTCCTCAATGTGGACAAATCGACCTTCGAGCCCGGAGAGTTCATACCCTTGTGAGGAGAGCCGTGCCGTGAGCGCGCGCGCGGTCACGATCTTCTCGGCGCCCACGAGGTCGAGGCATCGAACGATGCTCCCGGAGCCGACGGTCCAGTTTACGAGGACCGGCGTTTTCCCGGCGAAGAGGGAGGAGAGATAGACGAGGTCGGCGGCGACGCCCGCCGGCAACATGATCGCCAGACGTTTCCCGGCGAGCGGCCGCAGGGCCGGGGTCAGGAGCAGGATGGCCGTGATGAGGTCGCGGTAGGTCTTCGCGCCTGCGACTTGGTCGGCGATGGCGATCCTGGAAGGGAAGCGCTCCGCCTGTGCCAGGAAGACTTGGGTGATGGTGGCGCCGTTGGGGAGAGGCGCGATGCGGGCGGACGAAACCGGTCTGAACCATGCGGTGGGCACGCTCTTCAGGTCCTCGCGGGTGGAGGAGATGGCGCGCCCGGAGGCGGCGAGAAGTGCGTCGGCGACGGTCTGGAGCGTTTCGACGTCGCCGGGGAGGAAGCCGAACTCGGACTGGAGCCATGAGAGGAGCTCGACGCGGCTCAGGCTGTCAAGCCCGAGATCGCGAGCTAGGTGCATCTCCTCGCGGATGTCGTGTGCACCCGTGATGCGTTCAAGCTGCGAAAGGACTGCGGAGCGCGTCGCGTCGGGGACGGCCGATAGGTCGGCGTCCCGCAGTCGCGGGATGGGCCCGGCGGGTTCAGACAGCACTCGCCGGCCGCCCCCCTCCCACAAGGAGTAGGGGACGTAGGTGTTGGGGAGCGCGTCGGCGTTGTAGAAGGCTTCCAGCCGACGGTTGAGCGTTTCCCGGTCGGCCGAGCGCGGAAGGTCGTCCGGCTCGACGAATTCGATGGTGACGTCCCGGCGCGGGGCGAAAAAGACGCCGCTGGCGAGAAGCGAGAGCGCTCCCCGCGTGAGCGCCCGTGCGACGTTCGGGGACGAGCCCGAGGCCCAGCTAAAGGAACTTCCCCACAGGCCCGAGGTGCGGACGAGGACGACGCGGGCACCGGCGGCGCGAGAGAGGACGGTGTGCGCCCCGGAGTTCCCGCGAAGGTCTTCAAAGCGGCTGCGGTAAGCGTGGCCGGCCGGGTAGAGGAGGAGATTCTCCCCGGCCTCTAGACCACGGATGCTCTCCTCGAGAACCGCCCTGATCCCCTCGCGCGCCGCGGGACCGTAGAGGGCGAGGTCGGGGATCGTGCGGACGCCGATGCGCCGGGCGAAGAAACGGATGACGGGTCTGTCGACCTGGTTCCGGTCGGCGATGACGCGCGGGGCAAAGTGCTTGTGGAGAACAGCGGCGAGGATCACGGGGTCGATCAGGGCCGGGTGGTTCGGGAGGAAGAGGATCCCCGAGTTCCCGTGTGCAAGCACCGCGTCAAGGCCCCGCACTTGTACCCGGTATCGAAGGAAAAGGAGGAGGCGCGCGAAGAGACGCAGCAGGTTGTTGAGCGGCTTCCTGTCGGCCGTCGATAGCAGGATGAGGAGAAGAAGTCCGACGACAAAGGCGAGGCCGCCCAGGAGGGCGAAGCCCGTGGTCGGGCGCAGCTTCAGCGTGACGCAGAGGAGATTGAAGATCGGCCCGGAGATGAGGATGCCGAGGAACACGGCGAAGTTGGAGGCGGCGATGACCGTGCCCTTGCGACCGGGCGGGGGGCGCACTTGCACGAAGGCCTCGCACGGGATCATGAAGAGCCCCCCTGCGAAACCCATGGCAGGCAGCAGGAAAAAGGAGGCCACGAGCGCGATCCGTTCGGGAAGCAGGGGGAGGAGAAGCATGGAAACCATGACGGCTCCCATCGCTAGGGCGGCGGGGGGAAGGACGCGAAGCGGTCTTCCCCGGGCCGCGAGCCGTCCCGCCGTCAGTCCCCCAAGGGCCAGACCTATGAGCTGAGATACGACGAGTGTGCTCGTAAAAGCTTTGCCAAGGGAAAGCTGGACCATGGCGAAGAAGTTGATGAGGAGAATAACGAGGGACCCCGCGAACCAGATGAAGACGTTCGAGAGGACGACCCCGGCGAGGAGCCGGTCGGTGCGGATGCGCCAGAGCTCGACGAGGGTTTGAAAGGGGCCGAGGACAGGGAACGCCGCGCCCGGAGAGGCGGCCGGCCGCCGGGGGACGCCGAAGCTGGCGAGCGCTCCGAGGAGCGCCACGACGACGGCGACGGCCGCGACGAGTACCCGGCCGAGGGGAATGCCCGCGAGCGACGGCGAGTCGCGGTCAAGGGCGAACCCCGCGCACGCGATCCCCGCGAGGATCGCGCAGGTGACGGCGGCCTTGAGGTAGGCGTTCGCGGTGGGGACGTAGGAGGCCGGGTAGAGCTCGGGAATGGACCCGTTGAGCGAGGGACTGAAGAGCGAGGATTGCAGACCCATGAGCCCGAGCATGAGAAGGATGAGGGGCCAGTTCCCCGAGGTGATGCCGATGGCGCCTGCGATCATAGCCGCGAGTTCCAGAAACTTCGCGGCGATCACGATGCGACGTTTGGAAAAGCGGTCGGCCATCCAGCCGGCGTAGGCGGCGAAGGCGAGGTACGGAAGGGAGAAAATGACGATCGCGTGTCCCTGGACGCGAGGTCTGTCGGCGGCGACCGCCAGCAACATCACCGCCTGCTTGAAGAAATTGTCGTTAAAGACGCCGAGGGAGTAGCTCCCGGCCATGGCTAAAAAGTTGCGTCGCGCTCGGCGGACCTGGTCGTGGAGGGAGGGTTCGCTCATCGGGCTCGCAGTCCCGTCAGAGGACAGCTTCGATCGGCGGGAATAAGAAGTGTACGCCCGACAGCGGAAATGCAAAGGGATATTGCCGCAGGCGGCGTCGCTTGCGGTTTCGTCGAAGCAGGCTTAGAATGTCGACGGCGCCCGATTCCGGAAGACTCCTGCATCATTCGGAAACACAAGGGAATTCGTCAATGATCGACAAGATGCTCGGCAACCCATGGCTGTACGCGCTGGGCTTCTCGGGGCAGCTCGTATTCATGACGCGCTTCATCGTGCAGTGGATCGCGTCGGAGAGAAGGAAGCGCAGCGTAATCCCGATTACGTTCTGGTACCTGAGCATAGGCGGAGCTGCGCTGCTCCTCGTTTACGCCGTCATGGATCGAGACCCGGTGTTCATCGTCAGCCAGTCGCTGGGAATCGTCGTCTACTTTCGCAACCTCGTCCTGCTCTGGCGGGAGGGGACAAAAGAGTGCGAAGCCGAGAGAGCCGCTTGAAGGGATGGTGTGCCGCTGTTGCGGCGGCGGGCGCGGCGGGATGGCTGGCGCTATGCGCCGCCGCGTTCGTCGTCGCCGAAGCCAAGGGCGGGACGCTCGCGTGCGCCGGGAATGCGACGGTCCACGAGTTCGCGGCGAGTGGAAACGGGGAGTGGGCGGTTGTCGTCCTCGGCGAGGTCGCCGGAGGCTTCCCGTATCTGCGCGAGGTGGTGGCGAGAGCCCGGCGCTGGTCGCCGGCGGCCTTCGTCCTCGTCGGCGACGCGGCGATCAAGGGGGATGCCCGGCATCTGGCGCTGGCGACGAGAGAGCTTGAGAGATGCGTCGCGGACGCCAGGGTCTTCGCGGTCCCGGGCAGCAGGGAGAGCCGGAGCAATTTGGAGGGCGCTCAGGCGTTCCTTGACGCCTTCGGCGCGCGGACCTTCGATTTCCGAATCGGCGGCACGCGCTTTCTGGGAGTGGACAATACGACGGGGACGCCCGAGGCAGATGCGCTCGCGATGCTTGAGGAGAAGCTCGCGGAGGCGGATGCGGTCGGCGATGAAGTGATCGTTTGCGCTTATAGGGACCCCGCGCTGACCGGACACGATGGCGGACACACGCTTGCGGCGATCCTGCGCGAGTACCGGGTGGAATACGTCTTTACGGGCGAGGGAGGCAAGTCTTCCCTTGAAACGCGTGACGGGACGACCTTCGTGGGGGCGCCTCCTTCCGGGCAGCGCACGGTTGAGACGGACCAGACGCCCATTTCGTTCCTCGTGCTGCGACACGCGGAAGGGAAAACGCATGTAGCGCTGGAGCGGTTCTACCGTAAGAACGTCACGGAGCTTGAGGGGGCGTTTCTTCATCTAGCGCTTGCGCACGTCCGGCCGTTGGCGCGGGCTAGACCGGTCCCCTTCGTTGTCGTCTTGGCGGGGTGCGCAACGTACCTTGTCGTGTGGCTCGCGCGAATGAGGCGAGGGCTCACCCCGAAGCCCGCCGGACCAAGCTTGCGTACAGGAGGGTCTCACTCTGAAGGGCGAAGCAGTGGAGGTTGAAGGGAAAGCGCGGACGAGCCCCGCGACCGCGGGGCTGGTGGCACTGGCGTTGCTCCCGGCGATCGTGGGAATCTTCGCGGGGATCGTCGGCCCCGAAGACCTGGATCAGAGCGCTCAGGACAAGCAGCTCCTCTATGTGCTGGACATCCGGGAGAGCGGGAACGTCGTGCTTCCTCTGGAGCAGGGGTGCAAGTCGCCGACGAAGCCGCCTCTGTATCCGTGGGCGATGACCTTGCTTGGCATGTGCATGGGGGGGCCGACCGCGGCAGCCGGGAAAGTCACGGCGGGCCTGATGGGCATCGCGACGGCTTGGCTCCTCTTCCTCATGGCCGCGGAGCGCTGGGGCGGATGGGCCGGGGTGGGTGCCGCTTGGATGTTCACGGTGTCGCACATCACGATGGGGCTCCTCACGCACATCCGCCCCGACATGGCGTTGGCGCTCTGTGTGACGGCCGCGTTCTTCGCGCTGCATCGGGAGGAGATCGAGCCGGGAAGGGGTTCGTCGGGGCTCTTCTGGGCGGGGGTGAGCCTCTCCGTGCTGGCGAAGTGGCCCGTGGGCGCGATCGTGGTGCTCGGGACCTGCGCGGTCCTTTTCGTATCACGGGAGTGGCGAAAGAGGGTGTGGCGGATCGCGGCGACGAGGTGGGTGCTTCTCCTTCTCCTTCCCGCTGGCTGGTTCGCCCTTGCGTGCGTCATGGGGGGAACTGAATATCTGAAGAACGCGGTCCTGCCGGAGACGGTGGAGCGGGCGCTCGCGGTGGGAAGCCGCGCGCAGAAGAAGGCGTGGTGGCCCGGATACCTCGCTCTCGGGTTCTTGATACAGTTCGCTCCGTGGTCCGTTTTCACAGTCGGGGCGGTGGTGGAGCTCGTGTGGCGACGGATCAACGCGCAGGCGCGCCGGCTCGCCGTGCTTCCCTGTGCGTGGTTCCTTACGGGCCTCGTTTTCCACAATCTCTTTCGAGGACAGAGGGCGGACTATCTTCTGCCCTTTCTCCCGGCGGCGGCGATGTGCGCGGCGTGGGTAATGAGGGAAGGAGCAAAAGGGGTGCGGGGAGTGTTGCTTGTGATGGTGGGGCTGGGCGCCGTTGGGGCGGCCTTCTTGGGCATAGCTGCTCTCGCGGGACTCGAGCGGGCCCTGCCGGGAGTCGGCCGCCTGTTCGGCGCGACGCGCTGGGGGTGGGGTGGCGCACTTGTCTTCGTGGGCGCCGCACTTGCCTGCGTGGCGGTGGCCGACCGCCGCACCGCCGGCGAATTGCTCCGGAGCCGCGCGTTCCGCGCGTTGACAGCCGGCTTTCTCGTCATCCACGTCTTCTATGGCTTGGCGCTCTCCCCCGTGGCGCGGACGGGAGGGACCGCCCGGACGCGCGCCTTCGCGGATGAGGTGAATGCCTTGAGGAGCGAGGGGGACGAGATCGTGTTCTACGGAGCCCTCAGCAAGGCGATACGATTCCTCGTGAGAGTGAACGAGCCTGCGCTGGCGCTTCATGAGATCCCGTGGCGACTGGAGGCCTGCCGAGACGGCGCCCGCTTCTTCGTCATCACGACGGGCGCGGGCGAGCGCGAGATCGCGGAAAGCCGAGCAGGAAGATTCCGCGAAGTCCTTCGGCGGCGGATGGACGTGGGTGAGGAAGACGTTTACGTGTTGCTGGAGTTCGTCGGGGGGAGGGGCATGGAGGACGCGACGTGAGCGGGCCGTGGGAGCGCAAAGACAGCCCCGGAACCTGCGCCTTGACGGGCCTGAGCGTCGTCGCTCCCGTGCGCAACGAGGAGGGCAACATCGAGCCCCTCGTCCAGGAGATCGTCGCGGCGCTCTCGAAAATCCCCGTCCCCGGAGAGATCCTCTTCGTCGACGACGGGAGCACGGATGGAACGGCGCAGAGACTCCGGGGTTGTATGGAGAAGTGTGAATGCCTGCGCGTGGTGACGCTGCCGGGAAACCGGGGGCAGTCGTGGGCGACGTGGGTTGGAGTCCGCCAGGCGCGCATGAGCCACGTGGCGACGCTGGACGGCGACATGCAGAACGATCCCGCCGACCTCGTGGAGATGGTCAAGCGCGTCGGGGAGTACGACGTCGTCATCGGGCGGCGTAGGACACGACAGGACTCATGGAGGCGCCGGGCGGCGAGCCGGCTCGCGAACACCGTGCAGAGAATCGTTCTCAGGGACGGCGTGCGGGACACCGGCTGCTCGGTCAGGGTCTTCCCGCGCGAGGTGTTCCTCGCGCTGCCGGCGTTCCGCGGCATGCACCGCTTCCTGCCGGCGCTATTCCTGTATCAGGGGATGAGGATGCTTGAGATGGAGGTGAACCATCGCCCCAGACGCAGCGGGCGGGCGAAATACGGAACCCTCTCGCGTGCGTGGACGGCGTTCACCGACCTTCTCGGAATGGTGTGGCTCACGAGAAGGACGATTTGTCTGCTTGACCGGCAAGGGAAGCCCACCAGGGGAGAAGTCATAAGGGAACCGTAAGGGACAGGAGGCCGACGGACAATGGCGAAACGAAAAGCGCTTGCCCGACCGGGCCGATCGACCCCGCAGCTGCGGGGCTGGTGGCGACGCGTGGTCGTCACCGGAGGGGCCGGTTTCATCGGGAGCAACCTAGCCCTCGAGATCGAGCGCAGATACCCGAACGCGGAGGTCGTCGTGGTCGATGACTTCCGCAGCGGGAGCTTCGGCAACCTGCGGACCTTCCGGGGGGACGTGGTGGCGGCGGATGTGTCCCGGACCGACCTCGAGCACGTCTTTGGCGGCCGCGCACCCTCGAGCGTGTTCCATCTCGCCTCGATCACGGACACGACGGTTTCGGACGCGAGTCTCATGGTGCACGACAACGTGGAGGGGTTCCGCCGGGTGCTGCGCTGCGCGCTGGCGCTGCGTCTTCCCTTGGTTTACGCTTCGAGCGCGGCGACGTACGGGGTCGCCGGCCGGCGGATGTCCGAAGAGACCCCCGCGCGGCCGGCGAACGTCTACGCGTTCAGCAAGATGATCATGGACAACATCGCCCGGCGCGCGATCGCGGGCTCGCCGGGAGCGCGGATCACGGGCTTGCGGTACTTCAACGTTTACGGGCCCGGCGAATGGCACAAGAAGGACGCGGCGAGCATGATCTACAAGCTCGCCCGGCAGATCCTCGCGGGCGAACGTCCCTGGGTGTGCGCCCACGGGGAGCACAAACGCGATTTCGTCTACGTGAAGGACGTCGTCGAGGCGACAATCCTCGCGGCGGAGAGCCGACGGAGCGGGGTTTACAACGTGGGAAGCGGGCGGGCGCGGTCCTTCAACGAGGTGATCCAGATCCTCAACCGGGAACTGGGAGGACGGCGGGAGACGGAGTACGTCGAGAACCCCTACGCCTTCTATCAGCCGTTCACGGAGGCGGACCTCTCCGCGTGCGCCGCCGCGCTCGGGTACGCGCCCCGGTGGGGACTCGAGGAGGGAATCCGGGACTACCTGTCGGAGATCCGCGCGGCCGCGGGCTGACCGTTCCCCTCACGCCCCCGCGGAGCGCAGGATGACGTCGATCTCGCGGCGCGCCGACGGCTCGATCGGCGGTATCTCATGGGTGCGCAGAATCTCTCCGACGCGAGCGTGGGCGCGCTCGAGGAGCGGAGCGGCCTTCCGGTTCCACGTCTCGTAAGGCTCGTCGGAGAATAGGTCCGCGAACCAGACGTCGCCGGTGCGCAGGTGCTCCAGGGTGTGTGGGCTCGCCATGAAGGTCCCCTCCCGGATCCCGTCGGCGAGAAACTCCCGCGCCAGCGCGTCGGCAGTGACCGGCACGCCCCGGACCGCGTTCCCAAGGAGCGAGATCAGCTCGTTGTCGATGACGAGCTGCTCGGGGGATGAGGAGAGCGCATTGTCCAGCGCGCCGGCGCCCGACACCATGTTCGTGCCCGCTAGGACCGCGAAGAGGGCGCCCATCATGCGCTCGGCGCCGGCCTGGAGGTCGGGTGCATGGCTTGCCGTTGAGAAGCCCCATCCGTTGGCCGGGATTCGAAAAGAGGCGGCGACCCGTGTGAGCGCTGCGGTCCCCAGCCCGGGCGCCGGGCCTGAGAAAACGGTGATCCCCCGGCGCATGTCGACCGGGAAGAGACGGCTGCACGCGACCACGGGCAGGCCCGGCCGAACGGTATAGGCGAGGGTCATGAGCGCCAAGTCCTCAGCCCATTCCTGGGCGACCGCGCCGGCAAGCGTGACGGGCGCAGTGGCGGCCAGCGTCGGACAGGAGAGAGGCGCCAGCGGCAGGTTCGCGCGGGCGCACTCCATGACGGCCAGCGCCTCCGGCTCGCTCAGGCGCATGGGACTGGTCGGAGAGACATAGACGAGGGCTATGGGCTCACGGTCCAGCGCCTCGCGGGACCCTCGCACGACCTCGGCGATGCGCGCGACCCCACGAACCTCCTCGGGGGAACTCGCGGTGATATCGGACGGCTTGGTCGAGTGCTCGATGGCGTTGACGAAACGCCGTAGATTGGGTACCCCGACGCCGAGCTCGGCGGGGCTCACGGCGGAGTTCACCACGTGGATGCCGTCGCAGGCGTCGGCCACCCGGACCATCACGCGGGCGTCCTCGAGCGTCGCCGGACGGCGACGAAGGGAGGGATACTCGATGAGGAAGGGCAGCCCCCCGGCCGGGCGGAAGTGGACGACGCCGGGGACCGCGCGGACGCGATGGGCGCCGTCTCGGCCGACGAGTTCAAACCCCTGTTGCGGAGCTTGCTTGAGGGTCTTCTCGATCAGGTCGTGAGGGTAGAGGATTCGCCCTTCCTTCTCGCGGGCGCCAGCGTCAAGGAGCGCGCGGCGCGGAGCTTCCCCCGCGATCTCCATGCCGATCGTTTCAAGGATCTCGAGCGCCGTGTCGTGCACTTCGCGGACGGCCCGGTCATCGAGGACGGAGAAATCAAACATGGGGCGCCCTTTCATCGCAGTGCGCTCTGTGTTCCGGGACAAGGTCGGCGTTGCGGGCCCGAATGCTAACCGAGGGGGCGGGGGAAACTCCAGCGGAATTCCATGCACCTGGGGCTATCGGCGGCGGCGCGGATTGTCGAAGAGCTCCCGTTGCCACCGGCGGATCTCGCGGGCGAGGGGCGCCGAGATGCGCTTGGGGAACGGCCAGCTTCCGCGCCTTGCAAGGTCTGCGACGATCTCGCAGCCGGCGCCGGCCGCGCGGGAGATCTCGACGGCAGAACAGGCGTCGAGGTCGTTGTGCCGGGAGTGATGGTACCAGGAAAGATCCCCGTGGGTCACCCGCGTGAGCCAGAGGCCCGGGATGCCCTTCGCCGCGAAGGGGAAGGCGTCCTGGTAAGGCGACGTCCCCGAGATCGTCTTTGCGAAGCGAAGCTTCTGTTCAACGATAGTGCGAACGTACCGGTGAAGAGCGGGTGTGCCGGTGACGAGCACCTCCGAGCGACCGATCCAGGGGGCTACGGCGTCGAAGTTCACGACGAGGGCGAAAGCGTCCAGGTCCGGGACCTGCTCCGCGACGTACCGGGAGGACCCGACGGAAAGCTGCTCCTCCGCGCCGAAGCATAGGAAGCGAATCGTGTGGAGACGCTTGCTGGAGCGCAGTCGGCGCGCCGCTTCGAGCACGGCGACGCAGCCGCTCGCGTCGTCGTCCGCGCCGGCGCCGACCGCGACGGAATCAAGGTGGGCCGAGAGAGCGATGATCTTCGCTCGACGCAGCGAGCCGGGGAGGTCGGCGCAGACGTTCCAGGAAAGGCCGTCCACGACGGTGCCGGTGGAGATGAGCCGCGCGCGGCGGACGCCACGACGGGCGATCGCCCACGCGTCGACGCTGCTGATGCAGGCCATGGGCTTGCGAACAAGGCGCATGAACTTCTCGCCCATTCCGTTGGCGATGGGCCACCGCGTCTGGAGACGCGTGTCCACGAAGAGGAGGGCACGAAGGGGCGAGTTCTGGAGGCGGATGAAGAGATCGGCGGATTCGCCGTAGAAGCCGTAGAAGAGCCCGATCTTGCCTCGCAGGCCCGAACAACGCAGGCCCTCCTCGTAGTCGATCGGCTCGATGGTGACGAGGTCCCCTTCGATGCCCGCCGCCGGCGTGGAAGCCGAGTGGGTGATGGGGATTGCGGCGATGCGATGGCGGGGGGGCGGGTCGAGTACGACCAGTTCACCGGCGCCCGGGATCCAGCGCTTGCAGCGGAAAGGCAGGATCGCGACGTTCTCGAGACCAAGTTCCCGAAAGCGCCCGGCGATGTAGCGAGCGGCCTTCTCTTCCCCCGCTGAGCCCGCAAGCCGGTTCCCGATGGTCCGGCAGAGGTATCTCATGTCACTTGCGATGGCGTCCACGGGAGGCCGGCGCATGCCCGTCTCCTTAACGAAGCGCCCTCTCGGACGGGGAGCCCGCGGGAAGGAACAGAACAGGGCCGCGGGGCGCAGCGGGGCTCCGCGTCACTCCGACTTCTCTCGGTACTTGACGGAGCACCCCCACTGGGAAGTGCTGTTCTCCGGTATTTCTTTTCCGGCGAGGATCGCGTTGAGGGCGTCGGCAAGGTAGTTGGGCTCCTTGTGGCGGTTGTCCACGGCGCCCTCGTACAGGATCTTGTGCGTCGGGCTTACGACGAAGACGTGGGGCGTCGTGCTCGCGCCGTACGCTCGCGCAACCTCCTGCGTCTGGTCGTAAAGATAGGGGAAGGGGAAGCCCTTCTCCTTCGCGCGCTCGATCATCTGGGGAAAACCGTCGGCGCTGATGATGTCGGCCGGATTCGGGTTGACCGCCAGGAACACGATCCCCTTCGGCTGGAATTCCTTGGCGATCGCGATGAGGGTGTCCTCGTAACCCTTGGCGACGGGACAGTGGTTGCACGTGAAGACGACCGCGATCGCCTTCGCTTCGGGGTATCGCGCTAGGGAATGGTAAGTGTAGTCGACGCCGAAGAGCTTGAAGTCCGGGGCGTCGTCGCCGGGCTTGAGCTCCGCGAAAGCCGCCGGAACGAACAAGAGGAGCAAGACCGGCACAAGAGCGAAGCGTTTCATGAGGGACCTCCTTGGCTTGATGAACGGAAAGAGCGATAGCCTCTCCCCGACACATTCTACCGGGAGGGGGCGGGCCGGGAAAGGGAGGCCAAGAGGGCGAATCCCTTCCGGCTTCCGGAAAAACCGGTTGTGGGAGCGCCCTGTCTGCGTATCCTCCTGACGCGGCCCCGGGAAGACCGAACGCCGGATCAAGGTAAGGAGAAGCGTCATGCGTCGTGTCTCAAGAAGTCCGTTGTATCTAGCCCTGTGTCTAGCATGGTTTACGCCCCTCGCGCTTGCGCAGGAGCCGGCGCCTGTGGAAATGCTCGAGTTCCGCGCGCCTGCGAGCCCGGGAGCGGTCGGAGCCCGTGTGTTGGATGTGGGCATAGAGATGGCCGCCCCGATCGGCTGGGCGACCTTCGTCGCGGGAAACGACGGACGGATCATGATGATCGGGGATGGGAAGATCCTCTACAGTTCGGATAAAGGACAAACTTGGTCGGAGCCGGAGAAGACGTCGGTTGGTGTCGGGTATGTGATCCGGCTCAACTCGGGGCTTCTGGGGGGAATCTCGGGCGGACATTTCCATGTGAGCGCGGACGACGGGAAGACTTGGGAGCAGAGGGGGAGCTACAGCGTGGGGGGCGCGGCGGGCGGCCCGTACGTGAACGTGCTCATGCAGACGAAGAGCGGGCGCATCATCCTCCCCGTGCGGTGGTGCGGTGGCGCCGGGCACAACGGGCTCTACGACGCGTCGATGTCGTGGGGGACGCTCAACGGGAAGCTCACGCCCGTCGAGGGGCACGCGCACTATCCCGAGCCCGACAACGGGCATGTGTTCTATTCGGACAACGAGGGGGGGACGTGGAACCGGAGCGAGGGCGGCATCCTGATCTGGCACAAGGAGGGGTACGGCGGGATGTGGCCGTGCGATGAGCCGAGCCTGATCGAGGGACGCAACGGGGACGTGTATCTTTTCATGCGGACGACTTTGGGACGGCTTTACGCCGCGCGCAGCGGCGCCTCGGACTACGTGAACCACGCCGGAGAACGGCACACGAATGCGCCCGGCGAGCGCTTCGACCACCCGCAGCCGACCGAGCTCGCATGCTCATACTCGCCGCCGACAATGGCGCGCATTCCGGAGACGGGGGATTGGCTTGTGATCTTTAACCAGGTCTCGGGCGACGAGATGCGGGGGAGCTATCGCAGGGGGAGGCTGTCCTCGGCGATCAGCGACGACGACGGCAAGACTTGGAAGCACTTCCGCACTATCGACGCCGTAGTGCTCCCCCCGACGGGGAAGGTCGAGCCCGACCCGGAGCCCCAGATGACGCGCGGGCTGGACTACGTGGGGGTGCTGCCCGACGACTACGGGAGCGTATCCTACGCAACGGTGAGTGTGGTCGGTGACACGGCATTTGTGATCTGGGATCGGACGGTGGTGCGCCGGCGGCCGGGGGACGTAGCGGGCAGACGCCTCCGGGTGCTCCCGCTCTCCTGGTTCTACGGGGAGGAGCCGGAGCTCACGGGGCCAGCCCCCAAGCTGTATCTCAAGGTGTCGGCCCATGACGCGAAGGAGACGGTGAACACGTTCGAGATCCCGGCGCAGTATTACGACGGGAGGTTCTACGTGCATCTCGCGGACCTCGCGAAGTACCTCAAGAGCCCGATCGGCCGGCTGGGGTACAACATGTTCGCGCCCCTGCACCAGGTCATCACCTGCCTGGGCTGGAACCCCCTTTATGACACCGGCCACCTCGACGACGCGGAGAACCCGTCCATGACGGTGACCTGCACGCACCCCCACACGGAGGCGCGGGTCCCCCGTAGGCTTGCGAGCGCCGAAGTGGAGCCCGGGTCCGTTATCATCATGCCCTCGGAGGGCATCCCCGTGGAGCTCTATCAGGTTCCGGTGGGGACCAAGAAGGGCCTCACGGTACTGTGTCCTTTCGAGCCCGGCGAGATCAAGAAGGCGGCGCTCGAAATGATGGTCGACGACATCGACGAGCCGAAGGAAGCGACGATCCTGCTGAACGGGAAGACCGCGATCGCCGTGGACGAGAGCGTGCTTGGCGAAGGCGCCGACCACTATGGCCGGCTCACGGTGCCGTCCGAGGGCCTCGTGAAGGGGAAGAACACCTTCGAGTTCACGTTCGCGGACAACCTGGCCG
Organism: Planctomycetota bacterium; assembly: GCA_043803205.1. Lineage (GTDB taxonomy): Bacteria > Planctomycetota > DG-23 > JAZDKG01 > JAZDKG01 > JAZDKG01. Next base: position 53,433 of record JAZDKG010000044.1, read on the forward strand.
GGAGCACGCAGGGGTACATCATCATGCAGGCGTCGCTCGTGCTGGAGGTGAAGTAGGAAGGGGGCCGGAAACGGCCTGTCTTGCTGTGCCCGCAGTCAAGCGCCCTTCGGGGGGCTCGTCTTGTCGCCCTTCGAGCGCTGGAAGAAGACCCTGCCCGATACGCGGTAGACCCCGGCCTTCCAGGGGCCCTTGAGGGGCTCGAGGCGCGCAACCTCACGGCATTTCAGGGGTCGGGCACCGAACCGCCTCTCAAAGTCGCACGCTAAGCGCACGGCCTCCTCGCGGGAGGCCGCGCACACCCATACGTTCCGGTAGTAGCGCTGGGGCGGGGTGGCGGTGGAGGGCGTCTCGGGCTCGGTTTCCCGGAAACATTCGAGAAGTACTTGGTAGGTCGCGCCGTTCTGGAAGGGCGCGCCGAAGGCCTCGCGGTACTCCTCCAGGAGGTCTTGGGAAAGGTCCTCCGTGCGGTCGGCCTGGTCACACAGGAGATCGGCCTCGCTCTGAAGGCCGTTCGTGCGGAAGAGGTGCATCGCTTGGACGTAGGCGAAGGAGCGCCACTCGTCGTCATCGCTCTCGCGCGCGTCGCGGACCGCTTTCCAGATGATCGATGCGACGTCGGAGGATTTCTCGGCCGAGGCGATCTGGGCGCGCAGCAAGCTCCCGCCCGGGCAGTGGGGGGAGGCGCTCTCGATCTCCTTGAACTGCTCGCGCGCGGCAGCCACATCCCCCATGCGCAGTGCCGTGACCCCCCAGTTGTAACGTGCGAACGCGGGATCGCAGTTCCCGCCGGCCAGCGCCTTCTCGAACTCCGTGATCGCTTCGTCGTAACGATCCGCGTCGCTGTAGAGCGTGCCCAGGTTGACGCGCTCGTAATCGTCGTCGGGCGCCAGGTCTAGGTAGTGGAGGAGAGCCTCTTCGGCCTTTTCGACGCGGCCGAGGAGACGGTAGCATTCGGCGATCTGCGCGAAGGCCCGTACCCACTCGGAACTCGCCTCGTACGCCTTGCGGAACCGCTTGACGGCCTTCTCGTAGTATCCGAGCCGCTGAAGGCACAAGCCCCAGTTGTAGTTGACCCAGGGACTGGCGCGGTCCAGACGCGCCGCCCGGTGGTAGAAAAGGAGCGCTTCCTCGAGCCGGTCGGTCTCGCTCAGAACGTTCGCGTAGCCCACGAGGAGGCGCGCATGCTGTCCGACTCGTCGGGAGGCGTCCGAGAGGAGCGAGAGCGCCTCCTCATAGCGGGCGAGCATGGTGAGGGCCTCGGCCCGCAGGAGGCTGTAGTCGATGAACGTGTCGCCGTCGAGGGCGGCGGGCTTGAGCGTATCCAGGAGCTCGAGCGCTTCCTCGGGCTGACCGTCCTCAAGGAGATCGCGGGCTTCTTCGATGGTTTCTTTCTCGGTCATGGCTGTGACTTCTCCGGCAAAGCGAGGAGCCGAGCGGATAGCTCCAGTGCCGCACGCAGGCTCGTAGTAGAGGCCCGCCCCGTCCAGGCGATGTCGAAGGCGGTACCGTGATCCGGTGACGTACGGACCACCGGGAGACCCAGTGTCACGTTCACGCCGTGATCGAAGGCGAGCATCTTGAAAGGGATGTGTCCCTGGTCATGGTACATCGCGATCGCTGCGTCATACCTCGGCCGCATGCTTTCCATGAACATTGTATCCGGAGGGAAAGGCCCTTCAATATCGATCCCCGCGCGACGGGCGCTCTCGACCGCGGGGCCGATGATCTTGACCTCCTCGGTCCCCATGAACCCGCCCTCGCCCGCGTGGGGGTTGAGGCCGCACACGGCCAACCGCCGCCGGGGGGCCTCCAGGCGGCTGAGGAACGAGTCGGTGAGGCGCGCCACTTCGAGGATGCGGTCTGCGGTGATCCGCGGGAGCACCTCGCGTAGCGGCACATGTGTGGTCACGAAGGCGACCGCAAGCTCGGGGCTGTGCTGGAGCATGGCGAACGAGGAAACCGCCAAGCGCCGGGCGAGGTATTCGGTGTGGCCCGAGAAGTCGACCCCGGCGAGGTTGACGGCCTCCTTGCTCATCGGAGCGGTAACGAGGCCCTGGACGGCGCCGGCGCACACAAGATCACACGCGCACGAGAGATACGCGAGCGCCGCCTTCCCGCACAGGGGGTCGGGCCCGCCCCGGGGGATCCGGCGCGCCTCGATCTCCGGCTCCTCCACGTGCAGGAACATGAGCTGCGCCGGACATCCTGCGACATCTTCACCGGCGACGCGGGGCAGGTCCTGGGGGTAGTGGCGGAGTTGCTCCGCCCGTCGGAAGACGGGCTCGGACCCGACGACAAGCAGACGGGCCCTGGGGAAAGGCACCGGGTCCGCCAAGACAGCAGCCACGATCTCGGGACCGATGCCGGCGGGATCGCCCATGGTCAGCGCTATCACGGGAGGAAGGTTTTGCGGGGCGCCAGGCATGCGGACTCCCTCAATCAGTGCCCAAGGCCTCAATTTACCTGGAACGGCCTGTCGCGTCCAGAGCGCTTGCATCGGGAGGAAGAAAAGGGGATAATAGCGAAGCTGGCGAGGGGGGTGCTTGGACGCCGGAGAAGCCTTCATGGCGCGGCTCATCGTGCATCGCGACGAGGGAACGAGTGTTTTCGTCATCGACGGGGATCGGATGACGATCGGCCGCGACCACGCATGCGACGTGCGCCTGCCGCACAAACAGGTTGCCCCGGTGCAGTGCGAGATCAGGAGATCGGGAGGGGACTACGTGATCGAGCAGATCGATCCCGACCTCTTTACCCTCCTCAACGGGTCGCTGGTGACGCAGGGGGTCCTCTCGGACGGCGATCGCTTGGAGGTGGCGAAGTTCCTGATCGAATTCCAGGGGGACAGGGATTTCGCGCGCGAGCCGTCGCTTTTCGAAATGGACGAGACGGCAGGGACTGTGGCCTCGAAGAAAGAGAAAACGCCGGCAGAGTCGGCGGATGCGAAGGACAAGGCGCAGCCCGCGGAGCGCCGGGCCCCGGTCGATGGGGCAAAGGGAAAGGCTCCGATCAGGGAGAATCCGGATGCGCAGGGGGCTGTCGCGGACGTGCCAAAGGTGTCTGACTCCCAGAAGGAGCGCAAGCCGGTGGAGGTCGTCTCCGATTGGCAGTCGATAAGACAGGATGAGGGCGCGGCGAAGACCCTCCAGGGCGCCGTCTGGTATTACACGATCGGCGATGAGGAGAAGGGGCCGCTCACTCTCCCGGTGCTCGTTCGAAAGATTGACGAGGGCGAGATCACGGCGCAGACGCTTCTCCGGGGCCCGACGAACCCGATTCGGGCTCAGAAAGCGAGCATGGTGCGGGGGGTGGCGCGGTTTTTCCGGGTCTGCCAGGGGTGTGGCGCCCGCGTAGAGGAGGATCAGGTCTTTTGTCACCAGTGCGGGGAGAATCTCACGCACAAGTTGGTGGAGCGAGGGAACGCGGCGAACAGCGGTCTGGCAAGGGAGGTGAGAAGGCGGTCCTGGAAAGGCGGGCTGGTCCTTCTTGCGGTGCTGGGGGTTGTGGGGGCGCTTGTGCCGGGCGGCCTCTGGCGGGCGGTCGTGGGGGCCGAGACGGCGGAGAAGATCGGCGCCAAGGTGGAAGGATTGGCAAACGTCATCGCCCGGGTGGCCGGGCCCGAGCACTTTGAGCGCTGGCGGGCGACTCTGGAGCAGGCGCGGATGTGCGCGATCGCCCTTCACGTGGGCGAAGCGGCCGAGCTTTACACGCGCATCGAAGAGGCGTTGCGGGGAACGTCCTTTGCCGAAAGCGCGCGGCGGGAGCGCGAAGAGGTGCTTTCCCAGCTTTACTCACGAGCGAGTGAGGCCGCCTCTAAGGGCCGGTTCGCCGACGCCCGGCGCAAGCTCGAGATCGCGTCGGAGGATCCGCTCTTCTTTGCGCTTTATCCGGCGGCCAAGGACAAAATGGCCCGCTGGGATGGGGCTGCGGGGAGCGAGGAGGGGGACCCCTAAGAGATAGGCGAGGCGCTCTCGCACAAGAGGCGCGACGATGTGGTGTCCGGGGGGCTTGCGCTGCCCGGCGTTCTCTCGCTGGACGCCCGGGGGAAGGAGTCGACGAATGACAAGGATCTGGACCGTGGCGTTCTGTGGGGCTGGGAACGTCGTCCGGAATCATCACCTGCCCGCCCTCGAGGAGAGAGGCGACCGCTACCGGGTCGTCGGCTTCTTCGACGTCGACGGTCAAAAAGCCCGGGAGCGCGCCGGCGACAAGTACAAGGTCTACGGGCAGTACAGGGAGCTTCTCGCCGACCGTGACGTGGAGATCGTCGTGGTGGCGACGAAGCCCCTCGCGACGCACTACCCGGCGGCGCGGGATGCCCTCGCCGCGGGCAAGCACGTCCTCCTCGAAAAACCGATGGCGTCCACCACCGCGGAGTGCGACGCGCTGCTCGATCTTGCGCGGGAAAAGGGACGCCTTCTCACCGTCCACCACAACCGCAGACTCGATCTGGACTTCCTTGCCATGCAGGACCTCATCCGCAAGGGCAAGGTGGGGGAGCCGGCCTTTATCGAAAACCGTGTGCCCTGCGACGGGTATGACGGGGGCGATTTCGTGGACTGGGGGGTGCATTTAGCGGATCAGGCGCTCCTGCTCAACCGGAGCGCCCTGGTCGAGGTTTCGGGGTTCCTCGCCAAGCCGGCCGAAGGCGTGGCGAACGGAGGCTACGGCGAGGGGACGCTGCGCTTCGAGCGCCCGCCCCTCGTGCGAATCGCCATGATGCCGAGATGTCAGGAGTTCCTGCTCAACGGGACACCCGCCGCCGCGCGGTTCTACGTGGCGGGGAGCTTGGCCTCGTTTACCCAACGCGTGATCGAAGACCCGAGAGACCTTATGAATGCGACCGTGAGCTTCGACCGGGCGCGGCCCGACTACGCGGTGCCGGCGTATCTGGAGGTCCGACGCAAAGGCTACTATGATTACCTGTACGAGAGCCTGTCGCAGGGCGCGCCCCTTCTCGTGAAGGCCGAGCAGGCGCGCAACGCGATCCGGCTGCTCGAGCTCTTGGGGGAGAGCGCGAAGGCGAATCGGGCGATACCCGCGAGCAAGATGCTCCCGGTCCCCGTGGACTGATGAGAGGAGGCGACATGAGCGCAAAGACAAGGCGGACGCGAAAAGTGCTCCTCTTCGGAGGCGGCGCGGTCCACGACTGGCGCAAGGCCTGTCCGATCCTGCGAAGGTACCTCGTTGCGATCGACGGATTCGCGGTCGATTACGTTAAAGAGGACTACGACGTGTTCCTCGCGGAGAGGATCGCGCACTACGATCTCGCCGTGCTCTACCATACCTGCGGCGAGTTGACTTCCGCGCGCAAGACCGGGCTCTTGGAGTGGCTGGCGGGCGGGAAGGGGCTGGTAGGGGTGCACGGGGCCGCCGACTCCTTCACGGCGTCCCCCGACTACGTGGCCATGATCGGGGGGGTCTTTCGAGCGCATCCGTTCCTGCGGGAATACGTCGTGAGCCTGGCCGACACGAAACATCCCGTGACCAGGGGGATCGAAGGGCGTGTCGTCAAGCACTGGGAAAAGTGGCCGGTCTACGAGTACCCCGTCGTGGACGAGCAGTACCTCGTTGATTACGACCCGCGGATCCATGTACTCGCGTCCGCGATCTTCCGCGGGAAGGCGTGGCCGGTCGCGTGGACAAAGGGCTGGGGGAAGGGGAAGGTCTTCTACCTCGCCCTGGGACATAACCCGCAGGCGTGCCGCAGCTCGTTCTTTCGCGACCTGCTCATCGGCGGGGCTGTGTGGGCTGCCGACGGCAAACGCTATGCGGAGCCGCCCACAAAGGCGTTCGCCATCGGGTGAGGAGAGGGCTACCGGGCGGAGCGAGGGACGGAGGGAACGGATGAGGGAGTTCTGGTTGTGCTTTGTGTCGCTCTTTGTGGGGCCGGCGGTGCTTACGACGACGCTCGTCCTCATGGGGGAGCACGGGGCGCAGATGACCGTGTTGGCGGTGACCGCCAACACGGCGATCACAGGGGTGGTGTTCTGGCTGTCGGAGCGGATCCACAGGTGTCTGGGGAAGGCGGGATCGAAAAGGCTGTCGAAGGCTGCGAGCCTGCTCCTGGCTGGAGCCGGTGGTGGCCCGGTATCGCAACGGGGAGATTCAACGCTTCTTCCGAGCCTATGCCGCCTTTGCGGAAGAAGCTGATCAAGATCGGAGCGAAAGTAGTTACAACAGCCCGGTATATCATCTTCCAGATGGCGGAAGTGGCCGTTCCTCGAAAGCTGTTCCGGGCAATCCTTGAACGGATTCGGCGGCTCAAACAACCCACATGGGCGCCGGGATGACGGCGGCAGATACGGCTACGGCACGGAACTCAAAGGCGACTGACGAACTCTGCCCCCATCGCGGCGCAATGCGCCTCTGGGCCTCGAAAACGCCAAGATCGTCGTCACCAGAAGGCAGGACCAGCCGGTTGAGACGAGAATCTCGCTTGTTCTTGCGCCCGCAAGAGGCAACATACTGGCAAGTAGGTTCGCGATGATCGTGAACCGTCAGCGATCTGGGAAATCCCGGGGAATATGAAAAGGGGAGCGGATGAGCCGCGAAGACCCCAAGACACGAAGGAGCACGAAGGGATGGAGGAATATGAAAAAGGGGGTACTAGTGTCATGAGAACGGCGAAGGCGACGGCGGGGGTTTGCACGATTGTGCTTGCAGGATTGTGGTGCTCGGTCGCGCATGCGGAGCTTTCAGCGACGGAAGATTCCGACAGTGTCGTCGTGAAGAACGAGTACTACTCGGTCACTTTTGACAAGAGCAAGGGAGGAACGATTTCGAGGCTTGGCGACCGGGAGGTCGAGCAGCTTGATCGCGCGGATCTGTACGCGGTGTCGCGCGATTCGGAGCCCGAGATCGCAGTCACGAAGTCCGCTGACAAAGTCGAGGTGTCCGTCAAGGCGTATTACGTAATGAGGGGAGGGGCGAAGGCGGCGTCGGAACTGCAGGTCGAATACAGGTATACGTTTCATGCGGATTCTCCGGTGATCGACTGCAAGGCGACGATTCGGCAGAAGCCGGTGCTGCTGCACGCGGACGTATCGGCGCTGCCGCAATGGAGGGATCTCAGCGTACTCCATTTCGGAGACAAGGCCGGTTTCCGTGACAAGTTTGCGGGGGACAAGAAAGACATTCGAGTGTTTCTGAAACCGGGGCAGGCCGACATCTTTGACGTGCCGAAGGAGGAGGCGGATGCATTTGCGCAGATGACGCTGCCGGCGATCGCGCGCGGGGAAGAGCTCATGGCGGAAACATTCAAGGATAACAAACGGTGGACGGACATAAGCGGCACGTGGGTGTGCGGCGATGGAAGGATGTCCGAGGAGTCGCTGGTCGCTCAGTGGGCATGGACCGTTGCCGGTGAGCGTTCGTGGAAGGACTATATTGTCGAGGCGGAAGTTTTCTCCGTCGGGGGTGATGCTCACGTCTATGTCTGCAGCCGGTGGCAGGACGCGGATAACCACTATGAGATGGAAGTGATCGAGTGGCCGACGTATTGCACGCGCATCAACCGGGTGCATGAAGGCAGGCGGACAAAGCTTGCGGAGGTGATGGACACGGGGGCGCTGAGGGCGTCGCCGCCGACGCGCCTGGGGTTAGCGGTGAGGGGGGCGGAGCTTGCGGCGTATCGGGACGGGGAACTGGTGCTTGAGGCGTCAGATGCCACCTTCAGGAAAGGGCGCATTGCCTTAGGGGCGGCAAACGTGCACGCGGTGCAGTTCTTCGGCGTGATTGTGGATGCGCTGGAGCGGGAAGAGGGGGCGCCGCCGGCGGTCCGTCTTTCCCAAGTGGTTCCCAGCCGTCACGCGTTCTATCGGGAAGAAGCGGAGGCGGTGACGCGCTTCGTCGTGTCGTGCGAAGAGCCCGTCGAGCGACTGAAGGTTGATTTCGTCCTGAGAGAAGACCTCTACCCGACACACGGCGGGCTTCATCAGCAAACAACGGCTCTAGAGCCGCTCAAGAGGGGCGAAGAGCGGGAAGTGAGTTACAGGCTTGTTCCCGCGGAATGGCGATCGGGTGATTACACGATAGACGTGACGGTTCGGCAGGATTCCAAAATTCTAGCGCGCGATTCGGCAAGCATCTTCCTGCGAAGAAAGCCGAATCCAGATCGTTTCCCCATCACGAGTTATTACCCCAACGACCCCGAGCGTGTGGTCGAGCTTGGCTTCAATCAGGTGAAGATCGCGTATGAATCGGCTCAGACGCGGTGGTCAAACGGCAAGTGGGGCAAATCAGATGTTCCGCTTCATCTGCAGAGGCCCGGGGACGAGCATCGACTCCAAGCTGTCTACGACCAGTTTGATGAGTGCGTGAAGTGCGGGGCCTGGGGGTATGTGGACACTCAGTATTCTCTTCTTATTCCAACGGACGTGCCGGAGGCGCTTGCACTGAAGCGGGACGGGAGCGGCTTGCAGGACCATGACACGAACATGCACCGGGGCGGAATGCCGCATACGTATCTATGGAATCGAGCGGTGATAGACAATCTGCAGGACTATTTTAGCAAGGCGGCGCAGGCGTACAAGGAGCTGCCTGCCTGGCATATGATCGATCTAGCGGGCGAGACGGACAACGTGAACGAGGTCTACGGCAATCCGGACTGGCTGGAGATGGCGAAGAAGGAACTGGGGTTTGAGGTGCCCGCTGACGTGTATCATGGGTTTGGGCCCAAGGGGAGGGCGCTTCCGAAGGACGGGATCGTGGAAAGCGACGATCCACATTACCGGTTTTACCGCTGGTGGTGGAAGCGCGGGGCGGGGTACGGGATGCTTCACGCCAAAGTGGGGGAGGCAATCAAGAAGGTGCGGCCTGATGTGATTACCATGCATCAGCCGGCCTTGAGGCAGCCGTTCGTCGCGGGGCGGTTTGCGGGGGTGGACCAGCTTCAACAGTGGATCTACGCGTGGCCGAGTGTGGCGAGGTTGGCGATGGAAGCGGACCAGATGAAGCTGGTGGCGGCGGATGGTCAAAAGACCGGCATCATGTTCCAGATGTATCAATGGGGGAACTGCGCGATTCCACGGGACGCGGCGATCTGGCCGTACGTCAAGGTGAAGGAAATGCACCTTGCGCATTCGCCGGCGGCTATTCGCGAGGGGGCGTGGCTGGCGTTTTCACGAGGTATCGGCTCGATAGCGTATGACGCTCTTGCCGTCGGGGATCCGGCGGGGACGGAGAGGATATTCCCGTCGCCGAAGGGAGATGTGCGAGGGAAGGCCAGGGGTTTCGGGTACCACTATATTCTCTATGCAAATCCCGATCTTGTTTCGGCGGTGAAGGAGTTGAACTTCAAGGTGCTGCAGCCGTATGGGATGATGACGAGGCGTCTGGAGCCGGCCGGAGCGGAGGTGGCCTTGCTGCTTTCGAACGGGAACCTGATGATGACGATGGGGGATTCGGAGAACTTCACGGCGCAGGAGGGGGGAGAGCTGTATGAGAAGTTGCAGGCGGCTCACGTGCCGGCGGAGGTCGTTTTTGACGAGACGCTCGAGCAGAAGGGACTTGAGGGTTACAAGGCGATTGCGCTGCCGGGATGCCGCGCGCTTCCGCGACACATCTACGAGATGATAAGACGGTTCGCGGAGAAGGGCGGCATTGTGATCGCCGACCAGCATCTCGTGCCTGAGTTTCCCAATGTGACACGCCTTGAGGCCGTCCGCGGGTCGCGCGCATGTCCCGGAGCGGAGGCGCAGGGGGCGATTCTGCAGCAGGCGCCCAAACTGCGCGAGGTTCTGGACGACAAGGTCACGCGCTGGGTCGACTGCGATTCACCCTCCGTGGCATTGCAGGTTCTCAAGAACGGGCCTAACCGGCTTCTGTTTGTAATCAACACTCTGTGCGGGCCGGGCGACTACGTGGGTCGTATCTGGGGCATCGTCTTAGACGATGGAATTGCACAAGCAACCAAGGTGAGGATTCGCGAGAAGAACGTCGCCATCTATGACGTCCTATCCAGGGACGTGGTGGGGCCGTCAGCGGACGGGGAATGGCTTGTGTGGGATGTGGCCTTGGAGCCGGGGGACGGAAGGATATTCGCAGTTATGCCGGTGGACATCGGCACAATTGATATCGACGTCGCTAAGGAGGCGCAAAGACCATCAGGCGTGCCAGTGAGTATACGGATCAACGACGCGAATGGGAATCCGTTTCCGGGACTGGCGCCGTTGCGCGTAACCGTCAAAGACAGCCAAGGGAAGGTGAGCGACTACGGTGACTACTACATGGCTTCGGACGGGAGCGCATCATTCACACTGCCGATCGCGAAGAATGATCCGTCGGGCGACTGGACGGTGACGGTGGAGGAACTGTTCGGCGGGAGAGAGGGGATTGCATTTTTCACTGTTTCCGCCGCCAAGGCGGTCTTGAAGGCCGAGGCGGCTCAGGAGTTCGTGCAGGTGCCCGAGATGTGGCTTTTCCGGACGGACCCGGAGAAGGTCGGGGAGAAAGAGAAGTGGTACAGTCCGGGGACGACGGTCGAGGGGTGGCGGCCCATCTCCACGCACAAGTTCTGGGACAGCGCGTTGGAATCGGCGCCGTACGTCGGCGACGGGTGGTATGCGGTTGATATAGTGATTCCAGAGGCGCCGGGGAAAAAGGTGTGGATGATATTCGGCGCGGTCGACGAGAACTACACGCTGTGGATCAACGGCGAGTATATCGGCAATAATCTCGATGTGGGAACAGCGATGTGGGACAAGGCGGTTGAGGTGGACATCACCGGCCGGTACAAGGCGGGGCAAGAGAACCACGTCGTGGTTCGGGTGAAGAACTCCGAGGCCGCCGGCGGCATATGGAAACCGGTCAGGATCATTGCGGAGCCGTAGGGGGAACGGTGTTTGGGTGATGAACGGGAGGAATCCAGATGAAAGACGGTCGGACGCTTGAGTTGGCGCTTGTGGCGGCAGTCCTATTGGCGGGTGCGTGTGCGTGGGGAGAAGAGGAGCGGGTGATGGAGTGGCGGCAGTACCCGGTGCCGTATGGGACTCCCGATACAAAGCGCCCGCCGGACGAAGAGTTTCTCAAGCTCGTGCCGCCCCTCAAGAAGCTCGGCGCGATCAGCGACGACGCCAAGGCGCTGGGCGTGGTCGTGTGGTGGGCGGACTACGGGCAGCTCCTCTTCTCTGAGCAGCCGCCGACCGACGAGGACCTCGCCCGCACGTCCGTGATCCGCACGCCCGCGGGCGAGGATGAGCCCGCGGTGCTGGCGCTGTGGGGCCTCCAGGACCTGGGCGAGGCGACGCTGCGCGCGAACGATCCCGTTTTCCCGGTGACGATCCGCACGGTGGAGTTTGAGCCGCGCAAGATCCCGGCGGACTATTTCAAATATCACATCGAAGGCGGACGCGTGGTCGGCATCTCCACCTACTTGCCCGAGCGGTCCAACGTCCAGGTCAAGGCGGACGAGAATGTGGCGTTCTGGCTTACCGTGTCGGTTCCCGAAGACGCGCGGCCAGGCAACTACGAAATCCCGCTGCGCCTGATCTTCAAGGACGCCAAGAAGGTCGTGACGCTTCCGGTGACGGTCGAGGTGCTCCCGTTCAAGTTGCCGCGCGCCAAGATCGCGTACGGGATGTACTTCCGCCCCTCGGAGAAGACGCTCAAGAACCCCCGCGATCGCACCCCGGAGAAACTCCGTTTCTACTGGCGCGACATGGCCAGGCACGGGATGACGAGCGCTACGCTCTACAACTACACGCGCCTGCACGATAGCGAAGGGAATCTGAAGCTCGACGCTGTGCCGGTGCTCGCGTGGCTCCAGGAAATGGTCGAGGAAGGCTTGGTCACGCCCGACGTGCCCGTCATGTTCCTAGACGGCGGCGGGTTCGATCTGGCGAATCCCAAGGCGCCCGAGATCCTCGCCGCGTTCAAGGCCGAGATCGCGAAGCGCCGCTGGCCGGAGTTCCTCTACTACGGTCCCGACGAGCCCGCGGTGAACGAACAAAGCCTGGCGAACTTCCGGCGACTCGAACCCGTTCGCAAGGAGTTCCGTATCGTGACCGCGATCAGCGACCACGCCGCCAGCACATACGCGGACCTTCTCGATGTCTGGGTCGTGAACGCGGGGCGGACCGCGCCCGAAATCCAGGAACTCGCCGAGCGCAAGGGCGCGGAGCTTTGGAACTACACGTGTCATAACCGCGGGCGGGGCAATGCCCCCTTCCAAAGGTTCTATGCGGGGATCTACACGTGGGCGCTGCGCCTCAAGGGGAACTTCATCTGGGCGTACACGGAGAACTACACCCGGGAGCATGGGCAGTATCTCCCCTGGTCGCCCATCTACTGTTACGTGGTCCCCGGCGACGAAGGGGTGGTGCCCTCGATCGCTTGGGAGGCCCGCCGGGAAGGTGTCGAAGACCATCGGCTGCTGACTCTGCTCGAAGACCGGATCGCGCAACGCCCTGAGAACGACACGGCCCGGGAAGCCAAGACGTGGCTGGAGGAGGTGCGCGGCAAGGTCGATTGGTTCCTCGCGCGCAAGATGCCGCCCTCGCTCTACCCGTGGGACGGCCCCGAGCTCTACCCCTTGTGTCCCGACTTCGAGCCGAAAGAGTTGGCGCAGGTGCGCGCAAAGGCGATTAACTACTGCCTGACGCTCCTCGAAGGCGAGGGCGGCTAAGAAACCAGTGAAAGGAAAAACAATGTCGCAGAAACCGCGTCCACCCATGATCCTTGCGGATGATTTCCTCCAGCGGAACAAGATCGCCTGGCGGATGGAGCCGGGGAAGAAGGACCCGAACAACCCTATCTTGTCGCCCAGGTACCCTTGGGATTTGGGGGCGGTCTTCAGTCACGGGACGGCGCTCCTGGATCCGATCGACGGGCTCTACAAGATGTGGTACCTTTCCACGCCCAAGGAGAAGGGCCTCTACCGACAACTCACCTACGCCTATAGCGAGGACGGCGTGAAATGGGTGCGCCCGATGGTCGGGGTGTACCCGTTCGGGAAGCACAAGCGGACGAACATCGTCCTGGGTACAAAGATGGGGGGCATCGTGTCGCAGGTGTCGGTGTTCATCCATCCCGACGCAGAGCCCGACAGGCGCTATGAGATGTTTTGCTACCGGGACCCGATTCATCATCCAGCAGCGTCCGGGCCGTACAGCAACCCGAGCAAGCGAATCGAGGGGGTGCCGCTCCCGCCGGGGCTTAACCACAACTGTTACGGGCTCTATCGTCACTTCTCGCCGGACGGGATCCGCTGGCGGGTGGAGGGCGAGCCGGTGGCCGGCGGCCCCCAGACCAGGGACGCTTATGGGGGGAGGCCCTTCGTGTCGAGCGACGGCCTGTCGGTGTTCCAGCTCCGCGACGGGCGGTACGTGATTCACAATAAGGTGCAGCTCCCGGCCATCCCCGGCGGGTACGTAAAGTACGACGTGGGAGCGGGCGAGTGCCGCACGATCGCCCGCCGCGAAAGCCCCGACGGCCGAGAGTGGGGACACACCTACGAAAACATCCTCACCCCCGACTGGCGCGACCCGCAGGATACGCAGTTCATGGAACTCATGATGAACGAATACAACGATGGGTTCATCGGGGTCGCCACGGTGTACCACTGCGTGGAGGGGACGATCGACCTCCAGTTCATCGGGTCGCGTGACGGGAAAAAGTGGATCCGCCCGGTGAGGCGTCCGTGCGTGAGCCTGGAGCCGCTCGGGGACGTGGATGGGGGGATGCTCTGGCCGATGCGCGGGTTCGTCATCGACGGCGAGAAGGTCCACCTCTACTACGCGGGCCTCACGGGCCTCCACGGCGACGTCTACAGCAACGTGCCCGTATGCGACGGGGCCTTCGAAGGGGCGATGTGCCGGGCGACGTGGGAGCTCGGCAGGATGTGGGGCATGACGCACTTCTCCGGGAACGACGAGGAGGCGTCCGTCACCACGCGCCCGGTCCAGTGGCAGGGCAAGACGCTCTTCATCAACGCGGTGACCCGGGGGTCCGGAAAGGTGGAGGCGGAGCTTCTCGACTACGAGTTCAAGCCGCTTCGCGGATACACCCGGAAGGAATGTCGCGCGGTCCGCGGCGACTCGAAGTGTGCGCGACTGGGTTGGAGAACCGGGCCGAAGCCGAAACTCGAGGCGCCCCTGCTTCGAATCATCCTGACGGACGCCCGGCTCTACGGGTTCGAGTGGCGGTAGGGGGGGCGAGCGGCGGAAAAGAAGAAACCTCCCGCGAGGGAAGGTTTGCCGGACAGGCGCGTGCCTGCATCTAGCGGGAGACGATGTTCCGTCTCAGAACGGCGAGGCCCGCCCCGAGGGCCGCTAGGATGACCGCGGCGGGGACAGGAACGGGCGCTTGCGCAAAGAGGATGGGGTCGTTGTCGTCCGCGTAGAGGTCGGTGTAGAAAGTCCCGTTGAGCCAGCCGCTCTGGGCGTCGACGCGCCCGTACGTGGATTTCTCCCCGAAAGTCTGACCGGTTTCGTTGGTTACGTAGAAGCCGCCTGCGACCAGCACGATCCCGGACAGCGCCCCGGCGGAGCTCTGCCCGTCAGGATCGAGTTCGAGCGAGGCCCAGGGCACCGTGATGACTCCTTCGAGCGACAAGAGGCTGCGATCGAAGACGGAGATCGTCCGCTGGGTGTACTGGGTCGCGTAGAGCAGGCCCGCGTCGATCACGACGTCGATCGGGTCCGCGACGGTTAATGACCAGAGGTTCCCGCCGGTCGCATCGACGCTCCAGACCTTGTCCGCGTCGATGTCCGCGATCCAGACCCGGCCGTCAGGGTCGACGTCGAGCCCGCGCAGGCTCAAGGCGCCGGCGAGCGCAACTTCCCCGTCTCCGTCGAGACCCGCCTTGACTGCTGCCGTGACGCTTCCGCCCGTCTCGCTGAGAACCCATCGGCTGAGAGTCCCGTTCGTGCGGTCGGAGCCGTAGAGGACGAGGGCGCCGTTCTCGCGCGTGACGGCGACGCCCTCGCACTTGGTCGTGGAAATGGAGAGTTGCTGGACGCCGAGGTCCGCGTCGTAGATGCGGATAGTTGAGCCTTCCGCCAGATAAACCCTGCCGGCGTCGTCGACGGCGATGGACTTGCCCCGAACGCCTGCGAGGTTGGCGACGGCGGCGTCAGTGTAGTCGGAGACCGTGAGGTCGATCTTGCGCACCTCGCCCGTGCTGTTCCAGGAGTTGTTGTAGCCGGCGTAGAGGTAGCGGCCGTCGGGTGAGATTGCCAGTCCGCGGTTATCGCGGGGGTACGGGCTCTGGAGCTGGCCGAAGTCGGACTGGCTGGTGTCGATCATGTACTGGACGGTCCAGTCGTAATTCGGGAGCGCGTAGGCGGCGCAGGCTAGAAAGACCGTCGCCAGGAAGACACTCGGCATTGCTCGAAGGAGAAGTCTCTGCGTTCTAATTGCTGATCCCCTCTCGCTGACACAAGAACAAGTCCGCACAGCCTCTCACCGCGCCGCAAACAAACGCATTCCAACAGAATCTGACGCTTCCAGCCTCGTTGGAATGGATTTCTCCCTATCCTCAGTATAGTATGACTCCTCGGTCATCGGAATGCAAGTCCTCCCGGCGCGAATTCTCCCAGGTTAGAGGTGCCGGGGGTCAGCCTCGGGATGTCCCGATCTCCCGGCCGCGGTCCAGAAAGAAGCGCATCGTCTCGTAGTTGACCTCCGGGGGTTCGGAGTGGTCCGTGTGCAGGATGTAGCCGCACCCTCGCCGCAGGACCGGGGGGATCTTCGCCAGCAGCTCCGCCTCGATCAGAGCGCGGTCGTTGGCGATTAGCGTGCGCACATCGATGTTGCCGAAGAAGGAAATGCGGTCGCCGAACCCCGCCGCTAGACGCCTCATGTCCATTCCGGCCTTCACCTCCATGGCCTGCAGGCAATCCATCCCGGCCTTGATCAGCCCCGGCACGAGGGGCTCGACGAACCCGCAGGAGTGGACGATCACCTTGCAGCCGAGGGAGTGCGCGAAGTCGAAGAGGAGCTTGTGGCCGGGCTCGATGATTTCCCGGTACATCGCTGGCGACATGAAAGGCTTGTGCTTGAAGCCCATGTCCTCGTAAACGAAGAACCCGTTGGGCTTCCCCTCCTCCCCGAAGAGGATCTCGAGGTGGCGCAAGGTGAGACGGACGTAGGTCGTGACCATGTCCTTGACCCAGTCCGGATCGAGCGCCATTCCCATCAGCATGTGCTCGTGACCGCACAAGGGATGCATCTGCTCGAAAGGTGCGACTCCCGCCCAGCAGAAGAAACGCTGGCGTTGGGCGGAGAAGGCGCGGGCCTCCCGATATTTCTCGAAGGGGATCCGACGGCGATCGACGGCGAGAAGCCGAGGCTTGGCGAACTCCTCCCACGAGACGCGGTCCTTGACCGTGAAGTCCACGTGTTCAGGCGTGCTGTCGTGGAGCTTGTGCGTGCGCAGCTTTGCGCCGTTCCCGTCGAGCTTGAGGATGGTCTCGTCGGTCTCTTCGATCACGACGTCCTGGAAGTCGAGATCCACGGTGCTCTTGAGCCACCCACCTGACCGGATGTCCTGGTCGAAGTGCTCGGGGACATCCTCGCCCTCTTTGAGGTGTCCCTCGGCGACCCATCTGTTGACGGTGGCCCCCCAGGGATCCACCGCGGCCGGGATGTGGTCGACAGGCTTTCGCGAAAGGGTGTTGGCCACGCGTTCGTAGCTCGTCAGCCGACGCATGAAAGGACTCCTGAAAGGATCCGAGCGCGCCTTCTTATACAGGCGCGGGCGCGGCGCGCAAGGGTTGGGCCTCCCTGCCGTTGCGGCGACGTGGTCCGCTGCGGCAGGATCCGGGTTGACACGGGGGCTGAGGCCCCCAAGAATGCTTGATCAGAGGAGAGCCCCGAGCCGAAAGAATCGGGCGGAAGTGCGGAAGAAAGGGATCGTCTTGCAGGCGTCGCAGCGCAGGATCATCGACGCGGTCGCCGGACAGGTTGAAATCGCCGTGGCGGCGGTTGCCGTAGTCGTGCTCGTCGTGCATCTCGGGGGATACGACCAGGGTGCCGCGCGGGCGTACCGCGTCGGAGTGGACGCCGGCATCATCACGTGTTTCGTGGCCGCAAGGCTCCTGCGCCTGGCGGTCGCGGCGCAGAAGCTCGAGTATCTCTCCAAACATCGCTTAGAGTTTGTGTCCATGGCAGTGGTGATAGCGCTGTTGACGGTGGCGGCGGGGCTGGGGATCATGCAGGCCTACATCGTGCTTGTGACGGTGTTCCGGACGGTGGAGGTGCAGCGCCTCATCGCGGGAAGTCGGCTGCATCCGGCGCGCACGATCGTGATCTCGTATCTCGTGATCGTCGCTTTGGGAGCGGCGCTCCTGGCCTCGCCCCGGGCACAGGCGGGCCCGCCGGCGCGTTTCATCGACGCCCTCTTCACCGCCACAAGCGCCACTTGCGTTACGGGCCTCGTCGTGCGCGACACTGGCGCCGAGTTCTCTCGCTTCGGACAGACCGTGATCCTGGTGCTCATCCAGGTCGGAGGCCTGGGTCTCATGACGTTCACCACCTTCTTCGCGATGGTGCTCGGACACGGGATGGGGCTGCGGGAGCGTGTGGTGATGCAGGACGCACTTAATACGGAGATGATGGGGAAGGTGGGACGCCTTGTGGTGCAGGTGCTGGGTCTCACGTTTGTGATCGAGGCGGCGGGCGCAGCCGCGTTGTACTTCACGTGGCCGGATCCGGTCGTGCGAGGCGCGGAGCGGGCGTATTTCAGCGTGTTTCACGCCGTGAGCGCGTTCTGCAACGCCGGCTTCTGCCTCTATTCGGACAGTTTTGAGCGCTTCGCCGGATCGGGCGCCTTCGTGCTCGCCGTCGCGGCGCTGATCGTCTTCGGCGGGCTGGGGTTCGGCGTGCTCACGAACGTCCTGGGGGTCGCGTGGCGTCGGGTGCGCTGGAATTCTAAAGCTCTCGTTCTCCCGTCGTCGGAAGGCCGGGGGGCCCAGGGCGCCCGCCGGCTCTCGGTGCATTCCAAGGTGGTGCTTGTCACCACGGCGGTGCTCCTTGCAGCGGGGACGCTCGTCCTCTTCGCGACGGAATCCTTTCACAGTTGGGGAGACATGCCCCTGCGGGAGCGGACTCTGTGTGCCTTCTTTCAGTCCGTGACGGCCCGAACGGCGGGTTTCAGCACCGCGAATATCGGAGCGATGGGCAATGCCGGGATTCTTGTGCTCCTCGTGCTCATGTTCATCGGAGCGTCCCCGGGCTCTACGGGAGGCGGGGTGAAGACGAGCACCTTCGCGATCAACGTTCTCGCGGCGGCGGCGACCGTGCGCGGGAGGTCCAACATCGAGGCGTTCCGCAGGACGATCAGCCCCGATATGGTGAAACGCGCCTTCGTCATCATCACCCTGGGCGCGTGCGCGGTGGCGACCAGCACCTTCCTCCTGCTCCTTTTCGAGGGAGGGAACATGCGCGACCTTTCCTTCGAGGCGATGAGCGCCTTCGGAACGGTCGGACTTTCCACAGGGGTCACCCGGGGTCTGAGCGACCTCGGAAAGCTTGTGATCGCGCTCACCGTCTTCGTGGGCCGCATCGGGCCCCTCACGATGATGGTGGCGATCTCCCGGCGCGGCGGGGCGCCGGCGTCCTATGGATACCCGACGGCCCGGCTGACCATCGGGTAAGGCGAGGTGGAATATGCAAAGACTTGCTGTGATCGGACTCGGGCGATACGGAATGCGGCTGGCGTGGGAGCTCGGCCGACAGGGCGCCGAAGTGATCGCGATCGACACTGCGCAGGAGCGGGTGGAGGCGGTCCAGGAAGGCGTCTCACTTGCGGTCCGTATGGATGCGCGGGATGAAAAAGCGCTCGTCGCGCAGGGTGTCGACAAGGCCGACGCCGCGGTCATCGCGATCGGGGAGGCCTTCGAAGCGTCGGTGCTCGCGACGGCGGCCCTCAAGAGGATCGGGGTGAAACGGGTCATCGCGAGGGCCGGCTCCGACGAGCAGGCCAGGATCTTGACGCTCGTGGGAGCCGACGAGGTCATCCGACCTCTGCACGAGAGCGCCAACCGGCTGGCCCAGAAACTCGCCAGCCGCAATCTGGTGGATTATGTGGAACTGGCAGAGGGCCACAGCGTGATCCAGCTGAAGGCGCCGAGAAAGTTCCAGAACCAGCACCTCGGGGATCTCGAGCTGCGACGGAAGTACGAGGTGAACGTCGTCGCGATTAAGAAGAAGATTCGCGAGAAGGGGCCGGACGGCGTCGAAAAAGAAAGCGAGCGGATCATCGTGGTGCCCAAGCCGACGGACGTGATCGAGAACGACGACGTCCTTGTGATTGTGGGGAGCGACGAGAACCTCGCGAAGCTGCCTGCGGACTAGGGGCGCAGGGCGCCGTCGTATCCGTCGGAAAGAGAAAGGGCGGGCCGGGGGTCAGGATCGTTGTAGACGAAGCCCGATCTCGGCAAGGCGGCGGCCCAGGGCCTTGCAGATGGCCGCCTCATCCCCGTCGACCGCGCGCTTGGCTTCCGGCCCCGCGATATGTCCGGGCCCGTACGGGGATCCTCCGCCTTGCGTCGTGAAGAGCGCCTTCACCGAATAGGGCAGGCCGACGAGGATCATCCCGAGGTGCAACAGCGGCGCCAGGAGCGTGTGGATCGTCGTCTCCTGACCGCCATGGAGGCTGCCCGTGGAAACGAAGACGCCTGCGGGCTTGCCCTCCAGCTCCCCGGCCTGCCACACCGGACCGAGTTGGTCGATCTGATTCTTGAGCTGCGCGGAGACGTTCCCGAACCTCGTGGGTGTGCCGAAGGCGACGGCGCCGGCCTCGCGGAAGTCATCCAGCGAGACGAGGGGGACGTCCTTCTGAAAGACGCGTCCGGCCTTCATGTCCTCGTGCGATTCGATCACGGACGCCGGCATGAGCTCGGGCACGGTGCGGATGACGGGCTCCGCGCCCGGCACCGCCTTCACCCCTTCCGCCACGAGCTGGGCCATGCGATAGACGTTCCCGTAAGTGCTGTAGTAGACGATCAGAACTTTCATGGCAGATCCTTTCAACTGCGCGACAGGACAATCCATCGTAGCCCGCCGGGCGGGCGTTTCAAGGGCGGGAGGCTCGCGAGCTTGCAATGTCCCACTGCCCGACTATAGTGGCTCCTTTCACCGAACACGTTGTGTCTCAAGGGGAAGCGGGCTTGGCGGACCCGGGGGAAGAACGAACATCGGGCGATCGGCACCCGGAGGACAGGCCCGCCAACTTTCGGCTCCTTGTGGGCGAAGGTATGGCCTGGAAGGTCATGGACACACTCCTTTCGCCGATCACGGTGCTCCCCGTTTTCGTGCACGAGCTCACCCCCTCCAAGTTGGCAGTGGGTCTCATCCGGGCGGTGTACATCTTCTGCTGGACCTTCCCGCAGGTCGTGGTCGCCCACTACACGGACCGACTCGATAGGAAGAAGCGTTTTGTTGTCGCGTCGAGGCTCCTTGCGGGCGTGCCCTTCCTCGCCCTTGGGCTGCTTGTCTATCTCGGGATTCTCTCGGGCGGGCGCGGGATCCTCCTGGCGTTTTTTGCGGCGCTTGTCGTGTTTAGCTCCCTTGCCGGCGGGTCCATGGTCGCCTGGGTCGCGCTTGTGGGAAGCATCATCCGTCAGGATGTACGCGGGCGGTTCTATGGGATGCGGGCGCTCTTCGGCGCGATCGCCGGGGTATTCGCCTCATACTTCCTCATCCGGGAGATGCTGGCCCGCGTGTCGTACCCGCTGAACTTCGCCGTCCTCTTCGCGGCAAGCAGCGTCTGCGCCTTCATCGGGGTCGGCTTCCTCTCGCGGGTGCGAGAGAAGTCGGGCCCGACGGCCGAAAAGGGTCTGTCGTTCTTCGTGTTCCTTCGCAGCATTCCGGGACGGCTCCGCGAGGACAAGGGGTACGCGCTCTTTGTCCTCGCTGTGGTGCTGGCGGTGTTCGGCGGCGGAGGGCAGGGGATGGCCGGCGTCTTCTACAGCTTGTACGCCTTGGACGTGCTGGGACTGGCCAAGAGCGAGATGGGAACCTTCACGGCGCTTCTCGTTGTCACGGAGCTTGGCGGGGCGCTGAGCGGCGGTTACCTCGCCGACCGGAAAGGTCCGGTGTTTCCCTATGCTCTGAGTCTTGCGTGCGGACTTCTAGCGGCGGCGAATGCGTGCTGGGTCCGATCTATGGGCGGGATGTGCGTCACCTTCGCTGCCGTTGGCCTGTCGTTGGGAATGCAGGCGTCAAGCTATCACAATATGATCCTTGCCCTTGCGCCTACACATCTCCGGGGGACGTATCTCGGAATGACGAACTTCCTCCAATCGCCGTTCCTGGCGCTCGGCCCGATCCTCGGGGGCCTGATCGTCAAATGGACCTCCTTTGAGGTATTGTTTCGTCTAGCTGCGGTCGGATCCGCCTGCGCGCTCGTCGCGGCCATCTCGTTTCTTCTCGAACACAGAGAGAATGGAGCGCGGCAACGCGCGAGAAAGGACACAGACCAGGGAAGGGAGATCGACAGATGAAAGCTTGGATGCCTCTCGTTGCGGCGCTGCTTGTCTGCGCAGGCGCGTACGCGGCAACGCCCCCGGAGGGCGCAAGCCTGGAGTTGGTGCCGGGGAAGCGTCGGTACGTTGGGCTGGATTCGCCGGCCCTCCAGATCACCGGTTCGCCGTTGAGCGTCCAGGCGTGGTTCAAGACGGAGGCGGAGGCCGGGATCATCTTTGAGTGCGGGGCATCGAATCGCGATCCGAGCCCGCAAGCGGGCTATGCGCTGTACCTGAAGTGGGGGCGCGTGCGCTTCGGAGTGAACAACTCGGTCGAGATGTGGAAGCCGGAGCTATGGGACGACGCGACATCGGCGGCGACGTACAACGACGGGAAGTGGCATCAGGCAACGGGGGTGTTCTATGCCGACGGGGAGACGCGCGTCAAGCTCTACATGGATGGTGTCGAGGATACGAATCTGAAACGCGCCGGGCGGGCGCAGCCGGCTCTCGTGGGGTACACGCAGACGAAACCCGTTGCGCGGATCATGGGGCAAGCCGACCAAGTGAGGTATCCGCGGGTCGATGATTGTTTCTGGACGGGGTCGGTGGACGAGATTCGCGTGTGGCGCAAGGCGCTGACCGCGGAGGAGATCAAGACGAACTACGACAAGGCGATCGATCCTAAGACGCCGGGGCTGGTGGCGTACTGGAAGTTCGACGAGGGACATTACGAGGTCGGAGACGCGGTGCGCGACGAAGTGGCGGGGCTGACGGCCACCGTGCGACAGTACGAATATGTTCCGGCCATCGACGACGCCTTCTTTCCGGTGGACCCGCTTGTGTTTCCGACGGACGACTTCAACTATTCGGAGTATCCGGCGTTGATCACGGGCTATAACGGGCAGGACCGCCAGCGGATCGCTTTCCTGACGTGGCGGAAGGCCGAGAGACGCCGCGTGGGAATGCGGGGGAACTACAAGGCGGGCATGGCGCTGCTTGGGGACGGGACTCTCATGCTCGCGGCGTGCCGGTACTCGGCCGACGAGAAGGGAACGCCGGGAAAGACGTTGTGGACGATCCACGTGTACGAGTCGACGGATCAGGGGAACTCGTGGAGCGAGGTCAACGAGACCACGCTTTTCGGCAAGGAGCCCGCGCTGGCGGCCCTTCCGGACGGCACGCTTTTCCTGACGGGACAGGAGATGGGCAGCCGCCCCGGTTTCAAGGCGGGGGAGATGAACGCGTTCCGGTCACAGGACAGAGGGCGGACGTGGGACAGAGTCTTCATTGATGGTGGGGATTCGCCGTACCCGTATCCAAGGAACATTATCGTGGACGGCGGTCAATCGCTCTTGTACTTGCGCACGCGCGACAGCAAGGATATCGAGACATGCCGAAGCGCCGACGGCGGAAAGACGTGGTCGTTTACGATGGGAAAGGTGGCGTGGACGGAAAAAGACCTCGAGGATCTGAAGTGTTTCGCGGAGATCGGCGTCGTGCGATCGAGGGACGGACGGCTGATCGCAGCGCTGAGGCGGGAGATCCCGAGGACGATGGGGGAGGGGTTCGAAGACACGTGGCTCGCCGAGAGCGGCGACGACGGGGGGAGCTGGTCGACGCCGTGGCGGATATCGGGGACGGCCGAGGTGCACATGTACCTGACGGAGCTCGCGGACGGGAGGCTCGTGGCGACGCGCTCGGATTACCATCTGCCGTGGGGCGTGTCCGCGATGACGAGCGAGGACGGTGGCAGGACGTGGGATCGCGAGCATCCGATCCAAGTCGCGCTTTCCGCGTCGTGCTACGTGGGGTGGCCCGTCACGCTGCAGCTTGCGGACGGGAGTCTCGTCACTGCGTATGCGACGACGATCTATGGCGAGAAGGACGAGCCGAGGTCGGCCTGCGAGGTCGTTCGCTGGCGGCTGCCGTGAATGGCGCGGCTTCACCGCGATCTGTTCACGAAGGGCGCGGGAACGAGAAAGAAGGGAACTGAGATGAACAGGTGGATATGTGTCATCGCGTTGATGTCGGCGTGCTCCTGGACGTTTGCCGGAAGCGTGCCCGACGAGAGGGTGCTGACGCTCCACGGGAAAATGCAGGCGGTCGACGTGAATCACGAAGCGCTGCAACTGGCGGGCTGTCCTATCACCGTGCAGGCGTGGTTTCGGACGACGAAGACCGAGGGCGTGATCTTCGAGTGTGGGGCCTCCAACCGTGATCCCGGCCCGCAGGCCGGCTATGCGCTCTACATGAAGGGCGGACGCCTGCGGTTCGGCGCAAATAACTCCGTTGAGATGTACGAGGATGCGCTTTGGGACGACATCTGGACGAAGACCCGGTACGACGACGGGAACTGGCATCACGGGACAGGGGTCTTTCAGGCGGACGGGAAGACGCGCGTTGCGCTCTACGTGGACGGAGTCGAGGTGACGGACGCGCAGCGCTTGGGGCAGGCGCAACCTGCGCTTTCCGCGTTCACGAAGACGGACGCCATTGCGCGGATCGGATCGCGCACCGGACCCATGATCTATCCCAACCCGGAGGAGTTCGTCTGGTCGGGATCGATCGACGAAGTGCGGGTGTGGAGGCGGGCGCTGAGCGTGGAGGACGTGAAAGCGAACTGGGACAAAGAAGTGGACGCCGCTTCGGCGGGGCTTGTGGGGTATTGGAAGTTTGCGGAGGAGCCGTCGAAGCTGGGTGATGCGGCGCGCGATTCGGCGGACGGCAACGACGGATTCGTCGCGGAGTCAGAGCATGTTTTCCTCATCGAGGCGCCTTTCTTTCCGGTCGACACCAAGGTGTTTCCGGTGGACGACTTCGACTATTCGAAGTACCCCGCGAACATCACCGGCTACGTCGGCCAGGACCTGCAGCGCGTCGCCCTGGTGCGATGGGAGAAGGCGGAAAGGCGGCGTGTGGGCGAGCGGGGCAACTACAAGCCGGGTTTCACGCAGCTTGCGGACGGGAGGCTTGTGATTGCGGTGTGCCGGAAGAGCCCGGGCTACGATGCGGATGAGAGCAAGCGATTCTGGCTTGTCTTTGTATATGAGTCGCAGGACCTCGGGAAGTCGTGGCGGCAGATCAACGAGACGCCGCTCTTTGGAAAAGAGCCGGCGCTTGTTGCCACGGGGAAAGGCACGCTGGTGCTTTCCGCACAGAGGGGGGACTACCGACCTCTTGCCAGAAAGGGGGGCGCATACATCTTCCGCTCGACCGACGGCGGCAAAACGTGGCAGAAGACCGTGGACGACGACGGGAAGTTCGCATATCCCTACCCACGGAACATCCTCATGGGCAGAGACGGATTGCTCATCTACTTGCGTCCGTGCGGGGCGGGGATCACGTCGTGCAGGTCGGCGGATGACGGCGAGACGTGGACCTTCCTTGACGGCAAGGTGGACTGGGATCCGGAGGGGGAGAACTACGCGGGTCGCTTCGCCGAGATCGGGGTGGCGCGGCTGGGCGACGGGCGGCTGCTCGCCTCGCTTCGCGTGGAGTTCCCAAGGACCTTGGGACACAGTTTCGAGGGGACGTATGTGACGACGTCCGGGGATGACGGGAGGAGCTGGTCCCGTCCGCAGTATGTTTCCAGCGCCGGGGAGGTGCAGGCCTATCCGACGGCGCTTGCGGACGGCAGGATTCTCCTGACATACACAAACTACCATCATCCGTTCGGCGTTTCCGCGATTGTGAGCGCGGATGGCGGGGAAACGTGGGATGGAGAACATCCGGTGCAGCTTGCGCTGTCGCGTAGCGACGAGACGGGATGGGCGGTGACGCTGCAACTTGGGGACGGGAGTCTCATGACCGCGTACGCGATTACGCTTTACGCGCAGAAGGATTCGCCTACGACGGCGTGCGAGGTCGTGCATTGGCGGCTGCCGTGAGGTTGGGGAAAGGCGACAGCAGTGTTCGCGGCGGCGGCCTGACGGAGATAAGGAGCGAAGCATGAAGAGGCTTTCCGTTGTCGTCGTGTCGCTCCTCTTCTTCGCCGGCGCTCTCCCGGCGCAAGAGGACGAGGTAAGGAATCTTCTGGAGAACCCGAGCTTTGAGCAGGTGGGACAGGGAGGGGGCCCGTTCTCCTGGCGCAAGGCGGGGGCGTCGGAAAGCGCGGTCGCCCGTGAAAGAGGAGGCCTGTTCGGCGACCACTGCCTGAGCATGAGGATGGCCGAAGGTGGGCAGTACGTCTACGTGGATCAATCGGTCCCCAGGCCTCCGGGAATGGGCGAGCGTTACGTCTTCAGCGCCTACATGCGAAGCGACGGGCCCATCGACGTGGACTTGGTGATCGAGAGCTACTTCAGGGCGCTGAATAAGGAATCCACGGTTCGCAAGAGGTTCCCGGTGACGGGAGAATGGAAACGCTGCTGGGCGGATCGCACCATCGACTTGGAGGGCGCCGGCCGCATGCGCGTGATCATTCAGATCCACAAGCCGGGGGTAACGGTCTACGTGGACGGCGCCATGCTGGAGGAAAAGGCCGCGGGCGATCCCGCGGATTACTCCGACGCGGCCTCCTCGTTCCGCTCCGTCGAAGATCCGTTCTTCCCGATCGACCGGATCGCGTTTCCTGAGGACGATTTCGACTATTCGAAGTATCCCGCGGCAATCACGGGATATACAGGGCAGGATCGACAGCGCGTCGCTTTCTTGCGCTGGGAAAAGGCCGAGAGAAGACGCGTGGGACTCAGGGGGAACTACAAGGCGGGTTTCACACAGCTTCCGGACGGGAGGCTCGTGCTTGCTGCTTGCCGTCACTCTGAGGATGAGAAAGGGACGCCGGGGAACAAGTTCTGGACCGTCCACGTGTATGAGTCGACTGACCAGGGGAGCTCGTGGAAGGAGCTGAATGAGACGCCGCTCTTCGGCAAGGAGCCGGCTCTCGCGGCGCTTCCGGACGGCGTCCTTGTGCTCACGGCTCAGGAAATGAACGACCGCCCGGGTTTCAAGGCGGGCGAGATGAACGCCTTTCGCTCGGAAGACCAGGGAAGGACGTGGCAGAGGGTCCGCATTGACGACGAGGGATGTCCGTATCCGTATCCGAGAAACATCATCGTAGACCGTGATGGGCCGCTCTTGTATCTGCGCGCCCATGAGATCCTGAATATCGAGACGTGTCGGAGCATGGATGGCGGCAAGACTTGGGAGTTCCGCGCCGGAGACGTGGATTGGGATCAGAAAGACGTTTCGCGCTGTTTTGCGGAGATCGCGGTGCTGCGGGTCTCCGACGGTCGGCTGCTGGCCGCGCTTCGACGGGAAATCCCAGGGATGTGGGGAGAAGGCTTCGAGGACACGTTTCTCGCCGAGTCGACGGATGACGGCCGCCATTGGTCCAGGCCTTGGCGCATATCTAACACGGCGGAAGTCCATATGGTTCTGACGGAACTGTCCGATGGCAGGCTCTTGGGGACATACGCCAACTACCATCATCCCTTCGGCGTCTGTGCGATCGTGAGCGACGACGGCGGAAGAACGTGGGACCGCGATTCCCCCGTGCAGCTCGCCTTGTCCGCGTCCTGCTACGCCGGCTGGCCCGTGACGCTGGCGCTTCCCGATGGCAGTCTCATTACGTCATATGCGATCACGCTCTACTCGGAGAAGGATCCGCCGACGACGGCGTGCGAGGTCGTGCGCTGGCGTCTTCCCGACCGCCTGGAGCGGTGAGCGCCCGAAGGCGCCTCTGCGCACTTCCGCAGGTTGTCGGACTGTGTATAATAGTCCCATGCTGGTAATGCCCCTGCAATCGGGGAGCAACGGGAACGCGATCTACGTGGAAGCGGGGGACGTCCGGCTCCTCTTCGACGCCGGGATCAGCGGACGGGCGCTGGAGGAGCGCCTGCGCGCGCTGGGGCGCGGGATCTCCCAGGTGCAGGCTCTGGTCATCTCCCAC
>JAZDKG010000045.1:0-4058 GCA_043803205.1 Planctomycetota bacterium
TCTCGATCTCCTCGTCCGAGTACCCCCGTTGCACAAGCCCCACCGTGAAGAGCGGCCAGTTCGTCCATCTCATGCTCAGCATCGCCGACTCCCACTTCGCCGCATACTGTGGGTCCCCCGGATCGGCCCCCTCGAGCGTGAGCGTCTCCCACCTGGGCTTAGGCTCTCGACGGCTGAAGATCCTCCTATCCACCTCAAAGTAATTCGACGGCATGTGGCACGTGTCCGTCCCGATCGCCGCGTGCTCCACCCCGAACGTCTTCGCGACATGATCGACGTGATCCAGCATCGCCCGGATGTCGCCTTTCCCGCCTAAGAACCCCGGCACGCAAGTGATGCCGATGAACCCTCCCTTCTCCGCGATCGCACCGATCACTTCATCCGTCTTGCTTCGGAAGTGTGCGTGGAGCGCCGAGCACGACGTGTGGCTCGCGCAGATCGGCCGCTCCGACGCCCGCGCCGCCGCTAGCGACGTCCGCTGCCCGCAGTGCGACACGTCCACGATCACCCCCACCCGGTTCATCTCCGCCACGACCTGCCGGCCGAAGTCGCTCAACCCAGCGTCGCTCGTCTCCCCGCATCCGTCCCCGATCAGGTTCCTCCGGTTGTACGTCAGGTGCGCCATCCGCACGCCGAGATCGAAAAACGCCTTGATGTGAGCAAGCTCCCCCTCGACGCTCTCGAACTCTAGTCGCAGCGGGACCTCATTGAGCGAAAAGTACAGCGCCCGCTTTCCGTTCCCCTTCGCCGCGACGATCTCCGCGGGGCTGCCCGCTCGCACGAGAACGCCTCCCATCGCCTCCACTAATCGCGTGCAGTAACCGAGCCTCTTGCGCAGCCTGGCGGCCGTCATCCCCGCCCCCGCGTTCTGCACGATGCACGTCACCCCCGCCGCCTCCCACGCCTCAAGGAACTTCCTGCGCTGCTCGGCGTCTGCGCTTCCCCCGACGTAGATCATCTCCTCCCACGCGTCCCGCAGCTCCTCTCCGCTGGCGCCGCCCTCAAGCTTCGCCTCGAGAATCTCAGCATCCGGCGCAAACCATGGCGCGAATCCATACGCGTCCACCACGACGCAGTTCCGGTGCAGTTCCTCCCCGTGCTCTAGCTCGCTCCTCGTCGGCTTGAGAAGAGCTATCGCCGCCCTCCGTGCGATCTCCACATCATCTCCCACGCCCAAGTTACCTCGCGACACGCGACTTTCCTCTTCGCCCGCCGCCTGCCGTCCCGCCGGGCTCAAGCTGCGCATGATAGGGATGAATGCCCGTCTCATCCATGTCCCTCTCGTTCCCGACAAGATGCTGCGCGTTGATCGGCGTCCGGTTGTAGACTCCCACCTCGCTTCCGTTCTTCCAAAAGGCGTCTTCGACTACGGCGTAGAGGAGAGGGAATCTCGGCCGCCCGCGCTTCTCGAATCCCACGAGCGCGCAATCGATCATGAGCGCTACCCGCTCCCCCAGCGGCTCCGTGGACTGCCCCGTGACCGCCCCGAACCCCTCCTGGCATTCCGAACACCCCGTGTTGTGGATGTAGGAATACGGCTCTCGCAGTGCCGCCCGTCTCCCGTGCACGTCCTTGAGCCTCGTCTCCGCTAGGTACCGCTTCCCCGCCGCGTCGATCGTGTCTGCGGCAAGATCCTCCCTGGCTGCCCTCTCGGTGGCCTTCCACACCGTGTGGTAAAGCCCCTCCACTGCCTCCACGAAAGCGCGCTGGCCTGCGCTGAAACCCCGTTCCGCCCTCACCGTCCGCCGCACGATCCCGTGGTACCCGTGCCACGTCGGACTCAAGCCCAGCGAAACCGCGTCCCCGTCCGCGATCACCTTGTCCGTCGCCGGACCGATCACCGTGTAGTTGCGCTCCCCCGACGTCACGATCGTCGGCACCCCCGTTCGGTGCGCCCCCAGAGCCTTCATCACAAAGTCTCCGACCCCCGCTATCTGGCTCTCTCGAACTCCCGGAACCATCGCCGCCAACATCGCGCGGAACGCCGCGTCCGCGACCTTGTTCGCCTCCGCGATGATCCGGAGTTCCTGCACGCTCTTCACGTACTTGATCCGCTGAAGCAGTCGAGCGTCGAACGTCATCCTCTTCTCGCCCACCGCCCTCCGGAGCATTTCGTAGTGCCCGTGGGGCAGGAACTCCTCGCTCGAGAAGATCGCTAACCGCGCAGACCGCCCGACGTGGAGGCGTCGCACCACGTCCCTCAGCGCCTCGAAACGCGTGTGACGGTACTCCTCGTCCGAGATCTGGAATTCCCGCAGGATCGCTAGGTCCGCTCCCGAGGCCTCGCACGCCTCCTCCATCACGTGACCGCCCTCGGAGCCCGCTAACACCACCGGCCGCCCCTCCGCGGGCACGAGCACCCCGTACCGCTCGATGATCGGATCATAAACGCCCGCTAACCAAGCGGCGTCGCTGCGGTCCAGCTCGCTCCCGCACGCATACCCGAGGTCGTACCCCTTCTCCTTCATCGCCGCCTGGACGTCCGTCCAACGCTTGCGGAAGTCCGCCCGGCTCAGCCTCACCGAGAAATCCATCTTCCCCAGCGCCTCGTCCGCGATCCGCCCTGCTATTCGCGCTAAGTCCTTCACACCCGCTCTCGCCCGCCTCATGTCCTCCTCCCTGCTTCCCTTTTCCTTCTCGGTCCGCCCCCGCCGCGCAGCTCCACAATCGCCGCTGCGATCCTCTTCCTCGCTCGATGGATCTCCGCCGGCCTTCGTGCGTAGTGCGTCCAGTCCTTCGCCACCCTCGCCACCGTCGAGTCCAGGATCTTCTGCGCGCGCTTGGCCGCCTCCCCGCGCCCGCGCGTCCTGCGCGCCTTGTCGATCTCGTCCGCAAGCACCCACAGGAGCCCGTAGTCCTCGATCCCCTCCCGCATCTGCTCCCACCGGATCGAGTCCACCACCCCCGGGAGCGTCCGGCTTCTCTCCTCAAACGACTTCCCCTCCCCCGGCCCCTTGAATGGTTTTCCGTTCATTAGATCGTGCACCGCCCTCGGCAGATCAGGCGTCATGATCCGCGGGTCCTGCGAGATCCCGTCCCGAGGCGGATACACCACCCATGCGTCCCCCGCTGGACATGACCACGACGCCCCCAAGACCGTGTCGCTCCACGGATGGACTAACTCCAGTGTGGCGCGCGAATCGCCCGTGTGCGGATCGTAGTCCATCCGCCCGTGTGTGTGGTGAGGCGACCAGCGCGCGTACGCCCAGTGCAGATACCCCGTCACCCCGTACCGCCAGAAGAGCCAGGGCATGATCCTCGTCTTGATGAGCGGCTGATCGATGTATCGATTCGGATACCGCCCCCGCGGCCAGTTGCACGTGTAGCTCCAGAGCGTCTTCCCCGACCCCCTGTGCTTGCGCATCTCCCGATACGGGCGCTTGCTCCCCAGGAGCGGCACTGCGATGTCGATCGCGTCAAAGAGCTTGGTCTCCCACCCCGTCGCGTCCACTAGGCGCACCCCCGGCCAGATCTTCCGTACCAGCTTGACGAGGAAACGGTAGTTTGCCACTTGGTCCTCGGCCGGCTCGTCGAAGATGTGCTGGATGTACTGCCGGCTCCACCCCTTGCTCGTCACGTGGTCCCGCAGCGCCGCTAAGAGCGCTGGCAGGATCTTCATGTACTCCTCGCCCCGGAGGATGCGCTTCTTGTTGCTGCGCTTCTCGACGATCTCCTCCTTCCCCGTCCGCTCGTCGAACACGCGCACGAACTTGATGGAGTTGTCGAAAATGTGGCTTCCCTCGATGAACTGGAAACCGTGTGCTAGGAAGATCCCGACCCACCGGTCGAAGTGCGTGAAATCGAACTCGTACCCGCCCTTCCTCTTCCGCGTGATCCCGATGAGCGCCTCCGCCCCCACGATGCTCGTGAAGATCACGTTCTGCCGATGGGCCGACATGTCCTTGGCGTAAAGCTCCACCAGCTCCCAGTACTCCTCGCTGTGGAGCTTCACGCAGTGGTATTTCGCTAAGATCGCGGGCCACACCCATTCCGTCATCGCGAACGGGATCCTCTCCGGGAGGCTCACCGGCCACACCGTGAGCGCGACCCCGATCGTC
>JAZDKG010000046.1:0-3213 GCA_043803205.1 Planctomycetota bacterium
TTCAGAAAAGAAGCTATGGGCCTGGGCGACGTCAAGCTCCTCGCCTTCCTCGGCGCAGCCCTCGGATACAAGGCCGCGACCCTCACGATCTTCGCCGGCGCCGTCATTACCCTCCTCTTCGTCCTCGCCTTCGCCGCATACCTCGCTCTCCGGTTCGGCCTCGCCCGGCTTAAGGCGCGAGGCACCGAGGTCCCCTTCGGCCCCGGCCTCTGCGTCGCCGCCGCCCTCGCCATCTTCTTCCGCGTCCCCGCCGAAGCCCTCTTCGACTCCGTTGCCCTCGCCTTCCGCGTCGTCATCCTCGGCCACCCCTGACCCCCTCGCCCCTTGTCCTTCTCGGCGTCCTCTGCGCGAGCCAGCCTTTTCTCTCCGCTTCATCCCATCTATCCTGTCCATCCTGTCAAAATTCTTCTCTTTCTCCTGCGCCCTCTGTTTACCCTGATCCCGCGCCTGCGGGAGAAGGGCGCCTCTGCGCGATGTCCTCCCCTTTCCTTTTCGTCGTTCGTGCTTCTCATTCTCCCCTCGCCCCTTGCGCTTCTCTTCCTCGCCTAGTACCATCAAATCGCCTGAAGCACCCCTTGTGGTAGGAGGACATCTGATGGGCCGCATGCGATCCCTCTGGGTTCTCTTGCTCCTCGCCGCCTGTTGCGTTGGCTGTGTGTCGCAGAAGAAATACAACACCCTCGCCTCCGAAAACCAGAGCCTTCGCGATCAATACCAGGTCGCCCGCGACGAAAGCTCCCGGCTCTCGGCCGATAACGACTCCCTGCGCGCTCAGCTCGCAGAGGCCCAGAGCGCTCCCCCTCCGCCGCCCCCTCCGCAGCCGATCCCGGGCGCCGAGGTCGGCTCCCGTGAGGGCCTCACCGTCATCACCGTCAGCGACGAGATCCTCTTCGCCCCCGGAAAGGCCGACATCTCGACCAATGGAAAGTCCGTCCTCCGAAAGGTCTCCGACCTCCTCAAGACCAAATACACCGACGGCGCCATCCGAGTCGAAGGCCATACCGACAACCAGCCCATCCGCAAGACCAAGGACCTCTACAAGTCCAACTGGGAGCTCTCCGTCGCGCGTGCCCTCGCCGTCATGCATTTCCTGATCGATGAGGGCGGCATCGACCCCAAGCGCATCCATCCCGCTGGCTACGGCGAATACCATCCCGTCGACTCCAACGCCGGCGCCAAAGGCCGGGCCCGCAACCGCCGCGTCGAAATCGTCATCCTCAAGGGCTTGTCCAGGTAGCACCGCGCAGTCGTTGATTGCGCCGCTCGAATGGGACGATTCTCCATGATAGGTGAACCCCACTGCGCTCCAAGGCCCTGAGCATCCTCTCCCTCGCGCTCATCTTGCTTTCCGTCTTTCTGTTCGTCTGGCTGACGCTGGTTTGGCGCAGAACAAGCGCACTCGATAGTTCGGTGCCCCCGCTTTCTCAAGCCCAGATGGACCTTGTCACAAGTCAGCGCCGTTCCGACTGGTTCGACGAATGGTTCACCTCAGTCCATCCTGCCCTCATAGACACTCCTCTCCTCGACTCCTTGGACAGCAATGCCTACATCCGGCGCCTCGACGACCTCAGGGCATCCTCCCCTTTGGGCCTCGCCTTCGATCCGCGTTCCGAACCTTCCTTTGCCGTCTGGTTGTCGCGCGCCAGGCCAGGCCTCCGCCGCCTCCTCTTCCCGGACGAGCCTCCTCACGCACCGCTCACGCTCTGCCCCCTCCCCGAGAGTGCTAACCTCGCTCGTGAGAACCGTCTGGCCTTCCGAAAATACGTTCTCACCGAATACGAGTACGAATCTCGGGTCGGCCACCGTGTCCGCGCCCTCTTGGCGGTCCCCCGTGATCTGCAACCCGGCGAACGACGGCCGGCGATCCTGGCGCTCCCGGGACACCACGGCTCCCCCGAGAGCTGCTTCGCCATGGACGGCCTTTCCCTTGGGCCTCCCTTCGACCCGGGCGCCTACCTCTACTCCTACGGACATCTCCTTGCTAATGCCGGCTACGTGGTACTCGTGCCGGACACGGCGTACTGCCCCTTCATGAGCGGCTCGGCAGCACCGGGCCTCCCGACGGGCTGGACGCTCGAAGGCAGCCGCGTCTGGGACGCCATGCGCGCGATCGACGTTCTCCAGACCCTCCCCGACGTAGACCCCAAGCGCATCGGCGTATTCGGCCACTCCCTGGGAGGCGAGACTGCCATGTTCCTGGCGGCCCTCGATACCCGTGTCAGGGTCACCGTCTTCTCGGGGTTTCTCCAAACCTACGACCCCGCCCAAGGCTGCCCATGCCACGTCGTGCCGGGTCTCGAAAACCTCATGCGATACTCTGATGTCTGCGCCCTCGTCGCCCCCCGCTTCCTCTTGGATGTGGAAGGCGTCGCCGACCTCGGCGACGTCGCCCGCGATCAAGCCCGCGACATCCGTTTCGCCTTCGCCCGCGCGGGTGCCGATAATTTCTTCCTCCAGCTCATCCACGCCGACGGACATCTCTTCTACGCCGGCCCCGAGGTCTTCCGATTCCTTGACTTCGCTTGTGGGGCGCATACGCCCGAATCGCAATGAGACCACATTTGCCCGGCGACGCCTACGCCCAACTGCAAGGGGAGAGACCCACTATGACCGCGTCGAGATCCTCATCCTCAACGGCCTCTCGCGATAGCCTCCGTCTGCTGCGCCCGCTGCAACTCGTCTTGAACGGCTACATCGCTCACCTCCGCCGCCAAGGCGACAAGGAGTGACAAGTGAGACATCTGTGGGAAGAAACCTTCGAATGCCCCCTTTATCACTCTATCACTTATCACGTATCACTCATGGGCGGCGCCGTCTTTGAAGCGTCGCCCCGTCCCTCCTATAATCCAACGCACACGCAATCCGTTTGTGAGCTTTTCCCATGAGGACTTCCCACTCCACGTCTCCCCTCGGCGCCGCCATCGACTGGCGAGAGCACCCCCGCTACTACCCCTTTAGCTCCTATCTCCGCAGTCGCTTCCCCTTTCGCGTCTACAAGGTCACCATTGACGCCGGTTTCACCTGCCCCAACCGCGACGGCTCCAAAGGCCTGGGCGGCTGCACCTACTGCATCAATCAGAGCTTTAGCCCCAACGCCCGTTCGGAGCGCAAGAGCGTCGCCGATCAGGTCAAAGCCGGCATCGACGTCCTCTCCGCCCGCTATCGCGCCCGGAAGTTCATCGCCTACTTCCAGGCCTTCACCAACACCTACGC
>JAZDKG010000047.1:0-2701 GCA_043803205.1 Planctomycetota bacterium
GCCTGCTGTGCGGCCTCAGGAGGTCCCTGCACGCCCGCCGCCGACTCCTCGTCCCCCCCGCCTCACTCCTGGCGCCCTTTTTTTCAGATGCCCCAGTCGAGCGGGACCTCGGAGTTATGTTCGCCGAGGAGGGGGGCGGGGCGGCGGACGGAGGCGGGGGAGTTCGTGAACTTGACGGCGGGGCCCTGGTGACGGACCTTGCCATAGGACGGGTGCTCGGTTTCGGCGACCATGTTTCGGGCGACGACCTGGGGATGGGCGAGGGTGCGGGCGATGGAGTTGATGGGGCCGCTGGGGACGCCTGCGGCGGCGAGCATCGCGAGACATTCCTTCGTAGTCATTGTGCGAGTGGCGGCTTCGATGGCCTGGTGCAGTTCGACGTGATGGACGGTGCGGTCGGCGTTTGTGAGGAAGAGGGGGTCGTCGGCGCGGTCGCCAATTCCCAAGCATGAGCAGAACTTCGTCCAGAGATCGTCGTTGCCGGCGCAGATCACGATTTCGCCGTCGGAGGTCGGGAAGACGGCGAAGGGGCTGATGGAGGGGTTGCGGTTTCCGGTGGAGGCGGGCTCGACGCCCGTGGTGAGGTAGTTGGTGACGTTGGGGACCTGGATGGCGACCTGGCAGTCGAGCATGGAGACGTCGACGCGCTCGCCCAGGCCGGTGATGCGTCGGCGGTAGAGGGCGCTCGTGATTCCGACGGCGGCGTAGATTCCGGCGGTGATGTCGCTAAAGGAGACGCCCACCTTGCAGGGGGGGCCGCCTTCGGGGCCGGTGACGCTCATGATGCCGCCGAGGGCCTGGATGACGATGTCGTATGCGGGGAGCTCGCTCATGGGGCCGGTGTGGCCGTAGCCGGAGATGGAGGCGTAGACGAGGCCCTTGTTGGTCTTGCGCAGGGACTCGTAGTCGAGGCCGAGCTTGCGCATGACGCCCGGGCGGAAGTTTTCGACGAGGACGTCGGCTTTGTCGGCGAGCTTGAGAAAGGTCGCGCGGTCGGCGTCGTTCTTGAGGTCGAGGGTGATGCTTCGTTTTCCGCGGTTGACGGAGATGAAGTAGGTGCTCATGCCGCGGACGAAGGGGGGACCGAAGTGGCGGGCGTCGTCGCCCTTGTCGGGATGCTCGACCTTGACGACGTCGGCGCCGAGGTCGGAAAGAAGCATGGTGCAGAAGGGGCCGGCGAGGACGCGGGAGAGGTCGAGGACACGGACGCCTTCGAGGGGGCCGGGCAAGGGGAGCTCCTGAAGCAAGAGTCAAGGAAGGGAGAGAAGAGCATCACGCAAAGGCGCCCTTCGACTACGCTCAGGGTCTTCGACAAAGGGGGCAAAGGGCGCAAAGAAGACAGGCCGCAGAAGCACGAACATCAGAGATCCCAGAGTTTCATGTAGAGGGCGACGATCTCGTCGGCGGCGGGGACACGGGGGTTGTTGTTGGGGGAGCCGCTGGCGAGCGCGTCGCCGGCCATCTTGGGGGCGAGCTTTTCCCACTGGGCGCGGTCGATCCCGAGCTCGCGGGGGCCGGGGATCTTGACATCGCGGTTGAGCTTGCGGAGAGCGGCGACGAGGGCGCGTCCCGCCGCGTCGAGGTCGGCGGGATCGACGGCGAGGCCCATCGCGAGTGCGAGGTCGCGGTAGCGCTCGGGGGCGCCCGGGAGACTGTATTCGACCACGGTGGGAAGGAGAATGGCGTTGGAGAGGCCATGGGGGAGGTGGAAGCACGCGCCGATGGGGCGGGACATGCCGTGAACGAGACAGACGGAGGAGTTGCTGAAGGCCATCCCGGCTTCGAGGGAGCCCTGCAGGGCCTCGGAGCGGGC
This sequence comes from Planctomycetota bacterium, assembly GCA_043803205.1. Taxonomy (GTDB): domain Bacteria; phylum Planctomycetota; class DG-23; order JAZDKG01; family JAZDKG01; genus JAZDKG01. Next base: position 1,814 of record JAZDKG010000047.1, read on the forward strand.
CTCCTTGTCGGCGGGATTGCGGAAGGCGCGGAGGAGGTTGGCGCTCAGTCGGCGGACTGCGCTCAAGGCCAGCGCGTCGGTGATGGGCTGGTGTTTGACGCTCACGTAGGCTTCGATCGCGTGGGTGAGGGCGTCGACGCCTGTGCCGGCGGTGAGGGCCGGGGGCATGGAGTAGGTGAGCTCCGGATCGACGATCGCGACGGTCGGCATGAGGTGAGGGTCGATGAGGAGCATCTTCACGTTGCGTTCGGTGTCGGTGATGATGCAGACGCGGGTGACTTCGCTGCCGGTGCCGGCGGTGGTGGGGATAGCGAGGAGGGGGAGTCCGGCGTTGGGGATCTTATTGGCGCCCTGGTAGTCGCGGATGGAGCCGGGGTTGGTCGCGAGGACGGCGACGGCTTTGGCGCAGTCGATGGAGCTTCCGCCGCCAAGGGCGAGGACGGAGTCGCAGGCGTTTTCGCGGAGTGCGGCGAGGCCGGCGACGACGTTGTCCATTGTGGGGTCGGGCTGGACGCCCGTGAAGGCGCTAGCGCGCAAGCGGGCGGCGGAGAGGTTGGCGCGGGCTTTTTCGACGAGGCCGGCCTTTTCCATGCCGGGGTCGCTCACGATGAGGGGTTTTTGGGCGCCGAGGCGGGCGACCTCGTCGGCAAGGGAGGCGAAACTGCCGGCGCCCGTGAGGACGCGGGAGGGGATGCTGAAGACGTTCGGCATGGGAAACCTCTCTAGAAGGCGTGAGGCCTGAGGGTCAAGGCATCCTTTCCACAAGAGAAGGGGAGAGGCTGAGGCGTTTGAGCGTGGCGGGGGTGGGGACGCCGTCGGCGTTCCAGCCGCGAAGGTCGTAGTATTCCTTGCGCATTTTGAGAAGGTCATCCGTGGAACATCGGGCGC
>JAZDKG010000048.1:0-2051 GCA_043803205.1 Planctomycetota bacterium
GCGGGCGCAGGATCTCCGCCATCAGGAACCCGACCTCTGTCGGAGTGAAGAACTCGCCCGCGCTCTGTCCCTGGCCCTCGGCGAACTTCCGCAGCAGGTACTCGTAGCAGCGACCGAGGAAGTCGGGCTCCACGTCGTGCAATCCGAGGCGGTAGCGTGGGTCCGAGAACGTCTCGATCACGCCCTTCAGCGCCGCGTCGCTGATCTCGCGCTCGCCGTTGCGCGTCTCGTTGTAGTCCACGATGTCGATGACGCCGGCGAGCGACGGGTTGTGCTTGACGATGGACCGGATGGTTCCGGTCAATTGCTCCCCCAACGACCGCGGCGCCATGTCGGCTGGCCAGTCGAAGACCTCGCGTCCGCTCAGCACCGGCCAGCGCGCTTGGCGCGGGATGTAGAAGCGGACCACGCGCTTCCCCGTGTCCGTCGCCGCCTCGGCATCCGCGTCCACGATGGCGAGCGCCGCCTCCCGATCGCCGAACTGGTCTGTGAGGCGCCGGATCTCGTCGTCAAACACGTCCGACAAGCGCTTGATGAACAACAGAGGGAGGAGGTAGTCCTTGAACTTCGGCGCGTCCTTCTCGCCGCGGATGGAGCAGGCCGCGTCCCAGAGCATCTGCTCCATGCTCTTGTTGCCTAGGACAGCGCTCCGGGATACCCCACGGCGCCGGCGCGTGCCAGGGGCCTCTACGGTCGGCGAGCCCGCGGGTTCGTCCCCGGAGATGCCCGCCTCGTCCAGGAGCTTCTGCACCGCGTCCCGCTGCGCCCGCTGAGGCTTGGACTTGCCGCTCTCCCAGCGGTTCACGGTCGCGAAGGACACGCCGAGACGAGAGGCGAGTTCCTCTTGGCTGAGGTTCAGCTTGGTCCGAAGGGCCTTGATGTCGTCCCGAAGATCGGTCATGGTGTGCAATGTATGCTATATCATAGCGGTTGACAAGGTCCGCTATATTCGGTATATATTCGGTACGCCAATGGGGCACCTGACACCGAGCTCACGCACGGATCGGCCGCAGCGAAGTCACGGACCCGGAGGACGGAGGAGTAGAAGCGATGGCTGCGAAAGGAAGGAGCATCCACGTCGTTCCCTCGGCCACGAGGCCGGGGAAGTTCGTCGCGAAGGAGGAGGGGAATCCGAGGCCCCTGACTCGGCCGGCAACGCAAGCCGCCACGATCGAGAAGGCGATCCCCAAGGCCAAGGAGCACCACGCCGAGGTTGTGATCCACCGCCCCAACGGGAGAATCCGGGACAGCGACAGCTACGGGAACGATCCGTGCCCACCCCGTGACCAGCGCTAGACCTCGAAGGTGGGAAAGCGAACCGGGGTGCCCATCGGCACCCCGGCTCGTCATCGGCTCATCCAGTCAGGATCAGCCCCGCTCGTAATTCGCGAAGGGCCGCAGACCCAATGCCTGATATGATCCGTGAGCCGGGTCCCTGCGGGGAGCCCTGCCGGGGTCCACGTGGCAAAGGAGACGGGGAAGCTGGATGCGCTCCGCTCCGCCACGGAGCGTACCATCGTCCTCCTCAAGGCGCGCCGCGCCGCCCTCGTCGCCGCGGCGGTGACCGGCCAGATCGACGTGGAGAGCGTGGCATGAGAGTCACCCAACTCAAGCTCGCCAATCTCCGCGCGATCAAGGCGGCCGAGTACCGATTCCCGCCGGGATGCAACCTGATCGCTGTTGCCTACCGCGTCGGAAACACTGGCGTCCTTGGCACACCGCCCGCGTGTTGGGATCCGCGCGTGCGTGCCTCTGTGGCTGAGAGCCCGCGCTGCGTATAGTTCGATCCATGGCGACCTCGACCCCCGCACTCGTCAACCGCAATCTTTTGGCATGGGCGCGGGAGCAGAGTGGCTACGAACCGGAGCCGGTCGCGAAGCGGCTATCGGTCAAGGTCGAGCGCTTCCTTTCATGGGAACGCGGGGACAGACAGCCCACGGTCCGTCAGGTCGAGGCGCTCGCCAAGTTCTACCATCGCCCGTTTGGCCTCTTCTTCTTGCCGCAGCCGCCGGAACTGCCTCCACTTGCCGCGGAGTATCGGCGGCTCCCCG
>JAZDKG010000049.1:0-12582 GCA_043803205.1 Planctomycetota bacterium
AGCCGATGCTCGACAACGACGCCTTCGGAGCAGAATCGGCAGTGGGCCGACTCGTCGAAGCGCAGGTCCCCCGTCGGCTCCACGAGGTCCCCGACCTTGACGTCCGCGCGGAAAGGGCACTCTTCAACCTTCATTTGTCACTCCAGGAAAGTGCTTGCCACCAAGGCGCAAAGACACAAAGGTTCACGAAGAAGAGCGCGCGGGAAATCCCGCAGGCGCGGGACGTTTCCCGCCCTCCTTCGTGTCACCTTGGCGTCTTGGTGTCTTCGTGGCGCATATCCCTCCCGTCATTCACGTCCTCACGAAGCTCCGTGGACCGGGCAATCGTCGCCCGTGTAGTCATGGCAATAAGCGGAGCCGTAGGGAGGCCAGCACTTCGTCCAGGCATAATAGATCGGGGTGTAGCCTACGCCGTAGTTGCACACCTTCACGCCCGTAGGATCGCAGTCGTCTCTAGTGGTCACGGCGTAGCAACTGATCGAGTAAGTTCCCGACCCGTAGGACGACCGTTTAGTCCAGCAGCACGGTTCCGGGGGCGGGGTGGAGGACGCGGCGGAACTCTCGCCTGAACTTTCGGCGCTTGAGGCGCCGGAGGATTCGCCGGAACTCTCTCCGCTACTCTCGCCGGAGGACACCGCCGAACTAGCGCCCGAACTTTGGCCGCTGGACGCGCCGGAAGCGCCCGATGAAGAAGGACTCTGCCCGGACTGGCCGCTCGTCCCTGATCCGGAAGCACCAGAGGACGCCCCGGCGCTGGCGCCTGAACTTTCCGCGCTTGATCCCGCAGACGCGGGACCGGAGCTCTCCCCGCTCGGACCGCCCGAAGGGCCGGCGCTAGATAGCCCCGACGACGGTCCGGAGCTCGCACCCGAACTCCCGCTGGATCCCGCAGACGCGGGGCCGGAGCTGGCGCCTGAACTCCCGGCGCTTGATCCCGCGGACGCGGAACCGGAACCGCCGCTCTCAGAAGCGCCGCTCTCCGATTCTTCCTCGAGGACGGCGCTCCCGACGAGCGTGATGTTCCCCCACGTGTTGAGGTATCGCTCCGGGAGGTCGTTGAGCTCGATTTGGCCCTGGAAGGCCGAGACGAGGTCGCTCTCGTCGCCGAGCCGCAACTCGACGGAGCCGGAGAGGAAATTGGAATAGTCCACGGCGCTCACGACGGCGCGGATCGCGCTCCAACTTGTCGATCGCGTCCCGAGGACGGTCACGCGCCTGCCGAGCTGGAACACGGGCTCGCCTGAAGGGGGAAGGGTCACGCGCGCGTCGCCGCTTATCCGGGGCGCTCTTCGGGCGTCGAGATGGGCAAGCGCCAAGCGCAGGAGCTTGTCGGAATCGTCCCAGAGCACGGCGGAGGAGGCATCCGTGTAGCGGAAGAAGCTGCGGGCGGGGATCTCGTGGACGGCGCCGAAGCGATTCTCTCCGGTGGTCGCGGCGACGGTGAGGTCCGCGCGGGCGGTGTAGCGCAGGCGGATGTCCCAGCCCACGGGGATGCGAACGCGGAAGGGATACTGCGTCGCCGACATGGTGTGCCAGCGGCTCTGGCAGTCGATGTATTGGACGATCCGGGAATCGCGGTGGCCGGCGGGGAGGGGATAGCGATCCTGCCACTTCTCCAGAGGATCCCACCCGACCGTAGAAGCGGCCGAGGCGCGATACCAGCGACGCTCGGCCTCCACCGGGTGCGGATGGATGCATACGGTGCCGGCAACCGACGCGAGGCGAAAGGCGGCAAGAGGATAGGTGGTGCGGAACCGCCGGAAGGCGTCCTCGGCGAGGTACTCGTAATCGACGGTGCAGGTGGTCCCCCAGGTGAGCGCTCCATTGCCCACGAAAACGAGATAGCCATCCACATCGTTCATTTCGTAGTCCACGGTGGGGGTGTAGACGATGGAAGGCGTGGCGGCATCGGCGACGACGACGGACTGGACGTCGCTGTGGAGAAGGGGCGCCAAGCGATCCGGAGCGGTAAAGACGACAAGCTCGGCGGTCTCGCGTCGCCAGGTCGGAGTCCAGGCGGGGGTGAGGATTTCCCGGACCTCGAAGTAGTCGCTGCCGACGGCGCGGGCAGCGTCCACGCAGCGGCGGGAGTCCTCCTCGAGGGTGAGGGCCTCGACGTTGTATGGGGTCTGCGCGTCGCTCCGGGGAGCCCCCTGCGCGACGACGAGTCCTACGGCATCATCCGCGAGGTTCGCGGTGTCGATCACACGGAGCACGCCGGCCGGCCAGAGCGTCTCGGGGGAGCTTCCCGCAGGATCCAGGTAGCACCGAAGAGAGGGCTGGTAGGCGAGGAGCGTGCTCAGAAACTCGTAGTACGTCTTTCCGCGAGGCGAGATCTCTCCCGGGACCACGGAGTTGGCGGCGGAGGTGTCGAGGGAACTCACGATCGAGGAGGAGACGAGGGAGGCGAACTCGGTCTGGAGGATCTCGTGGATCGTGAGGCCGACCGGGTCGGAGTCGAAGTCGCTCGATTTGACCCGGTTATAGTGCTCGTGGACGACGGGGCAGGGGTTCTCGACGAGCGAGGAGAAGGCGTCCACGGCCTCGTATTCGACGCGTTCGTCCGCAAGGCGGTAGACCCGGCGCCGTGCGGCGCCCTTGAAGACGAGTGAGCCGCCCATCGTGAAGCGGACGGGTTCGACCTCCCGCCAGTCGTCCGTGTCGAAGTCCACGTCGAGACACACGAAGGAGACCTCGGCCGGGACGTTGAAGGCGCGGTCGAAGGACGCGATGGCGATGGAGGAGACGTTGAGCTCGCGCATTCATCTAGCTTTCACGAAGGTGACGCAGTACCGCAGGGCCCAGGCGCTGCGCTCCTCGACGCGGACGCTTTCGGGAAAGACGCTTGCGACCGAGGTGCCGGTGACCGTGTTCACGAGGGAGCCGCCTGAGTTCGCGAAGGAGACGACCCTCCCCGCGCCGCGGGGGTACTCCACGAGGACGAGGGGACCCAGTGAGAGGGTGTTTGCGACACAAGAGGCGAACTCCTCGAGGTCGCCGACGGAGTTGACAGCGGTGAAGAGCTCGCAGCGGTAGCGCAGGAACCGTCCATCGGTCTCATCGGTCCAGCGTCCGGGGTAGCTGCCGAGGGGGACGGCGTTCCCCGGGTCGGCACCGACGAGGAAGAAGAGGTTCGTTTCCACGGGTCACCTCCGGGTGCGCGCGCGGCGGGAGGCGGCGCGCAAGAGACGCACAACGGCGCCGTCCCCGCGGTCGCGGGGCGCGGGGACCGTTTCGGGACGCTCGCGCGGCTTGGAGGCCGGCTGACGCGCCTTGGGGTAGTTCTCAAAGAGGCTCTCTTCCATAGGGAGGCTCCGGTATCAAGGGGCGACGGCGTAGCGCTCGAAGAGGAGGAGGCTTGCGAGGGAGCTAACGGCGCAGACGTCGAACTGGAGCTCGACCGAGGCGGGACGGTCGGGGGAGATGGTCTCCCTCCAGCGGCCAGCGGCCACCACGCGCGGGAAGTAGTGGAGGATCTGCCAGCCGTCCACGGTGTCGGCGACGCCGAGGAGGGAGAACTCGCGGCGGTCGTCCGGGCCGACGGACTGCCTCGTGCCATAGAGGCGCGCGACGGCCCAGCCAGGGGAGGGGGCTTCGGCCGGGGGCGAGGCGAGAAAGAGCTCGGTGCCGTCGGCGGAAAGGGAGGAGACGCGGGAGTCGTTATCGGAGGAGCCGAGGGAGCTCACGGGCGAGATCACGACCCAGGAGCACCCGGCGATGGGGCCGGCGAGGACGAAGCGTTCGGCGGAGACGACCGAGGTGATGGTCGTCGCGTCGGAGAGGGGATCGACGCCGTAGAGGTTCGCGGAAGAGCCATCGCCCCAGGCGTAGCGCACGTCGCGGCTGGAGAGGCTCTGGATCCGAAAGGAGACGCGAGCAAGCGTGAGCTCCGCGCGCTGGTAGAGGAGCTCCCCCGAGGGACCGCCGTGGTAGCGGGTGGGGGCGCGTTCGAGTCGCACCTCGGCGCTCCCGTCCTCGACCCGTCCGAGGCGCTTCCAGCCCGGAGGGGGACTGGAGACCGCCACGCGTGCGGCGGGAGGCGAGGAGACTTGGAAAGCGCACGGGTAGGAGGCGATCAGGAACTCCTCGACGCCGATGCTCGTGCGGTCAGGATCGAGGGGACGGTCGTAGGTCTTCTCGTGGGGCATGGGGGTCCTCGCCGGGGATCAGGGGGTGACGGAGACGGTGTGGAAGAGGTAGTCGGCCTGGAGGATCGGGAGCTCCGCCTTGAGGTCCGCGCGCTTCGGGAACGAGGAGCATGCGAAGTATCCGGCGAAAGCGGGGGAGGAGACCCACGTGCGGGCGAAGAGCGAGTGAAGCGCCTGCGCGCGGGCGGCGGCGGCCGCAGTGGACGAATCGCGCACGAGGAGGCGGAAGGAGAGCCTGCGCAGGGGGAGGGCGGAGGCGTCCTCGTCGAGCGGAAGGATGGCGCAGGCGGCGTGAGGGGAGCTCGGAAGCGCCGCCCGGGCAAGCTCGCCGTAGGCGCCCGGGGAGGAAACCGAGGTGACGTAGTCCACGAGGTGGTCCAGGAAGCGCAGCATCAGGGGGCTCCTTGCGCCAAGGGGAGGAGATCGGGGTCGGCGGTCACGGCGAGAGCCTTTCCACGAGGTTCAAGGACTTGTCGGCGAGGAAGGCGCAGAGTTCGTCGGAGTCCGCGAACCAGCGTCGCTCTCCCCGGACGCCGCCCGGGGAGAGTCCCCCGACGGCTCCGGCGAGTCCCAGCTCGACCTCGACGGGAGGAGCGGTCGAGCGGTCGGACGCGCTCACTCCCGCGCGGGCGAGGTACTCGAGCGCGCGCTGGTAGGCCGCGAGGCTGACGGAGTGGTACTGGTGGGAGGGATCGTGGAAGCGCTCGTTATGGATGCGGACGACCTCCCGCAGCCACGAGACGGCGCGCGGAGTGAGCGCACGCAGCTTCTCAACCTCCCAGTTCGTGAAGTTGATGAAGTCGCGCGCCAGCAGGATCCATGCGAGCTCGCGGTCGGGATGCCGGCGGAGGTCATCGACGATAAGGGGGAAGTTGCGCAGGCACTTGGCGCGCCGGACGACCTCGCAGAGATAGCCGGTGTGCGCGATGTCCACGTCCGGCAGCAAGAGCGCCGGGGCGATGGGGTGATCGAAAGGCCCCTTGTTCACGTCCTCGCAGTGCTCGTGCACGAGGCCGGTGAAGCGGTAGCCCACGCCGGCGCGGAAGACCCGGACAGGCTGGTCGAAGGTGGGTCGGGCGTCGATCATCAGGTGGTTCTGGCGGACGGCGAAACCGTTCATCAGACACGAGGAGAGGTACCGGCGGAGGTTGGCGCCGGAGAGGAGCACCTCGTCCGCGTCGATCCAGAGGATCCAGTCGCCCCGCGCGCCGGAGACGGAGGCATTGCGGGCAGAGGAGAAGTCGGTGAAGGGCGCGCTCGTGACGGCGTCGGCGAAGCGGCGGGCGATCTCGACGGTCGAGTCCGCCGAGAGCGAATCGTGGACGCGGATCTCGTCGGCGACCGGCGCGACGCTCTTCAAGGATCGCGAGAGGTCGTCCTCGGAGTCGCGGGTGATCATGCATACGGAGAGGGTTTCGTACGGGCGGGTGATGATCGGCTTGCGCGCGGAGTCGGGCTTCCCGAAGGGGACGCTTGAGACGCGGAAGCTCACGACGGTGTTCCCGCGGAAGGCGCCGTCGGGCGAGCGTTCCGCGATGGGACGAGCGATCCGAAAATCGCGCTGTCCGCCGAAGATGTCCATGACGTCGCCGAAATCGAAGTGATGGACGTGAGCCGGGTGGCGGGGGCGCCGGGCGCGCGGGTCCTTCTCGTCGCGGTCGCCGTCCCAGAGGGTCTGCTCGGCCCCGTAGGGGAAGGTGAGGATCACGAGCCCTCCCGGGCGCACCACGGCACGGACGGCGGCAAGGAAGTCGGCCGCATCGACGACGTGCTCCATCACCTCGCCCGCCAAGAGGAAGTCGAAGCATTCGCCTTCGGCGACGAGGTCATCGAGGACGGCGGTGCGGAAGGAGACGCGATCGGGGCGTCCGGCGCAGAGGGACTTGTGTTTCTCGGCGAAGGCCAGGGCTTGGGGATTGTAGTCGATCCCGAGGACATGGAGGTCGTCGAAGGTGTTGGAGAGGTGAACGGCCAGCGCCCCGTTGTTGGAGCCGACGTCGAGGAGGCGCGGCGGGTCCGTCGACGCCGGACGATCGTGGAGCGCTTCGCGCAGGATATCGCAGGCGAGGGCGCAGCGGGGGTCGCTCGCGGCCCAGTCGGGGTTGGGGTGGAAGAGGGGATCTTCGGTCGCGGGGGATTCGGCGGCGGCCAGGCGAGTCTCGACCTCCTCGCGGAGCGAGCCGAGATTCCAGGTCTCCGCGGCATCGCGGGCAGCGCAGAGGTCGCCGAGGCGGATAAGCTCCTTTACGACGGCAGCGGGCCGGCGCTCGGAGCGTCGGCGCATGGTGTCGAGGAAGAGCCTCTCCCACGAGCGTGCGAGGTCGCTCCACCGGTGGTTTCCCTCGACGCGAGCGCGACCGGCTGCTGCGACCTCGTCGTAGAGGGCGGGGCTCTCCAGGAGTTCGAAGAGGCGGGCGAGGAAAGCGTCCTGGCACTCCTTGGCGCGGACGTCGCCGGGGATGAGCGAGGACGGGTGAGCGACGGTCTCGGGGAGCGCGAAGTCGGCTGTGGTGAGAATGGGGGTGCCGCACGCCTGCGCCTCGATGGCCGTGATGCAGGAGACTTCGGGAAAGGCGGTGGGGTAGAGGAGGAGGCGGGCGCGGGCCATATGGCGGTAGAGCTCCTTCTTGCGGAGCGGGCCCAGCGCCTTGACGTTGGGCGTGGAGGCGGCGAGGCGCGCGAGTCTCTCCTCTGCGGCGCGGACCTGGGGCGGCGTGTCGATCCCGGCGAGGTCGTACCCCGCGACGCGAAGCTCGGCGTCAGGGAGCCGCTCAAGAACGCGCGGCCAGATCGCCGTGAGGAGCACCTCGAGCCCGCGTTCGGGACGGGAACTGTAGAGAAAGACGTTTCCTTCGCGCGCGGTCTTACGAACGGCGGCGTCGAGGTAGTCGAGGTCCACGCCGTTGGCGGTGCGGACCGCGATCGGCGCGATCTCGGGAAGCAGTGCGCGCCACTGTCGCTCGTGGAAGTCGGAGAGGAAGAAGGCCATGTCGGCGAAGACAAGGGAGCCGAGGACGGCGGCCCGGGTCTCTCGGGTGAGAACATCGTGGTTCCAGAGGACGCGCAGGCCCGCGCGTACGGGAAGGTTGAGCGCCGAGGCGAAGCGGGAGACGATCCAGACGTCGAAGTCGAACAGATGAAGCAGTTCCGGCAGAGAGCGGAGGTCGAAGTATTGGACTCCCGCGTAGTCGCCGGGGCGCTGGCATCGGCAGAAGACCTTGACGCGATGGCCGAGGCGGGCGAGCTCCGCGGCCATCGAGACGAGGGCGGACTCGCTTCCGCCCAGGGCCTTGCGGTAGACCGTGTCGCCGTCGAAAGGAAGACCTTCGGTGTAGAAGCCGATGGTGAGTCTCATCAGTCCCTCGTGATTCGGGCCTGCGTGGCGAGGAAGCCGAGCGCGGGGTGGTGGTGGCGTTTCACGGCGACGATGCGCCCGCTTTCGAGGAGCACGGTCCCGTCGGGGGCGGTGACGTTGGCGACGGCGTCGTTGACGGCGACGGAGGTCGCGGGCGAGAGCCACATCTCGAAGTCGAGCGCCAGAACGTCACCGGCCGGGGAGAGCTGTCGCGCGTCCGCCCCGTGGAGGAAGCAGCGCACGGTCGAAACGGTCGTGGCGTTGGTGACGCCGCCCCAGCCGTCGTTGGCGGCGACGACCCTCGAGAGCTCGGCGAGATGGACGAGGAGTCGGTCGAGGTTCATGGGATGCGCGCTTTCATCCTTGGGCGACGGCGCCTCTCGGCGGTGAAAGGGAAGGATCCGCCGCATAGAGGTCGCCCCATTTGGAGGTCATGTAGTCGCGCTGCGCGCGGAACCATTCGAACTCCCGAGCGGCGCAGCGCATGCGCTCGGAGGCGCTCTTTGCGGGGTGGTAGACGGCGAAGCGATTGTCGCGCGCGACGGAGAGGCCGTGGCTTCGCAGTTGCAGACACGCGTCGACGTCGGTCATGCCTTTGTCGCCCGGGATGCGCTCGTCGAAGCTCAAGGTCGGGAAGCGTCCGCGGTCCAAGCACATGCAATAGGCGGGGATCCAGGAGACGAAGTCGAGGGGCGCGGGAGGCGCAGCGAGGACGAGATCGGGGCGGTCGAGGTAGAGCGCTCGCGCGAACGGGTCCTTGATCTCGCGGCAGCCGACGACGCCTAGCCCATCGTGATCGCGGAGGTCCTCAAGGAGACGATCAAGCCACGAGTCGTCGAGGATCTCGACGTCCTCATCGAGGAAGACGAGGTAGCGGGAGCGGCTGCGGGCGAGCACCCGGTTCATGTTGCGGTGACAGTTGCCCGGCTCGCAGACGACGATCAGGTTGTAGCTCCCTCGCGTGCGGCGGGCGACGCTCTCGACGCACCGGACGAGGAGCGGCGACCATCGATGGGTCCAGACGGCGATATCGGGGACGTCTTTCACGGGCGGGACTTCCTTCGACAAGCTCAGGATCTTTCGATCCTTCAGGAGCGAGAGATGCGACGGGCGCGAGGAAAGTCGGAGAGGACGGCCTGCGCCGGCGGCGCCAGGGCCGAGAAGGAGCCGGCGGGCTTTCGCGCGTAGGTGTAATCCTCGGAGAGTTCCCCCAGCCGCCAGGCGTGGCGGGTGACTCCCGCGCAGCGGCGGGCCTCATGGGAGTCGTCCTTCGAGCGCTCGAGAAGCGCCAAAGCATGGAGGGAGCAGGCGAGCGCGAGGCCGGCTTCCTGGGCGACGAGGGCGTCGGAGACGTCCATCGCAAGGAGGCGCGAGGGGAGTCCAATGGCGGAGCGCGGGAAGGCGAGGGCCTGATCGGGGTCGATCGTTCGGGCGCGCTCGCCGAGCCAGGGGACAGCGTCGACGTCGAGGGTGGCGCAGAGGAGCGCCGCCCCGCGGGCGGGCGTTCCCGCGTCGGTCCACGCGGAGGGGTCGATGGCGTGGACGGCGAGGAGGGAGTCGGCCTGCGTGAGCGAGGCGTAGGAGTTCGCGTCGGGGGCGCCAAAGGTGGAGATGATGGTGGTCATGGAAGGTCCTCAGGTTCTGGACAGCCACTGGACGACGAGGGCACCGAGGATCCATCCGGCGATCCCCGCGCACGCGCCCAGGAGCGCGGCGTAGAGGGAGAGCCGGACCTCGAGCTTGGCGATGCGCTCGTTCAGGCGGTTGACGGTCGCCAGGAGCTCGTCGGTGGCGGCGGCGGCGCGCTCGAGCACGGTACGCAGGCGCTCCAGCGCCGAGACGACGTCGATGTGCGCGCCGCAGTAGGGCTCACCCTGAAGGTTGGCCCTGGCGGGACGGGACTTGGACGGCTTGACGGGTGCGGGCATGTTCGGTCCTCTCCGGCGAAGCGGGGGTTCCCGGGACGTCCAGGGGATGGACGTCCCGAGAACCGTGGGTGGGAGGAGGGCTCTGTGGGGTCCCTTCTACTCGGCCGGGACGTAGACGCGGGCCATTCCCGACTCGTTCTTGAGCTCGAGGGTGTATTCGCCGATGACGGCGCCCTTGACGGCGTCGACGCTGGACTCTTCGCGGCGGTTGAAGAACGAGCGACCGACGAGGGGGAGGACCTTGATGCGGGAGGTGTCGAGGAACAGCGCCGAGTTCGCGGGCATCCAGCGGGAGAGGATCACCCTCTGCACGCCGTAGGTCCCCTCGTAGACGGTGACGAGGTTTGAGAAGCGGGTATCGCGGTTGGACACGCCCACGCGGCTGGCGTTGAGCTGGTCCACGACCTCCTTGAAGTTGCGGTCGCAGAGGATGAGGTCGACGTTGCCCCCCGCGTCGAAGCAGGAGGCCAGGGCCTCACGCATCGCTGTCTCGTCGAAGGTGGAGACGGTGGTGACGTTCGTGGCGAGGAGGTCGACGATCCCGTGCATCATCCGGGGGACGCCTGCCGACCCGAGGGTGCTCGCGGTCGTGCCCTTGCCGCAGACGACGAACTTCTCGAGGTCGCGGAGCGCCTCCCGCGAGCGGGCGAGGAGCTGGTAGCGGTATTCGCTCTCCAGTCCGTGCTGCGCGACGGCCTGCATCGTGCCGGAGATCACGATGTCCTTCTTGATGATCTGGCACAGGTTCCCCCGACGGGTGCGGGCGCGGGAGATGTCGGTGGAGACGCTCTCGCCCTCCAGCGCCGCGCCGTCCATGACGCGGAAGGTCGCGCCCGCGCCGACGCTGGCGGCGGAGGTCCCGCCGATCGCGCGCACGAGGGTGAGGGCGTTGTTGGCGAGATCGCGCGCGCTCACGCGCAGGTATTCGCCGGCGGCCTCGTTCCACACGATGGCGCCGGGCTGGATGTAACGGGCCAGTCCGCCGGCGACCGCGATGGAGGTCGTGGTGGTGCTGGCGGGGATGGTGGCCGAGGAGATGAAGGTGTTCGGGGACAGGTCGTCCTCGATCCACTCGTGCAGGACGTTGCGGGCCGGGAAGGGCGGATCGCCCATCGCGTCGAGGAGGGGCGTGTCGAACGGCGCGATTCGTCCGATGATCGGTGAGACGTCGTCCTGGGTGGCGTCGAAGACGCCCGCGTCGTAGATGGCTCTGCCTGTGAAGCTCATGGCTTACGGGTCCTTTCAAGTTGAACTTTCAAGGTAAACTTTCCGAAAGGGGGTTAGAGTCCCGCACGCGCGGGACCGCGGCGGGCGCGGCCGATTTCGAGTACGGCTCCGGCGACTTCGAGAAGCGAGCGCTCGTCCCGCCCGTCGTGCGGCGGGTCCGGGACGCGCAGGCGCTCGACGGCCGCGGCGACGGGGTCGACCTCGCGGGGACAGCCGGTGCCCGCGCCGGGGCGGACCGCGGGGCGCAGGAGGTGCTTGCGCTTCTCGAGAAGGCCGACGAGACCTTCGTCGAGCGGACGCGCGCTTCCTTCGTCGTCGCGGATCTCCCAGGGGCCGTCGTCCGCGCGCGAGACCCGGTCGCGGAAGAGGGGGAGGGCCTCCCCCTCGGGGTCGATCATGCCGGCGCGGGCGGCGGCGGAGACCAGCGCCCGGTCGCGCTCGAGATCGAACGCGCGGGCGCATTCTGAGTCGCGGGCTTCGCGGGCCTCCGCAAGTTCCCGCCGAAGGTCGGCCAAGCGGGCGTCCAGGCGCACGATGAGCGAGCGCGGGCCGCCTTCGGGAGGGGTATCCTCCCTTAGCCCCGCAGTCGCGGGATCGGGGTCTTCGACGCTGGCAAGGGAGGAGAGGAGTGTGGCGGTCTCGTCGAGGTCGCGGCGCAGCGTTTCGTTCTCCGCGCGAAGGGCCTTCTTGTTGGTCGCGAGGATCGCGTTGACCTCTTCCTGGGTGAAGAGTCGGCCGCCCTCGATCCCGGCGGCGCGCAGGGCTTCGTGGACGCTCGGGTCGTCGGAGTCGTCGGGAAGGGCGAGGGCTTTGAGGAGGATGGTTCGAACCTTCGAGTCCATGTGCGGGCACTCCGAAGTGAGGGTTCACCCTGAGGGGTTCACCCCGCCCGCCATACGGCGGGCGAGTGGGATCAGGAACGCGCGAGGGTCTCGGCAACGCTGTCGTAGACGGCATGGGCGACGGTGCGCTCGCGCTGGAGCCAGCGAAGGAGCTCGTCGGAGCGCTCGAGGCGGCGACGCGCATCACGGCGTGCGCGGTAGTCGGAAACCGCGGCGGCGAGTTCCGGCGGCCGGCGCTCGGGTTCGACATCGGCCACCAGATCGCACGTAGCGGAGTCGCCGGCCTCGTGCGCGGCGCGCCAGAGGACAACGATCTCGCGGCGGTCATCCCCCGCGAGGATCGAACGGACGTAGGAGCGGCGGGCGAAGCTCAAGAGCTCGGCAAGGATGCCCGCCTCGGGGGAGGACCCGTGGCCGGGTCCAGCGACTGCGGGACGGACGATCGCGCGCCAACGCTCGGACGTCTCGAGAATCCAGTCGGAGCTCGCGCGGTTCTGGCGTTCGAGGACCTGGCGAAGGCGCAGGAGGTGATCGGCGCGGGCCTGCGCCAGGAGCTCGTCCCGGCGGACGGGCTCGTAGCGCTCGTCGCGGATGCGGGCGGATTCGCGCCCGAAGTCGTCGTGGACGGCGATCAGCTCCGCAATGGAGCGCTCCTTCTGGCCGGCGGCTTCGGAGGCGACGGCGTCAAGGAAACGTCTCGCCTTGACGGCCGCGCCCGCGGACAGGACGGCGCAGTCGCGGAAGAGGGCCGCGGGCAAAGCGACCTGCGGGCTCGGCCCTTCGTCCCGCAGGTGCGGGATCAGGGCCTTTGGCGCGCTTGCCTCTCCTGGACGGGGCTCACCACGGGCGGGTGCAGTCGTTGCGGGGGAGGATGCGGGAGGGTTCATGGGGTCTCCTCGATCTCATGTGCGATCCGGGCTTTTTCCTCGTCGGGGAGATTTGGGAAGAAGGCGGCGCAGAACTCCTTCTCGGCGGCGCGGCGGGCGGTGGCGCTGCGAACGGCGGAGCCGATCGAAGCGACGAGAGAGAGCTCGGCGAGGAAGTCGCGGACGCCGAACTCTTCGGGAAAGTCCACGACGCCC
>JAZDKG010000050.1:0-3776 GCA_043803205.1 Planctomycetota bacterium
GGAATGGAAGGAGCGCTACGGCGGCACCATAATCCGCCAGCTCAAGAAACTCGGCTGCTCGTGCGACTGGAGCCGCGAGCGGTTCACGATGGACGAGGGGCTCTCCCGCGCCGTGCGCGAGGTCTTCGTCCGGCTTCACGAGAAGGGGCTCGTCTACCGCGGCCGCTACATCATCAACTGGTGCCCGCGCTGCCACACCGCGCTTTCCGACGAGGAGGTCGAGCACGAGGAGCACGACGGGCATCTCTGGCACATCCGCTACCCCCTCAAGGACGGGGGAGGGTACGTTACGGTGGCGACCACTCGCCCCGAGACGCTTCTCGGGGACACGGCCGTGGCCGTCAACCCCTCGGACGGGCGCTACAAGGCCCTCGTCGGGAAGACGGTGGTCGTGCCCTCGGTGGATCGGGAGGTCCCCGTCATCGCGGACGAGTTCGTGGACCCGAAGTTCGGCACCGGCATCGTCAAGGTCACGCCCGCCCACGACCCGAACGACTTCCAGATGGGGCGGCGACACGGCCTCCCGCAGGTGGCGGTCATGGACGGGAACGCCGTGATGACCGCCGAGGCCGGGGAGGACTACGCGGGAATGGACCGGTTCGAGTGCCGCGAGGCGCTCGTCGCGGAGCTCGAGGATCGGAAGCTGCTTGCGAGGGTCGAGAAGCACCGCCACTCCGTGGGGCACTGCTACCGCTGCCGCACCGTCATCGAGCCGTACCTCTCCGAGCAGTGGTTCGTGAAGATGAAGCCGCTCGCGGAGCCCGCGCTGAAGGCGGTGCTCGACGGGACCGTCTCTTTGTACCCGGAGCGGTGGATAAAGGTCTACCAGCACTGGATGGAGAACATCCGCGACTGGTGCATCTCGCGCCAGCTCTGGTGGGGCCATAGAATCCCCGTGTGGTATTGCCGGCGATGCCGGCAAGACCACACGGAGTCCATAGTCCATAGTCCATTGTCGATAGCCGACAACATGGCAGCCATGGACAATCGACCATCGACTATGGACCAATCAGGGGTGATCGTGTCCCGCATCACGCCCGACAAATGCCCCGTGTGCGGGAGTCTCGACCTCATCCAAGACGAGGACGTGCTGGACACGTGGTTCTCCTCGTGGCTCTGGCCGTTCTCGACGCTCGGATGGCCGGACGCGACGGAGGACCTGCGCTATTTCTATCCCACCTCGACCCTGGTCACGGGGCCGGACATCATCTTCTTCTGGGTCGCAAGGATGATCATGGCGGGGATCGAGTTCATGGGGGCGGCCCCGTTCGCGGACGTTTTCTTCACCGGCATCATCCGGGATATGGAGGGGCGGAAGATGAGCAAGTCCCTCGGCAACTCCCCCGATCCCCTCGACGTCATCGCCCTGTACGGCGCCGACGCCCTCCGCTTCACGATCGCCCGCCTGAGCCCGGTGGGGCAGGACGTGCACTACGCGAATGAGAGCTGCGAGCTGGGCCGGAACTTCGCCAACAAGATATGGAACGCGTCCCGCTTCCTCCTGATGAACCTTGGGGAGGACGATGCCGCGGACGATGCCGGGGGCTTCCCCCTGGCCATGGACGACCGCTTCATCCTGAGCAGGCTCAACCGTGCGGTGCGCGACGTCACGGCGGCACTCGATCTATTCAGGTTCAACGAGGCGGCCGAGCGGCTCTACGACTTCTTCTGGAACGACTACTGCGACTGGTATATCGAGTCGGTGAAGGGGCACCTCCAGGCGAAAGGGAGCGACGACGCGCGGCGGTCCCGGAGGGTGCTCCTGCGCTGCCTCGAGACCTTCCTGCGCCTTCTTTGCCCCTTCATGCCGTTCCTGAGCGAGGAGATCTGGCAGATGCTCCCGGGGCGCTCCGGGGACTCGGTGACGCGCACCCCCTGGCCCCAGGCGGACCCGGGACTGATCGACCCCGCGATGGAGAAGCGCGTGGAGCTCAAGTTCGAAGCGGTCCGCGCGGTGCGGAACCTGCGAAAGGAGCACCACGTGCCTCCCCGCGGCGACGTCGTCGTCATCCTCAAGCCGGCGTCGGCGGATGAGGCCTCGGCGATGGAGGAGGGGAGGGCGGTGTGCATGGCGCTGATGAGGGCGGGCGAGCTGAGGATCGACCCGCAGTTCGTCCCCGAGCGGGCGATGCCGACCGCGCCCCTATCCTCCGGCGCGATCGTCTACATGGACCTCTCCGGAAGCGTGGACCCCTCCGTCGAGCGCGAACGCGTCATGCGCGAGATCGAGGAGATCGACCGGGAGATCGAAAAGGTCGGGAACGAGCTCGCCAACGAGGCGTTCGTGAGCAAGGCCCCGCCGAAGGTGGTCGAGATGAGGCGCGCGAAGAAGGATGCGCTCGCCGCCCGCCGCGAAAAAGTCCTGAAGAGCCTGGAGTCCCTCTCGTCCTGATTCGGCTCGATCCTCACGGCCTCCTCCTGAGCGCCCCGTGGTGTTCCTTGGGCCTTGAACGTTGAAAGTAGCCGGGCCTTCATGCCCGGTGCACGACACCATTCGACCATGATCCAGGAACCTGTCATCTTCGAAAACCAGGGCCAGAAACTTTTCGGGATGCTCCACATCCCGGAGCCTCCCCATGTGCCCCCTTTCCCCGCCCTCGTGATGCTCCACGGCTTCACGGGGCACAAGATCGAGCCGCACCGGCTCTTCGTAAAGGCCGCGCGCCGCTTCGCCTCCGAGGGCATCCTGACGCTCCGCTTCGACTTCCGCGGGTGCGGCGAAAGCGAGGGAGATTTCGAGGACCTGTCAGTCGAGGGGGAGGTCGGCGACGCCCTCAAGGCTCTTGAATTAGTGCGGGGCAGGGGAGACGTCAGGCAGGATCGCATCGGCCTCCTCGGGATGAGCCTCGGCGGTTCGATTGCCGCGTGCGTGGCGGGCACGGAGCGTGACGCCCTCTGCTGCCTCGTCCTCTGGGCCGCGGTCGCGGACCCGAGGCGCGCCTTCGGCGCCAAGGCGGCGGGGGATATCATGGCGAACTTCGGGAAGCGCCCCGTCCACGACTATTTCGGGAACGCCCTGAGCCAGGGGCTCCTCGACGAGCTCTATGTATTCAGGCCCTTGGAGCGCCTCCGCGGCTACGCGAGCCCCGCCATCATCCTGCACGGCGACGCGGACACGAGCGTCTCACCCGACGATGCCCTTCTCTACGAGGAGGAATTATCGGGGAGGGGGGATGTCGAGCTCCACATGATCCGCGGCTCCGGTCACACCTTCGCCGGGCTCGCCTGGGAGAAAGAGCTCATTGACACGGCCGCACGTTTTCTTGGGGTTCATCTCTCGTGATGAAGATGCCGGGACGTCGCCACCCGGCCCAGTTCCGCGAGGAGCGTCTCCATCTCGTACGGTTTCTTGACAAACCCCGCCAGCCCCTGCCCCGAGAAGCGCTGGGTCGCCTCCTGCTCGTTGTAGCCGCTCGAGAGGATCACCCGCACGTCCGGCTTGATCCTCCGCAGCGCCTCGAACGTCGCCACGCCGTCCTTCCCCGGCATGGTCAGGTCAAGGATCACGCAGACGATCTCGTCCGCGTGGTCCCGGAAGAGCGCCACCGCCTCGTCCCCTCCCGCCGCAGTGAGAGCCCGGTAGCCGGCGTGCGTCACCATCGCGGCGCACGGTCTGCGCACCATTTCCTCGTCGTCCACCACAAGGACCGCTCTGGGGGGCGCCGGGCCCCCGTCGCCGGCAATCTTCGGCGGCCGAGCCGACCGCCTTCTACGCCCCGCGCACACCACTCCGGAGGGCGCCGTTTTCGAAACGGGAATAAGCACCCGGATGATGC
>JAZDKG010000051.1:0-4410 GCA_043803205.1 Planctomycetota bacterium
ATCGACGACCTCGGCATACCCTCCAAGGCCAAGGAAGCCCTCTCCTTCGCCATCCTCGCCCGCCAGACCCTCCTCGGTCGTCCCGGAAACGTCCCCTCCGCCACAGGCGCCCGCCGCCCCGTCGTCCTCGGTAAGGTCGTCCCCCCATGACCCTGCGCGATCGATCCCTCCTCACGACAGAAAAGCGCAACCCCCGCTCACGCGACATCGACAAACGCTCCACTCTAGGGATCGTCGACACCATCAGCGCCGAAGACCACCTCGTCGCCCCCGCCGTCCGCCGGGAGCGCAAGCACATCGCCGCCGCCGTGGACCTAATCGTCACACGTCTGCGCGAAGGCGGCCGACTCATCTACGTCGGCGCGGGCACGAGCGGCCGCCTTGGGGTGCTGGACGCCGCCGAATGCCCCCCTACCTTCGGCGTCCCCCGCTCCTTAGTCCAGGGCGTCATCGCCGGCGGCCGACGGGCGCTCGTCGCTTCCATCGAGGGCGCCGAGGACCGCAAGGCCGACGCGATCGCCGCCCTGCGAAGAAAACGCCTCGGCCCCCGCGACGTCGTCGTCGGCATCGCGACGAGCGGCCTCACCCCTTTCGTCCTCGCCGCGATGCGCTGCGCCCGCGCCCGGCGCGCAGCCGTCGTCTTCCTCACCTGCTCCCCGCAGGCCCTCCCCTGTCCCTCCGCCGACGTCGTCATCAACCCGGTCGTCGGGCCCGAGGTCGTCACCGGCTCCACCCGCATGAAGGCCGGCACCGCCACCAAGCTCGTCCTCAACACCCTTACCACCGCCGCCATGGTCAAGCTCGGGAAAGTCTACGGCAACCTCATGGTGGACCTCGTGGCTAGGAACGCGAAGCTGCGAGAACGCTCCGAGCGGATCGTCATGACCGTAACCGGCATTTCCCGTCCCCTAGCGCGCCGCCTTATCCTCGCGGCCCGCGGCAGAGCGAAAGTGGCGATCGCAATGCACGCTCGCAAGGTGGACTTCATGAAAGCGAGAAAACTCCTCGCGCGGCATGACGAATTTCTAGGCCCCGTCATCGAAGGAAAAGGTCATGAGTCCTCTTGACCGCGGCGGGGAACTCGTCTCCTCCCTCGGATGGACTGATCTCTCCATCCTGGGGCTTGCCATGGCGCTCTTGCTCGTCATCGCCTATGTCGCCGGGAAAAAGGAGCAGAGCACGTATGATTTCTTCCTCGGGCGGCGCAGCGTCCCCGCCCTCGTGGTGTGCTTGTCCTTCGTCGCCACCGAGATCAGCGCCGTGACGATCATCTCCGTCCCGGCGACGGGGTTCAGCGAAAACTGGCAGTATCTCCAGTTCTTCATCGGCTCCGCCGCCGCGCGCCTCTTCGTCGCGTTCCTCTTCGTCCCGGTCTTCTTCAAGCACGACTGCACCACGATCTACGAGTATCTCGGCGCCCGCTTCGGCGCCGCCACGCGCTACGGCGGATCCGTGTTCTTCTTCATCACGAGACTCCTCGCCTCGGGCGTGAGGCTCTACGCCGCCTGCATGGGAGTCGCCATCATCATGCGATGGAGCCTCGAGCAGGCGCTCATCCTCTTCACGCTTGTGAGCATCGCCTTCATCGCATTCGGGGGAATCAAGGCGGTCGTCTGGACCGGCGCGTATGAGGCGCTCATGTTCTTCCTTGCCGGGGGAGTGGTGGCGGTCTTTCTATTGCTCAGCATCTCGGGTGGATTCCCGGCCATCTGGCGCGCGGCCGGTGAAGCCGGCAGGCTCAGTCTCTTCAACCTCACACCGACCCTCGCGGACCCCAAGACCCTCTGGGCCGCGACGCTCAACGCGTTTTTCGTGGGGCTGGCGGTCTTCGGCACCGACCAGGAAATGGTGCAGAGACTCCTCACGGTCGGGACGCGTCGCGCCAGCCAAAAGGCCCTTGTGGGAACAATCCTCGCCGCGCTGCCCCTCACGTGCCTGTATCTGGCGATCGGGACGCTGCTCTTCGTGTTCTACCAACAACAACCCGGACTGCCCTTGCCCGCCAAGGCGGACGAGATCCTCCCGCACTTCGTCATTCATTCGCTTCCCGCGGGCCTCAAGGGCTTGTTTCTCGCCGCGATCATTCTTGCAAGCATCGACTCCCCTCTGAGCTCCCTTTCGTCGTCCTTTGTGACGGACATCTACCGGCCTCTCTTGCGAAAAGCGGGCTCTGACAAACACTACCTCTGGGTCTCGCGGATGAGCGTCGTAGCCTTTGGCGGCGTCCTCGCGCTCCTCGCCTTCGCGTGCAGCTACTTTACCGGGATCCTGTGGCTGGCGTTTAAGGTACTAGCCGTGACGGGCGGAAGCACCCTGGGCGTCTTTCTCCTGGGCGTCCTCACCAAACGAAAGGCAAACCGCGCCAACGTCATCGCCATGATCGCCAGCGCCTTGGCCATGGCTCTCCTCCTCGTCCTCTCCGAAACGAAAATCGTCGCCATCGGCTGGAGCTGGCTTATCGTCATCGGCACCGCCACCACCTTCGCCCTCGCCTACGCCCTCGCCCCCCTCCTGGACCGCTAGAAACAGGCACATCACCGATTCTCATCCAGCTTGCGGCCCCGCCGAAAGGACTTCCACGATTCAATTCTTACGACCATGAAGGACATGAAGAGCATGAAGGATCAGAGGACGAGACTCTGCAGGCCATCCTTCAATCGCCTCACGTTAAAGTTCATGAGGAACCCTTGCTTGATCCCTGCGAGTTTCATATACGTCAGCAACTGGGCCTCGTGGATCCCTTTCAACTCGTCCACGCATTTGAGTTCCAGGATGATTTCATCATTCACCAGGATGTCCGCCCTGTATCCGCAGTCCAACCGCACGCCTTTGTATGTCACTGGCAATGGATGCTGGAGCTTGAACTCGATTCCGTTGAGCTCGAGCTCGCGCGCTAGACACTGTTCGTACGTCGATTCCAACAGCCCTGGACCGAGCAGGCGATGAACTTCAATGGCGCAACCGATAACGCGGTTCGAAAGCTCAGTGAACGCCATCCCTCATGCCCTTCATGTTCTTCATGGTAAAAGCGCATTTCCGGGATTAACGCGAGAAAGCTGGACGTCACTCATTGTTGTCACACCTCCGCGCTGCTCCCGTCCTTCTCCTTCGCCTGATCCCGATCATACTTCGTCCTCGCCCCTAATCCTGCACGTAAAACGTATCGAAATACAGCGCCCAGACGTGGGGCTCAAGATACGTCGCGTCGGCGAAGCGGTACGGGCTGTTCGCCACCGCGCTCACCGTCCCATACGCTAGCTTCGCGCACGAGCACTTGAAGATCTCATAGAGGAGACTGCCCCCCGCGTCGGAAAAGGTCTTCACCGCCCCGTCCCCCATGAGCACGTTCCACGCGCGGTCGTGGTTCGCGAAATAGAGCCACTTCCACCGCTCGTCCGCCACCGGATCGAACGAGGTCGGGAGATCGAAATCCCCGTTGAACCCGGGAAGCCAGTCGCTCGCCACCGCCCGGTGACCGTAATCGTCCTGGTGCATCGCGTCGGCGGGAATCGTGCCCGTCTTCCCGAGGTCCGTCGGCTGCCTGAGATTATACGACCCCCACAGGAGACACCGGTTCGGGCGCTGGTTGCTCGCCGGACACGTCGCGTCATACGCCGTCCCCCACTCCTGCGCCTCCGCTAAATACCCGATCGGCAAAATATACGGGAGCGCTAGATACCATCGGCTCAGCATCCCCACCGTCCCGTAGTCGTCGTAAGGCCCCGCATGGTTCGTCGAAAGCCAGACTTGGCCTTCACTCGAGAAAAACGGCTCGCTCGGGTCATACGCCCGCGCCGCCTTCTGCCGGTTGTAGTTGTTCACGTCATGGCCGTATAAGCTCATTGAGAACTCCGGCCACGTCCGGCTGGGGCACTGGAGCACCGCAGCGCCCTTCCGCGTGAGATATCCTCCCGTGAGGAGCAACCCCAGCCCGTTCGGGCGCGCCCACTTGAGCGCCGCCGCGTTCGTCAACTCGATGATCGGCTGCGGGATAAGATAGAACTCATACGACATGCGATCGAACGCGTTCGTCGGGTCGAGCCCCCCCTTCGCATACGCGTTGTTCGAGATCCCCCCGAGCGCCGGGAAATACTTCTTGTTGTCACCGGCATAGATCATCATCGCTAAGCCGATCTGCCGGAGGTTCGACCGGCATTGGGTCTTCCTCGCCTCCTCCCGCGCGCGCCCAAGCGCCGGGAGCAGCATCCCCACAAGGAGCGCGATGATCACCATCACCACGAGAAGCTCGATGAGCGAAAAGCCTCTCCTCAAGGCTCCCTCCTTCGCCGCTCCCAACCTACCGGACTTCGAACAAAAGATGCCTCACGCAAAGGCGCAGAGACCGCAAACAAAGAGACCCCTGCTTCGCAGAGTCGCATTGACCTGAACTGGCTGGCCCACGTGTCTTTG
>JAZDKG010000052.1:0-7697 GCA_043803205.1 Planctomycetota bacterium
ACCGTCAAGAGGATTCGGCGCAACGACCGGTTCGTAGAGCTCGTGCCGGCCAACCAGAACTATGAGACGATACGGGTGGATCTTGCACAAAACGAGTTCCGGTACGCCGGGGAGGTGGTCGGGATACACAGAGTGCTTTAGCGCCTAAAGGGCTGAGGTACCTTTACCGCCCGTAACGGCGACTTAGGGTCCGCTTCCGATCCCGCAGATGCGGGATGCAGGAAGGCGGACGTTTTTTTTGAAAGGGAGAACCCATGAGCACCGCAGTGCTGATCGAGATCGACGATGCCCACGACCTCGTCGGCAATCCGCCGCACGTCGAAATGAGGCCCTTGCCCGAGCCCGGCGCCCTCGCATCGGGCAGGCCCCACTATGAGCCGCTGTCGCGGCGGGCGATCCGAGGCGCCCGAGCCCTTCTGCAGCGTCTTGTCGATCGGCTCCATGAGGGCGCACAGGAGGCGGATCTTTGCCCTGTCGGAGGAAGAGGCCACTGCATCGAGGAGCCGGTCATGGCGACGGGAGGCCAGGGCCGGGTGTGGAGAGTCTACGGCCGCTGCGTCTTGTGCGGGTGCACGTCTTTCATGACGGCCCAGGAGCTGCCGGTCCCGCGACCGCCCGATTCCGACGCGCCCGCCGCCGCGTCGCACGGAGGCGCGGGCCGTCTCCTTCGCAGAACAGTGTCCTGAGACCCTGACCGCGCGATGCCGCTTGATGTTCCTCCGGCAGGCACTAGGATGTCGGCTTCGGCGCCGGGGGCTCCCGAGGCGCGACGGGCGTCAAGCGAATCGAGGCATCGATGGATTCGACCAAGCTGAGGCAGTGGGTCGAACTCGGAGCGGCCGCACTCATGCACGCGACGTCGGACGCGTTTGCGGGCGTCCTCCCCGTGGCGATGCCGCTCATCAGCGAACACTTCAATATCAGCAAGGCGCGCGGGATATTCCTGCTGGGGGCATTCGGGATCGCATGCAACTGGGGGCAGATCCTCGTTGGACATCTGCGTCCGCACAATGAGCGCCCGCTCTTCGCGCCGATAGGCCTCGTGCTCCTGATGGCGCTCTGTTTCGTGCCGTTCGTGCCGCAGTCCGAGGCGGCGTGGCTGATCGTGTTCCCCATCGCCGTGGCGACGGGGCTCGGCGTGGCGTTCACCCATCCGGAGGGACTGCGAATCGCCCACGGCCTTGACCGCCTGCCGGGCGCGATGAGCACGACCGTGTTCCTGCAGGGCGGGTTCGTCGGTTTCGCGGCCGCGGGTGTGCTGGCGGGGCAGGTGCTGGAGCGCACGGGGCTCACGGCGATCGCGGCATTCGCCGCCGGACCGATCCTGGCGCTGGTACTCCTTTATTCGCTACGGCCGCGGCTTGCGGTGGAAGGGAACGAGCGGGACGCCGGGGCGGCTGGCCCCGGGGACGAGGGGCGGCCGAACTTCTGGGCGATCATGACGATGTCCGTGCCGACGGCGACCGCCACCGCCCTCATCGTCAACCTCCTCCCGATGCAGGGGCAAGAGATCGGATTCGGGCTTTCCTACGGAGGGACGGCCATGGCGCTGATCGGAGTCGGCAGCGCGGTGGGATCGTTCCTGTGGGCGGCGCTCGCCCGCTCGCGGGGCGAACTGCGCTGCTCTACGGCGGCGCTCCTGGCAGGCCTGCCGTTCCTCGTCCTCTACCAGCTACTGGTTCGCCGTCCGTACGCCGTGTGGTTTCTGGGGTTGGCGGGGCTCGGCTCCTTTGCCGCGTTTCCGCTGCTGGTGAGCCAGGCGCATCACGCGCGGGGGCTCAACCTGGGCGGACGCATGGCGCTGGTGATCGGCGGCTCGTGGGGGATCGCGGGACTGGCGCTGATGGGGCTGGGAGGGCTCGCCGAGTCCGTGGGCGTGCGGACGATCCTGAACTTCGCGTGGACCGGTCACCTCGTATCGGGTGCCACTGGAATAGCACTCATCTTAACCAGCAAACCCCAGACCAGGCGATAAGCGTCGGCCCCGTTTAAGAGGGGAGACGCTCCGGGGAACACGGCTTTCCCAGCTTCGCGCTCCGGACGATGGCCGCGCAGGCGGCGACCGTCCGGGCACCTTCCCGGGCGTCGGTTACGAGCGGCTTCTCCCCTCGGACGGCGGCGAGGAATTCGCTCGCTTCGGCCTGGACGTTGTGCGATGAGATGTCGACGGGGATGTGCTCCCACTCCAGAGCGTCGGCGCGGGAAGCTCGGGCAAGAAGGACCTCCGGGGACGTGTTGTCGCAGATGAGGGTACCCTCGCGTCCGTAGAAGACGGATCTCATCGTGTAAGGCCGGCGGACTCCTATGCCGACGAACACCTTTCCGACGACGCCCGAGGCGAATCGCGCCACAGCTACGGTGCAGTCGTCGCAGGGCCACTCCGGCAACGCCTTGTGGTTCGCGTAGGCGAAGACCTCCTCGATCTCGCCCGCGACCCAGCGAAGGAGGTCGACGGCGTGGCAGCCGCCCCCGATGACGGGGTGCCTTTTCGGGTCAAGTCGCCAGTCTCCCACCCCTCGCGCCTTCTCGTAGTTGTGCGCATACTCGCTCTCGACGAAGAAGAACTCGCCGAGGGCGCCAGCGTCAACGAGCCCCTTGGCCTTGACGAAGCCCGGAGCGTACCGGCAGACTTGTCCGACCATGCACACGCGCCCGGTTTCGTCGGCGGCGCGCACGATCTCGCGGCACTCGGCAACGGAGAGGGCGAGAGGTTTCTCGCACAGCACGTCCTTCCCCGCCTGCATGGCGGCGACGCAGTGTTCAACATGGAAGCCGTCGGGGGACGCGACGCTCACCACCGAGACGTCATCCCGGGCCAGCGCGTCGCGATAGTCCGTCGTAGCGACCTCGGCGCCGTACCGTCCCCGGGCGTCCGCCAGCCTCCCCCCGTCCAGGTCGCAGACGGCGATGACCTTGACTCCGAGCGCGAGATACGCCTCCGCGTGACGGGCCCCCATCCGCAAGCCGATGACCGCCGCTCCGCTGACCGCAGACATTCCCAAGCACTCCTCGCCACGTGTGAAGTTCTTCGGACGCGGAGCGCATCCGAGCGCCCCTCCTGCCCAAGCGCCGCCCCCATCCCGCACGACGTGCCGCTACACCATGGGGGACAGCACCGTGGTAGCGGACTTCCACCATTCGTGATGCTCCCGGTCGAGATCCTCGTGAGAGGGGAACGGGTAGAAGAGCATTCCTTGCTGGTCCCCCACGAACACCCCGCGTTTGATGCAGCGATAGTGAAACTCCTGGGGATGGATGCGATCGACCGTCTTGGTGTGTTTCTCTTCTGTGCCGCGGAGCGCTAGAAGGCAATCCCGCAGATGGTCTATACGGCGATAGGGCAGGTCGGCACCCGAACCGCGCTGGGGATCCTTCGCGAGGTCGCCCAGCTCCAGATCCACAAAGGCGATCCTGGGCACCGAGATAGGCATGCCGGGGTCGGTAATGAAGCGACTGAAGCTCTCCGGATCGAGGGAGCTGACGACGAGCGGATGAACCGGACATATCTCCTGGTAGAGGTGCAACCCGTCGGAAGAGCCCGGAAAGCGGCCCCCAGGCTTGAGCTCCAAGACACGACCTTCCACCGTCGTCAGCCACAGGCTCCGGATCGTCGCGAGCGGCACATGCTCCAGAACCCGGTAGATGGACAAGTAAACCGAATGCTTGGGTTGCCCATCCGCATGAGGGACGCATCGTTGGGCCGCCTGGGAAAGGTCGAAGTAATCGCTCTGGAAGTCCTCCGCCACGTCAAAGAATACCGCGGACCCCCGCGAGCGCTTCTTCGTTCCGATAGCGAGGTAGCTGCCGAACTCGGCCGGGGCGAGCATGGAGGCTACGAGCGCCTCCGGCGTCATGAGCAGATAGAGATACCTCTTCATCGCGCGCCTCCTTTCCTCCGACCCCGAGCGGCCTCCCCTACCTGCAATTTACGCTGCAGCGGACAAAGGGCAAGGGGGTGCTCGCTCCGCGGACCGTGATTCGCCCACGCCCTCGCGCGCTTTTCCCTTGACTCCCCCTCATCGGGAAATACTATAAAGTCCCCGTCGCGCCGTCCCATGCCCGTCATCCCCAGCCATGTCCCTCTGTCCCTCTGGGGGAGCCCCCTTGACCCTCTTCGTCGTCGCGCTCATCTTCGTCCTGGCGCTCATGTCCATGGTCCTTCACGAATACGCACATGGCTATGCCGCCTTTGTATCGGGCGACTCCACCGCCTACTCGCTCGGGCGGCTCACGATGAACCCCCTGGTGCACATCGATCCGATCATGACGGTGCTTCTCCCGGCGCTTCTTCTCTACGCGACGGAGGGTCGGTTCCTCTTCGGCGGGGCCAAGCCGGTCCCCATCAATCCCTTCCTCTTCCGGCACCTGGAGCGGGACTACCGGTTCGTCTCCGTCGCGGGGGTCGCCGTCAACCTGATGATCGCCGCGTTCTCGGCCCTTCTTATCCACATCCTGAAACTCGATCCCGCCGACGCCGGAGGACTCGTGATCGGTATGGTCGCGTACTTCAACTTGCTCCTGGCCGTCTTCAACCTGGTCCCGGTCCCGCCGCTCGACGGCTCACGCATCCTGCGCACGTTTCTGCCGACGCGGGCGCGCGACGCCTTCGACCGCATGGACCGCTTTGGCTTGATGATCCTCATCATCCTGATGTACCTTGGGGTCTTCAACCTAGTGTTTGCCGGGATCAACTTCGTCTGGACGGAGCTCTTCCTCCTCAAGTCCTTTCCCCTGGGATCCCTTCTCTATTCCTTCAACGTCACTCTCCGGAGCGCCTTCCAATGAAACAAGGACGGATCCTTTCCGGCATGAGACCCACCGGACGACTCCACATCGGCCATCTTGTGGGGGCGCTGGCGAACTGGGCCGCGCTCCAGGACGACTACGACTGCTTCTACATGGTCGCCGACTGGCACGCCCTCATGAGCGAGTACGAGGACTCCTCCAGGATCGCTGCCAACACCCGCGAGATGGTGGCCGACTGGATCGGGGCGGGGCTGGATCCCAAACGCTCCACGATCTTCGTCCAGAGCCAAGTGGCACAGCACGCGGAACTGCACCTCATCTTCTCCTGCATCATCCCTCTGGGGTGGCTGGAGCGATGCCCGACATACAAGGAGGCGCTCGTCCAGGTCACGGATCGGGACATCCACAACTACGCCTTTCTCGGGTACCCGTGTCTGCAGGCGGCGGACATCCTCCTGTATCTAGCGGACGTCGTGCCTGTGGGAGAGGACCAGCTCCCGCACCTCGAGCTCACGCGCGAGGTGGCCCGCCGGTTCAACCATCTCTTTGCGGAAGTGTTCCCGGAACCGAAGGCGAAGCTGACGCGGTCGGCGCGTCTCCTGGGACTGGATCGTCGGAAGATGAGCAAGTCCTACGGCAACACGATCGACCTCGCCGACGAGCCCGAGGCGATCCGCTCCAAGGTCCTCTCCATGATCACGGACCCGGCTCGCGTGCGCAGGTCCGATCCGGGGCACCCGGAGGTCTGCAACGTCCATGACTACTACCAGGCCTTCGCCCCGGAGGTCGTGCTAAGCGTCGCCGAGGAATGCCGCTCGGCGAAGCGGGGCTGTGTCGAATGCAAACAGGAACTCGCGGGAATCCTCGAGAGGGCTCTCGCGCCGATCCGCGAGAAACGCAACGAAGTCCTCTCGAAGGCGTCGACCATCGACGGCATCCTCGAGGAAGGGCGCGCCAAGGCGGCCGCGCAGGCGGACACCACGATGTCCCTCGTCCACAAGGCCATCCGCTTCTGACCGGTCCGCCGCTGGATGAATCTGACCATGGAACGTTACAAACGGGGAAAGAGAAAGCTCCTCGCCAGCCACGCGAAAAGTTGGCTCTGGGGGCGGCACGCGGTGCTTGAGATCCTCCGCGCGGGGCGATGGCCGGTGGTCGAGCTGCACCTCGACGAAGGCCTCGACGCCGAGGCGCTCGCCTCGACCCGGACGCTGGCGGAAAGAGCGGGCGCGCCGCTGGAGATCGTCCCCGCCAAGCGCCTGCGGGAGCTCTGCCACACGAGCGAACACCAGGGGTATCTTGCGAGGATGGGGCCGTTCCCGTACGCGAACGTGGAGCAGGTACTGGGGAACCGCAGCAAGTGTCCGCTCTATGCGATCTTGGACGGGGTGCAGGACCCGCACAACTTCGGGAGCGTGGTCCGGTCGGCGGAAGTCTTCGGCATCGACGCCGTCTTCATCGGCGAAAGTGAGCAGGTGGGGGTAACGACCCTGGCGGCGCGAAGCTCGGTGGGCGCCGTCGGGCGAGTGGCGATCACACGGGCGGCGAGCCTGCAGGCGCTGGCGCGCGCGATGAAAGGGCTCGGCATCTGCGTCGTCGGCGCGAGCGAAGACGCAGAGCGCAAGGTCACGGAGCACGATTTCAAACGCCCGTCGGCGATCGTGCTGGGGAACGAGGGCACGGGCATCCGCCAAGACCTCCGCCGCGAGTGCGATGCTATGGTCGCCATCCCGCAGCTCGGAGAGATCGGCTCCCTCAACGTCGCCGCCGCCGCAGCGATCCTCTTCTATGAGGCCCGACGGCAACGCGCGACCTCTCCCCACACGCATTGAGGCGGATAACCTACTTCCGGTCGATAAGGTGAAAGATCTCGACGGCCGCGGGCGTCCCGTCGCTCAAAACCACGGGGACTGCGTCGACCCGCATGCGCGACCCGGACCCCGTACGCGTGACCCGCGTAAGCCGCCGCGCGCCCTCCATCGACGCGTTCGCTAAACAATCCGCGCAGGCGGAACTGGCGCCCCAGAACTCGAAGCAGTTCCTTCCGACGTTGCCGCCGGCCAGTTCCCGCATCTCCGCATTCTCATAGAGGATGATCCTTCTGCCGTTGACGATCCGCGCGGGGACGGCCTGACGGTCCGTCGCCTCGGCGACGAGACGCTCGAATTCCTCCTCGCGCGCGCCCTCCGATTCGTCCGCCCACACCTCGCCGAGAACGGGGAGCAGGGCGCTTCTCAAGGCGGCGGGGTCGTTCGGCCGCTCCAAGAGAACGTTCACCCCGAGATCGTAAATGTCGGAAGGGTCCCAAGTGCCGAGGTCTTCCGCGAGCATGATGATGGGGACGGTCGGGTAGCGTCGGCGCAGTCGCCAGGCGAGCTCGGGCCCACTCATGGAAGGATATTCGATGTGAACAAAGGCGACGTCAAAGGGGATGCGTTGCTCAGCGGGGACGCCGAGCACCTCCTCCGGCTGCTCGAAGAGATGATACTCCACACCGACCCCTTCGAGGCTCTCCAACAGAGCGGGCTGGCTAGCCTCCGGCGAAGCGATGACGAGCGCGCGTTTGGAGGCGGACTTGGTTTTCATGAATCGCCCCGTGCAGAACTCCACCAAAGAATATCCCATGGACGGAACGGAGTCAACGTCGGAAACGTCGGAGAACGCGGACCCGCTTCAGCATTCCCGCCCATCTCCCATCATGACAATATCTTATGAGAACCACGGTGGACCGGATTCCCCGGAAACGTGTTGCGCGGGCCGCGCCACGGTTGACCATGACTACTCAAGAGGATACGCTTGGGCCATGAGACACGTCACGCGCGAGCAGAACCGCCGCGTCGGGCGGCTCGAGAAGGCGTACTGGATCACCGCGTGCGTCGTGACAGCAGCCATCCTTGCGCTCACCCTGGTTGAAATCCTTCTCGCTCGCCCGGAGGAGACCTTCGCCGAGG
>JAZDKG010000053.1:0-15339 GCA_043803205.1 Planctomycetota bacterium
GACCGCCTATACGAGGAGGACGCCCGCGCGGACTCCCCCCTCTGGCGGAAAGTCAAGGAGTGCATCTCCGTCCTCATTGCTGCAGGCAAGCTCCTTCCTGAACTCGCCGCCGCGGGGCACGCCGCCGGGATGGAGATCTACAGTTACGCCAATCCCCAGTCCCTCAACACCAACCCCGGAACCTTCCGCAGAAACTACGGCCTGGCCTTGTGGAAAGCCGGCTACGACGGCGCAATGGACTACGCCTACAACAGCTCCTTCGGGCTGTGCCCGTGGAACGACTTCGACTACGTCACGCACACGGACTACCGCTACCGGGGGGATATGGGCTTCGTTGTCAGCACAAGCACGGGCTGCGTGGACTCAGTCGCCTGGGAGGGCTTTGCCGCGGGGGTGAACGACGTGCGATACTTGAGCACTTTGCTCCGGGAGATCGCCAAGGCTCCCCGTTCCCGACCCGCGCGCGAGGCGGCCCGCTGGCTGGCGGGCATGGACATCAAGGCCGACCCCGACGCCCTGAGGCGCCGGATTATCAGATGGATCCTGAAACTGGAGGAGTCCCGAAGGGGACGATAGTCGGTGCGCGTGGAGGTTAACGCCGCGCCTTGCGAACGCGGGTGAGCTTGTCCGCCGCGAGGATCCCCGCCAGCACGAGGAGGTGGAGGTCCTCCGGCGTGAAGTAGAAGCCGCGGGTGATCGTGTCGGCGTAGAGCACCCCGGAGCAGCCCTGCCGGGTCATGATGGGGCTGGCAGCGAGGGAAATGGTCTTCAGGAGGTCCGCACCCGTTTCCTCCGTGTAGCCGAGTTCCGCCACGGCGTCCTTCGCAAGGATCGCCTCCCCCTCTTCAAGACACGGGCGCACGATCGACAGCGGCACGACGATGTCATCCTTGTCATCCGTGTGATTGAGGGTGAGCATCGGGATGAGAGCCCCGCCATCAGGTTCCCGGAACAGGATCGCGCAGCGGTCAACGTGCTCGAACAGGGACGAGATCCCCATCCCCAACGCCTCGCATACATCTCTCTCGTCTTGCGCGGCTTCCATCGCGCACGCCGCCCGGAAGCCGGGACCGATTTTCACCTCGGCGGCGGCGCTGGATTCGACCTGGAGGCCCTCCTCGTCCTGCAAGAGCCTTCCCACATGGAAGCGACCGAGGTTCGTCGGGTTGATGCTATCGTCCTCGATCACGCCGACGGCAAGCCGTCCCCTCTGGGAGGGCGGATCGTCCTCCGTAAGATAGAACTCGAACAGCGTCCGTCCCACCCGGATCACGTCGCCCGCGTGGAGATGCTTGACGCGGTAGCGCCTGCCGTTCACGCAGGTCCCGTTCTTGCTCTCAAGATCAGCCATGACGTATTCGCCCTCACGATGCAGAATCACGGCATGATGGCGCGACGCCTTCTTCTCCGCCATGACGATCTGACTGTCCGACCCCCGTCCCATCGCAGTTCTGTCGCCGAGAGGATACTCGGCGCCCACGTGCTCGCCGTCGGTCTGGATGAGTCTA
This sequence comes from Planctomycetota bacterium, assembly GCA_043803205.1. Lineage (GTDB taxonomy): Bacteria > Planctomycetota > DG-23 > JAZDKG01 > JAZDKG01 > JAZDKG01. Next base: position 1,509 of record JAZDKG010000053.1, read on the forward strand.
GCCATGGGTCGTCCCTCCGCCCCTTGGAAGCCGTCTCAACCGGCGCGCCGACCGATCCCATATAGAGGTTACCACGACGGCGCCGCCCGTCAAGAAGCATCGTCCCCCACGTTGCCTTGCCGCCATGCTCCCCATAGAATGCAAGCGCACCCAGGGGAGCAGATGACCGATGACCCACGGCCCGCCCGAGATCAGGCTCATCGAGATCGCCTGTCCCCTGTGCGGGGAGCGCTCGCACGAGGAACAGTACAAGACCATCGACCATACGGGAACCATCCCAGGGGAGTTCCGACTGGTCCGCTGCGTGTCGTGCGGGCTCACGTACCTCAACCCCCGTCCCAGCGTTCGAGACCTCGCGGCGTGCTACCCCCCGGAATACACGGCGCACAGGCCTCCCTCGGAACAGAAACGGCGAACGTTCGGCCTCGTCAAGCGCCTGCTACTCCGGCAGTACTACGGGTGGCCCTTCAACGGACACCTCCCCAGGAGGAGCGCGCTTCTGCGCCTCGTCCTCTCCCCCCTGTGGAAGCCATTCTCCCGACATCGACGGAACCTGCGTCTCTTTCCCTTCGAGGGACGCGGGCGTCTCCTCGACGTCGGATGCGGCTCGGGACGTTACCTTGACATGATGCGAACAGGCGGTTGGACGGTGACGGGCGTGGAGCCGGATCCGGAAGCCGCGGAACGGGCAAGGGCGCTGCGGCACCTCAACGTCCATACTGGCACCGTGACGGACGCGCCCCTCGAGCGGGAATCGTTCGACGTGATCACACTCTGGCATGTCCTCGAACACGTCTGGAACCCCAACGAGGTGATGGAGCGCATCACGGGGCTGCTCGCCCCAGGCGGGCTTCTCGTCGTGAGCACTCCCGTGATCGACGGTTACGCGGCCCGGACCCTGGGCAGCTCCTGGTATCACCTGGACGTCCCGAGACATCTGCTCCACTTCACGAGAAGGAGACTTACGGACCTCATCGCGTTCCACGGTTTCGTCGTGACGGGAGTGGTCGACGATCCTCACGGCAGCGGCTGGCGACGAAGCTTCCCGATCGCGGATGAGAGCCTGAGGAGGGCGGGCTGGTTTCAGCGGCTCGCCACGAACAAGAGACATCGCCGCCGATTTGACGCGGAACTCGCCCGTCGCGGGGAAGCTTCGGTCGTCATCGTCCACGCCCGCAAGAGATGATCACGAAGGGCAAGACGCGCGTTTTCGTCTGAGGAACCGCGGACAAGGGTTCACCCTGAAGGCTTCACCCTGAAGGGAGCTCAGGTGCATCCAGCAAGCGAGATCGTCGAATACGCCAAGACGTATGGGCCAGCGAGTCTGCTGGCTGCAGGCGTGAGGCGCTTCCTCTTCCGCTGCGAGAAGCAAGTGCTCACGGTGCGTTACCCGACCGGGGAGCATCCCCGGATCGACACCCCTGCCGACATCGGCATCCGCAAGGCGACCATGGAGGACATCGATGAGCTCTTCCGAGCCGTCTCGTCCTCGAACTGGCCCCGGACGCGACGGCAGTTCGCCGATTGGATCTCCAAGGGGGGCCCGTTCCTTGTCGCGATCATCGGCGGGAAGATCGCGGGGTATTCCTGCGTATTGCTCGATTTCGCCTCGCATGATCCCCTGTTGATACGGGCGATGTTAACGGCGGTGACGCTCCACCGGACCGATGCGTGGGGGCGGGACGCTTTCGTGCTCCCGACGTATCGCGGCCACCAAGTCTATCCCGCGCTGGGCATCGCTATGCTGCGACTGGCGAGGGACATGGGGATCCGCCGCATCTTCAGCACGATCGCCTCCGAAAACGCCGGATCGCGGTCCGCCCACAAGAAGATTGGGTGCACGGAGCTCGGCGAACTCACGTTCAGGCGTTTCCTATGCTTCTCGAGTGTGACCTTTCATCCCTTCCCCCAAGCCGCCTTCCCCGTCTGAGGGCGTTGCGGGCTCTGTTGAAAAGGTCTTCAAGAGACGCGGTCGCCCGCCCAAGAAGGGGGTCAGTCCCCTGTCCCGCGGTCGCGGGAAGGGGACAGACCCCGGCGGGCGACTGCTGCAAGACAACTTTTTAACAGAGCCGGCGTTGCGCTGACACACCCTCAGAGGACGGAATCGGCCTCCCCCCCTCCCCGGCCGGCTATCGCTTGCGGACCTTATTGGACGGAAGGCGGTCTTCGATCGCCTCCGTCCCCGACGCCACGAATCGGATCACGAGGTCATTAAAGACCTCGGGTCGGTCCATCATGACCTCGTGCGCCGCGTCCGGGACCACGACGAGACGGGCGTCGGGAAGGTGACTGCGGAAGTACATCCCGAGATCCTTCGCCGGATGAATCTCGTCCTCCTCTCCCCAGATGAGAAGCACCGGACAACGGACCTCATCCAGCCGGTCCCGGCAACTGGCGTAGAAGATGTTTCGGAACGCACGGGAGGCGGCGCGCCCCTGGGGGAAGTACTGCCTGTAGTTGGCGCGCACAGCCATCGCGTGGAGGAAGAGGCGTGCCGTCAAGGGCGTCCCATGCCTGAACAACTTCGCATGGAACTCGGGCCAGCGAGAGCGCGTGATCTCGATGAAGGCGCTGTCCCGCCACAACGTACGGAGCGCGACGTCCATGGGAAAATTAGGCGGCTGCCAAATCCCGACCGAGCCCATGAGCACGAGCTTGGAGACCCTGTCGGGACGTTCAAGGGCCATGAGGAGCCCGAGATGACCCCCGAGGGACCCTCCGATCACGGCGGTGCGCTCGATCCCCTTCGCATCCATGAACGCGAAGATCTCCTTCACGATCCACGGAAGCTCGTAGGCCACATCGGGCTTGTCGGATTTCCCGAAGCCAGGGTAGTCAAGGGCGACCACGTGGTAGTGCTCGGCGAGGGCGGGGATGTTGAGCTGCCAATAGTCGATCGACGTGCCCAGCCCCGGAAGGATGAGGATGGTCTCCCCTTCCCCCATCTCCTGATAGCAGAGGTTCATCCCGTCGACGCGGATGTACTGCTCGCCCAGCGTGTAGGAATAGTTCTCCACGAGGTGGTCGTCGCGGTACGCGCGGAGCTGATAGCCGGTGCAGGACGCCGCCGAGAGCACCGTCAGGAGCAGAGAAGAAACCGCATAGACTTTCGCCGAACTGCCGTCCATCATCTCTCCATAACCTCAGGCAAGCCTTGGACCTGCTTTTTCCCCGTCGGTCGGCCTGGACCGCTTGCGCCGAAAACCGGGTATTATTCCCGCCCCCGGTGCAAATACAAGCCTTTTTGCGCGGCATAGGAGCCCTTGCAAGCTCCGGGGGAGGGAGTACGATGAATGGATAGTCTGCCTGTCGAGGGGACAGGGGATGCCACCCCGAAAGCAGGAAACGTGAAGGAGATCGACCATGAAATGCAAGACTGGATTCCGCCTGCCGTTCCTGATCGTTCCGGTTGTCCTCCTGTCTTTGGCCGCGTTCGGGGAAAGCCCCGTCGCGGACCTGCGAGCGACGATCTCGGAAGCGGACAAGGCTAACAACGCGCAGGACACGATTCAACTTGCGGGCGAGCTTCTCTCCCACGCGCAGGCGAGCGACAAGGACCGCGTCTGGGCCCGCAACATGATCCTGCGGGGGACACGCAAGCTCGAAGGCGCAACGGTCGACCAGGTCATCGAGGCTGCAAACGCCCTCGTCAATGAGAAAGGCTCCGCGCCCGACGACGCCATCGTCGCCTACATCGAGGTGGGCCAGTTCGCGCAGAAGATGCTGGTATTCGATGTGTCCGTTGAATGGCTCAAGAAAGCCGTCGATACGTTCGCTGCCAAGGACCGGTGGATGATGTGGGGCGGGGATGCCATCGCAGTCGCGACCAGCGAAGTCGCCTCGTCGCAGAGCGGGTTGAAGGACAAGGCGGGGGCCGCCGAGACCGCTCTCGATGCCCTCGAGAAGATGGAGGCGCACGGGGTGCCGCTCCGCTTCTACTTCCAGCAGCGGTTTCTCTCGTTCCTCCAGGGCTTTGGCCCCGAGAAGGCGGACAAGGAACTGCGCGGACAGGCGATCGCGCTCAAGCTGCAGTCGCGCGTCAAGAAGTCAAAGGACATCCTGCAGACCTTCGATCGAGTCGTCGACTACAGCGCCTACGGGAAGGAAGGGGTAAGCGCCGAAACGAAACAGCTCTTCCTCGGCGCGCTCGACGGGCTTGCCGAAGCGGCCGCCGCCTCGGAAAAGACAGAAGACGTAGACCCCGCGGCGCTCGTCGAGAAGATCAAGGCTTGGAAGGCTTCCCTCCCTACCCCGTAGGGAGCGGAATCGCTGTCGAAGGCCGGAAGACGACCGAGCCACATCGGACGCGGACGTTGAGGCCCTCGTGCGAACTCGGCGTTTCACCAGCACCCCGGAATCGCCTCGCCACATGCAAAGCAGCGGCCGCGGTCCAAGCGGTTTCGCACGATCCGGAAGGAATCGCGCTCAATCAGAAGCTCCCCGCACGCGGGGCAGTGGGTATTTTCCCCCTTGTGCCCAGGAACGTTTCCCAGGTAGGCGAAACGCAACCCCGCCCGCCGGGCGCTCTCCCGGATCCGTTCCAGCTTGTCGATAGGCGTTGCGCCTACGCCGGACAGCCGAAAGCTCGGATGGAACCTCGTGATGTGCCACGGGACGTCCGCCCCGAGTTCCCGCACGATCCATTGCGCAAGTGCGAGAAGCTCTCCTTCGTCGTCGTTGCGCCCGGGGACGACATTCGTAACGACTTCGACGTGCATCTTCCATCGGCGTTTTGCGCGGCTAGCGTTCTCCAGGACGGCTTCGTACGCCTCGAAGTTTGCCGCCGCCTTGTAGGCCCGCCGGGAAAAGGCCTTGATGTCCACGCGGAAGGCATCGAGCCAAGGGCCGATCGCGTCGAGAGCGTCCGTGGTCATTGCGCCGTTTGTGACATAGCTCGTGAGCATCCCCGCGCGCTTCGCGAGCATCATGCAATCGAATGTGTATTCCAGCCAGACCGTCGGCTCGTTGTAGGTGAAGGAGAGTCCAGCGCAGGCTAGAGCCTTCGCGCGGGCGACAAGCTCTTCCGGCGCAATCACGGGCAGGCGGTCCACCTCCCGTTCCACGTCGGCATGCGCAAGCTCCCAGTTTTGGCACCCCGGACAACGGAAATTGCAGCCGACCGTACCCACGGAGAGGAGTTTTTGCCCCGGATGAAAATGGTAAAGGGGCTTCCGCTCCATCTCAGCCGGATGGATCGACGCGACGCGACCATAGACGAGGAGCTTCATTCCCCCCTGGACGTTCTTCCGCGCCCCGCAGAACCCCGTGCGCCCCTCTGCGATGACGCACCGTCTCGCGCAGACGTTGCAGCGCAGCGATCCCTCTACCACCCGTTCCCACAGCTGGAGGTCCCGATTCCCGCCGCCGCGTTCCACCGCGATGTCTCCCCCGCACTCGTCACGAGGACCTCGGGCTCCATCCGGCGCCTAGAAATGGTCCGGCAGCCAGAGGACGAAATCGCGTTTCGGAAAGATCGCGTCGAGCATCTCGCGCGCGGCAGGCGAGAGGTCCCGTCCCACGCCAAGCTCGGCAGGCGTCCGCGTGCCCAGGACGAGCTCCACGAGCGCCGCGTCCTTCACCTTGAGCTCCTCGGCCCCGGACTGCGGCTGGGGCGACGTTGTCACCTTTCCGTTTGTTACGGCGATAGCCACGGCGCCGCTGTCCGAGAGGATAGCAAGTTTCGCGCTCCCTCCGTAGCGGGCGTGCGCCGCGCGCTTGCTCAAGACCTCTTCCATCTGACGGAAGAACTTGCCCAAGTCCATGAAGCGCATCATCGTGATCTCGAAATCCTCGTCGGGCCCGCACGGAAACTCTTCCTCGACCCGACACCCCTTCTCCCGCAGCGCACGCGCCACCGACGAATCGAGCGGGAACTTCCCGCGCAGGTGGGCCTCCCCGCCCTCGCGCGCCGCGTCCGCCAGGCGTCCAAGGAGGGCGAGCGCCGCTCCCTCGTCGGCGGCGGCAAGCTCGCTCACGATGTGCAGCGACGCCGCGCGCCCCCGGACGTACCCCGCGACCTTTCCTGCCCGGAGCGCAACGAGCCAGCGCGCCTCGTCGTCAGGCTCCCAAGGAGGGCTCGTGAGCCATGCTTCCCGTTCCCGAGGCGTGGTCCCGTTGAGCCGAACGCTTGCTTCATGGTGGAGCTGCGCCGCCGCGTCAAGGTGTCTTGTTCTATCGAAGCGCTCGACCGTAACGCCCTTCGTTTCACCGAACGTCGCTTCCCCGAAGTCGATCCGGAAGCCTCTTTCCGGGACAAGCCACCACCCGTGACGGTTGTAGTACCTCGGGATGTTCGTGACGAGCACACTAAGGGAGAACCCCTCCCGTTCCATGACGTGCATCGCGTCGGCGAGCACCCGTCCCGCGTAGGAGCCGCCGGCCCCCGGTTTCGTCGCGACGTGAGCGATCGCGCCTGTCACGAACACCTTCGCGTCGATGCGCATCGGGTACTGGAAGATCTGCACGGTGCTCACCACGCGACCGTCGACCACACCCACCCGGGTATGCTCGAAGTCCCCCCAGAGGCCGTCGATCACCCGCCTCCACGTTGCGGCCGGGTCATCTGGAAAGGCGGCGCACAAGACCTCAAGCAGGGCCTCCTTCTCTCCATCGCAGATCGCCCTCACTTCGAGCTCGCTCATCGTTCACACTCCCAATCTGCCCTTTGCGAAACGGCCGACGATTATCCCTGATCGGATGCCGTGTCGTCAACGCCCTTACGAGAGAAGGGCGACGGCTCTTGAAAAACTCGGCCGGACGGCTATAAAAAACGTAATGCCCCACGAGACGCAAATCCGCCCGGACCCAACAGCCATGATCCCGCGACACCCCTACGGGAAGACAGGCGCCATCGTGAGCAGACTCGGCCTCGGCGCCATGCGGCTCCCGGTCGTCGGGGCCGACAACTCCGTCACCTTCGAGGAATCGACCCGCATCATCCGTCGAGCGCTCCAACTCGGGGTCAACTTCTTCGACTCCCATCTCAACTACCTGGACGGTCAGAGTGAGCCAGCGCTCGGGGCGGCGCTGGCGGGTGTGGCGCGCAGCTCCTATGTCATCCAAACCAAGAACCCCGACTACCGCGAGGAGACCCAAGGCGACACGTACCGGGATAGACTCTTGCTCGCACTGGAGCACCTTGGCTGCGGCCACATCGACTTCTACCTCATGCATTCCCTCACGTGGGAGCGATTTGCGAAGACTGGCAAGCGCTTCCTCAAGGTCGCCGATGAAGCCAAACGCGAGGGCCTCATCCGCCACGTCGGCTTCTCCTGCCACGACACGGTGCCTAACATGCTGCGCCTCATCGAGACGGGCGCGTTCGAGTGCATGCTCGTGCAGTACAACTACATCGACAGCGGCAACGCGGAGGCGCTGGCGGCCGCGCACGAGCGGGGCATGGGTACCTCCGCGATGGGCCCGCTCGGAGGCGGGCGCTTCGTCGCGCCGAGCTCCTTCCTCACGGGAGCCCCCCGCGACGAGAGCGCGGTCAAGTCGGCCTTCCGGTTCGTGCTGTCCAACGAGAATCTCGACTGCGCGATGAGCGGGATGATGAGCGTCCGCGAGGTCGAGGAGAACGCGCGCATTGCGTCGAAGGCGAGCCCGCTCTCCGGGGAGGAGCGCCGCCGGATCGAAAGGGACGCGCACGATCGGCGCAAGCTAGCGGAGCTCTACTGCACCGGGTGCGGCTACTGCGCCCCGTGCCCCCACGAGGTGTCGATCTCGGAGGTGTTCAACCTCAGAAACCACCACGAGGTTTTCGGCCTGCACGAGTACGCGAGAGGCCACTACGCGAAGCTCCTCGCACAGGGCCACGCGGCGCCCTCCTGCCAGGAGTGCGGCGCCTGCGAGGAGAAATGCCCCCAGCACATCTCGATCCGCGAGGAGCTCGTCCGCTGCCACCGGCTCCTCTCGGATGAGCCATTCAAGCGAAAGCCCAAATGATCCATTATCCGATCACGAGCGCGGCCCCACGCGCCGTCTTTCTTGTCGGCGCGCTCTTCATCCTAGCGAGCACCTGCTCGGGCGACGATCCTTCCCCGGCCACGCAGGGAGTCCTCTCCGGGGTGAGCGTCGATCCGGGCCTAAGCGCCCGTGAGGACGCTCCGGAACTTGCCCGCTTCGACTATGCGGAGGCGCGTTTCTCCTGGGAGCTCGCAGGCCTCGCCGACTTCCCCTCCTACCGCGTCTTCCATCTCACCTTCCCCTCCCCCTATACGTCGCCCGTCAAGGAGAACAACACCGTCCACGCGGAGTTCCACCTTCCCAACGGCTCCGGGCCGTTCCCCGCCGTGGTGATCCTCCATATTCTGGATGGGAGGCTGGCGGTTTCACGACTCATTGCAGGCGCCTACGCCCCGCAGGGGATCGCCTCGCTCATCGTCACAATGCCTTACTACCGCGAACGCCGCCTCCCCGACAGCCCCCGACAGGGCTTCGTGTCGGAAGACTTGGACCGTCTCGCCGATGCCGTGCGCCAAGCCGTCATGGATACCAGCCGCGCCGGCGCCTTCCTGCGCGGTCATCCGGCAATCGATCCGGAGCGAGTAGGCCTCATCGGCACAAGTCTGGGCGGCATCGTGGGCAGCGTGGCCGCCGCGGCCGACGCGCGCTTTCGGCGCGTGGTCTTGATCCTTGCCGGCGGCGGACTTGCCGACATACTCTACGGCGCGCCTGAGACGTCCGAGGTCCGCAAGCGCCTGGAGGCGCGCGGGCTGGACGTCGCGGCCGTCCGTGCGAAACTCGAGGTCGTTGACCCCCTCACCTACGCCCGTCGCATCGGCCCCGGCCGCGTCCTCCTCGTGAACGCGACCCAGGACGCCACCGTTCCCCCCTCATCGGCGCGCGCCCTTGCCGAGGCCATCCCCGCGACCGATCAGCTCTGGTACCCCGCCACGCATGAAGGGCTTGTCGCACACGTCCCCGAGATCCTTGAGAAGGCCCGCCTGTGGCTTTTCCCCACACAAGGGGGACATTACTGATTGTTCGATGGACAACGATCAACAAAAGCCGCGCTTCAGAGAAGACAATCAGTAATGTCCCCCTTTTACCCCTTTTAACCCTGTCCCCATCACGCTTCCCCCCCTTCGCCCGCTGCGCACTCCGCGATCACGTAGGGCCCCTGGGGGATCACGGCGATCTCAGCGCCCGGACCGTGCTTCGCGAGCGCCTTCGCGATCCCCTCCTCGACGCTCCCCACAGGGGTGACGAAGCACCGGGCAAGGGTCGCCGCGTCCATCCCGTCGGTGTAGAAAAGGGTCTGGCCCCTACGAAGCGCCCGCAGGTGCATCTCGAACTCCCACTGGTCGATCAGGACCTCGCCACGCGCAAGGACGCTCCGGGCAAGCCGCCTCCAGTCGCGAGCCCCCAGCATCAGTCGTCGATACTCCTCTCCCCCGATACCCTCCCCGAGTCGGCCGGCCGCGACGATCGTCCCCCCTTCCTGGAGCACAGAGGCCGCCCCGACGATCCCCTTCACCGCCTGATAGAAGGTGTCATCCAGGGGATAGCCTCCGCAGCTCGTGACCACAACAGGGACGCGGCGCTCGATCCGCGCGGTAGCAAAGTCACGGACAAAGCGGGCCGCGGTCTCGTGCGCGGGCTCCAGTCCCCCGGCGAACACGGCGACGACTTGGCGTCGCGCGTCGATCGCCACGTTGAGCGTGAAGTCCGCGCCGGCTAGACGCGCCACCTCCAGCGACGTCTCATGCACGGGGTTCCCCGCAAGCATGCCCGTCGTGGCCCGTTCGTTCTCAAGCAGCGCCGGACTATGCAGCCCCGTGATCGTCCCCGCCGAGGCGATCCCGGGACAGACCATCTTGCGCCCCCCCGAGAAACCTGCCATGAAGTGAGGTTCCACCAGCCCCACGAGCAGTTTGAGCTGCGCCGACAGGTACCTCCGGTCCACCTCGATGGTGATTCCCCGCAAGGTCCGGCCCAGGCTTTTATGACCGGCGCGGTCCCTGGCGACGTGGTTCTCGCAGCGGTAGTCGCGCGCGATCCGCTCCCCGACAAGCTCGTCGAGCTCGCTTCCCTCGTTGGGCCTGTGAAGGCCCGTAGCGATGAGAATCAGGATCCGCTCCCTCGGGAGGTCGGCCTCCTCGAGCGTCCGCAGGATCGCCGGAAGCACCTGCGCATTCGGCAGGGGCCGGGTCTTGTCGGGGATGACTACGCACGCGTCGCGCTTTCCACGAGCGATCTCCCTGAGAGGCGCGCCCGAGACCGGGTGTCCGATCGCCCTCCTCACCTCCTGTTCCACGTCCGCCACCGGGCACATCTCTCGAGCGCGCAGGACGGCGAGCAGGTTCGTCGAGGGGACGTCCACCCCCAGGGCTCCGCGTCCGTAATCGATCTCAACCTTCATCGCGCCGCGCGGCCTCAACGAATCACGACTCCCGCGTACCCGACGACGGCGTCGTAGTCCCCCGTGACATCGCCGCTCGTCCGGTAGGCGACCACCTTCGCCTCCCGGGCGCCGAGGTCGCAAGCGGCAAACAGCATCGCGGTCGCTGGCGCGACGCCGCACATCGAGATTCCCTCTCGTGTCACGACGCGAAAGAGCCCGTCGGGATCGAGCGCTTTCACCCTCTCCAGCGCCAGGCCGTCTTTCCTCTGCGTTTCTTTCTGGCTCTCGTAATGCGTCATGTCGGAGCTTGCGAAGATGATGCAGTCGTCCTTCTTCGGAGCGAGTGCGCGAGAGAGAGTCTCGCCGAACTCCCGGAGCCGAGCGAGATCATGCACGGCGACGGAGATCGGCACGATCTTCACGTCCTTGCGAGCAAGCGCGAGAAAGGGCAACTGCACCTCGATCGAGTGCTCGCCAGCGTGAGCGCGGGTATCCTTCTCCACGTGCGGGCAGGTCCGGGCGATATCTTCGGCAAGCGCCTCGTCCACGGCGAGCGCCCCGAAGGGAGTCTCCCACGCGCCTTGCGCCCACAGGGCGAACGGCCTCCCGGCCCCTCGGTGGCTGGGCCCGAGAAGCACCGCCGTCGCGGGGATTTCGCAGGAATCGTAGACGGCCTTCGCCACCGCGCCGCTATAGACGAGCCCGGCGTGTGGCACGATCGCGCCAACGGCCTTGGCCCTGGGCTCACCCGGGATGCGGAAGGACGAGATGAGTTTTTTGAGCTCTCCGGGCTCTCCCGGATAGAATCCCGGGGGATACGTGAGATCATCGAACGCCGTCTTCCGGTACATGGTCTTCCCTCCCAAGAATCCCCCTCCCGGATTGTATCCAGAGGCCAGTCGAGCCGCCCCGGCCTATCAACACAGTTTTTCCAGGATCTCCTTCGCCATCAGGATATCCCGGATCTGCTGGTCGCCGCCGATCTCCCGTTCGATCGTAAGCGCCCCGGCATATCCCAGCCCCTTGAGCTTCGGGATGAGCTTCTGGAAGTTCACTTTCCCCTGCCCGAGGGCCTTCTCCTGTCCGAGCTCGCGGCCGTTCGTCGGATACTCCCCGTCCTTGGCGTGCACCCCTCTCACGTATTGCCCAAAGACGTCCAACGCGTCCACGGGATTGGCCATCCCGTAGAGGATGAGGTTCGCCGGATCGAGGTTGATCCCCAGGTTGTCGGTCCCGACGTCTTCAATACACCGCAGCAGCGTCACGGGAGTCTCTTGCCCCGTCTCGAAGTTGAACCCCAGGGAGAGCTTCGCGCAGTACTGCGCCACCTCGCGGACCGCGTCCACCGCCCCGCGATACCTCTCATCGTCGGGATCGATGGGGAGGAACCCCACGTGCGTCGTGATGCTGCCCACGCCCAGCCGTTTTGCGAAGTCGGCGCCGCACTTGAGGTCTTTCACGCGCTGCGCCCTCAACTCGGGCGGCACAAGTCCGATCGTTTTCGGCCCGTCCACGAAGTTCCATACCATCCTGCCCGAGTACCCCGCCCAGATGGTGGTGATCTCGACCTGGAACTCCCGGCAGGCTAGTTCGACTTCCCGGACGGTGACCTCGCCCATCAGGGCGGGATCCCACGATGAGAGCTGACAGGTGGGGAGTCCGAGCTTCCTCACCTTCTCGATCTCCTGTCGAGGCGAACGCTCCTTGGAGAGCCCCACGATCACGCCCAACCGCAGTCGTCCCATGTGCTTCTCCTATCTGGATCGACCTGAGGGAACATCTCTTTCGGCGCGCGGCGTGCGGGCGCCATGTGCGCGCCGCAAGCACGATACCACACGGCCCCCACGCCCGCAAGCCGATCAACCATCGGGCGCTCCCCCCGGGCACAAGTCTCGCCGACCCCCGTCGCCCCGCCGCGAGGACTATTCCCAGCGACGGAGCGCCCGCTATAATGGCGGAGTCGAGGGAATCCTCGCGAAAGCGACCAGAGCGTCGCCCAAACGGCGACAAGAACGAGGTCGAGATGACGAAAACGCCGAACCCGGACAGAATCGGGAAGGAGCACGCCGAAAAGGAAAACGCGAGTGGGCGCGAGAACGCTTCGTGCAGCTCCGTTGACTTCATACGCGAGATCGTCTCGGAGGACGTGAAGGCCGGGAAAAACGACGGCCGGGTCCACACCCGTTTTCCTCCCGAGCCCAACGGCTACCTCCACATCGGACACGCCAAGTCCATCTGCCTCAATTTCGGGATCGCATCCGAGTTCCCTAGCGGGTTGTGCAACCTGCGGTTCGACGACACGAACCCGACCAAGGAAGAGGTCGAGTACGTCGAATCGATTCAAGAGGACGTCCGGTGGCTCGGATTCGACTGGGAGGACCGCTGCTTCTACGCGTCGGACTACTTCCAGCAGTTGTATGAGTACGCGGAGCAGCTCATCCGGGACGGGAAGGCCTACGTCTGCGACCTCGACGCCGACGAGATCCGCGGCTATCGCGGCACCCTCACGGCGCCCGGAGCGCTCAGCCCCTACCGCGCGCGCGGCGTGGAGGAGAACCTGGACCTTTTCCGCCGCATGCGGGCAGGGGAGTTCACCGACGGCACGCGGGTACTGCGTGCGAAGATCGAGATGTCCTCTCCCAACATCAACATGCGGGACCCGGTCGTCTACCGCATCCTGCACGCCTCCCATCACCGCACGGGGGACCGCTGGTGCATCTACCCCATGTACGACTTCGCGCACTGCGTCTCCGATTCGTTGGAGGGCATCACGCACTCGATCTGCACGCTTGAGTTTGAGAACCATCGTCCGCTCTATGACTGGTTCCTGGACGAGCTCAAGATCCACCATCCGCAGCAGATCGAGTTCGCGCGGCTCAACCTGATGTACACGGTGCTGAGCAAGCGCAGGCTGCTACGGCTCGTCCAGGAAGGGCACGTGAGCGGCTGGGACGATCCGCGCATGCCCACGATCTCGGGGCTGCGCAGGCGCGGGTACAGCCCCGAGGCGATCCGGGATTTCTGCCGCCACATCGGGGTGTCGAAGACCGAGAGCACCGTCGACGTGAGGCTCCTGGAGCACTTCCTACGGGAGGACCTGAACAAGCGCTCGCCGCGCGTGTTGGCGGTCCTGCACCCCTTGCGCGTGGTCCTCGAGAACTATCCCCGCGGCCAAGTCGAGGAGCTTGACGCCGTCAACAACCCGGAGGACGCAGGCGCGGGCACGCGCAAGATCCCCTTCTCGCGCGTTCTCTACATCGAGCGCGACGACTTCATGGAAGACCCCCCGAAAGAGTTCTACCGCTTAGCCCCCGGGCGCGAGGTGCGCCTGCGCTACGGGTATCTCATCAAGTGCACGGGAGTCGTGAAGGATGAGAAGACCGGCGAGGTGAGCGAGCTACGCTGCACGTACGACCCCGTCACGCGGGGAGGCGACGCGCCCGATGGGCGCCGGGTCAAGGCTACCTTGCACTGGGTGTCGGCGGA
>JAZDKG010000054.1:0-45251 GCA_043803205.1 Planctomycetota bacterium
CCGCCCGTGCTCCACCGTCGCGAACCCCTCCATGGGCTCTCCGCCCACGCGCCGCGTCGGCGACTCGGGGGTGACGATCTCCGGGTTCGCTTCCTCGAGCTTCTTGAGCTCCTCCATGAGCTTGTCGAACTCCCGGTCCGAGACCTTGGGCGCGTTCTCCACGTAGTAGAGATGCTCGTGCCGCCGAATCTCCCTGCGCAGCGCCTCCGCCCTCTTGCGGACGTTTCCCTTCCTAGCCTTCGGCATCTTCCTCCTCCCTGGCGCGTGCCGGCGCGCCGATCGCCTTCTGCGCGCTAAGCGCTCCGGGCGCCGTCCCGCTGCTGTCGCGGATCTGCCATTCCTCATACGACGCCCCGGGCACCTCCTTCAGAAACCGGCTCGGATCCAGGATCACCATCCCCCGCTGCCGGTCCACCGACGCCACCGGGTACGTGAGATACAGGTCGTCCTTCGCCCGCGTGCACGCCACGTAAAAGAGCCGTCGCTCCTCCTCGACGCTCTCGGGCTCCTCCAGCGACCGCCCGGAGGGCATTCGCCCCTCGGCGAGCCAGATGAGGAATACCGCCTTCCACTCCAGCCCCTTCGCTTGATGGATCGTCGAAAGCGTTAGCCCCTCCTCCTCCCTGTCGGCCAAGACCACCGTCTCGGCGCCAACCGTCCCCAGAAGCGCTAGCTCGCTCAGGAAGGCCTCCGTGGAGTCGAACGTCCCCGCTAGGCGCGCAAGTTGCTCGATGTCCTCGATCCGCCGGGAGGAATCAGGGAACTCCGCCTGCGCGTAGTCGCGGTAGAAGCCGTCGAGCGCGCGCATGATCCCCTCCGCCGGCGCCGCCAGAACCGCCGGCAGCCGCAGCTCCTCCAGCACCCCCCGGAAGTTCCCCCAGTCCCTGCGCGAGCGCGGCGGAACGAGCTGCTGCAGCTCCTCCCCGAGCGTGGCCGCCACGGGGTCCGTCTCCTTCGCGACCGCCCGCCAGATCCTCCCCGAGATGACCGGTCCGATCCCCTCGACGAGCCCGAGCGACCGAAGCCATGCGAGCTCGTCCCGTCCGTTCACCCCAAGACGCAGGAACGCGATCACGTCCTTGAGATGGCGCTGCTCGAAGATCCGCAGTCCCGAGCGAACCTCGAACGGGATGTCCCGCCGGATGAGCTCCACCTGAAGCTCCATCGAATGATGGTGCGCCCGGTAAAGCACGGCCATCTGGGAAAGCTCCAGCCCCTCATCGCGCAGCTCCAGCACCCGTTGCGCGACGAACCGCGCCTGCGCCGAGACGTCGCTCACCGCCACCAGCGCCGGCGGCGTCCCCGGACGGCGCGTCGCCCGCAGCACCTTGTGGAACTGCCGCCGGTTGAAGGAGATGCTGACGTTCGCCAGCTTCAGGATCTCGGGCGTGCTCCGGTAGTTGTGCTCGAGCTTGTAGAGCCGACAGTCCGGGTAGCGTTTCGGAAACTCGATGATGTTCGCGAAGTTCGCCCCCGGAAGCTGTAGATCGACTGCGCGTCGTCGCCCACCACCATCAGATGCCCGTGCCCCTTCGCCAGCTCGTCCACGATGTCCGCCTGGAGCTTGTTCGTGTCCTGGTACTCGTCCACCAGGATCGCCCGGAACTGCCGCCGGTAAAGATCCCCGACCTCCGCGAACTCCGTGATCACGCGCCGCCAGTTCACGAGAAGGTCGTCGTAGTCCATGGCGTTCTGCGCGAGTTTCTTCAGCCGATAGAGCGAGAGCACCTCCTCCACCGGCTCGATGAGCTCCGCGAAGAACGGGTAGCGCCTCTCCACGATCTCCTTGAGCGGCGTCTCGGTGTTCGCCCTCAGACTCTCGATCGTCACAAGGACTTGCGGCTGCGGGAACCGCCGCGCGCGCGTGTCCACCTCGGCCTCCGCCACCGCCGACTTCATCACGGTCTTGGCGTCCTCCCGGTCGAGGATTGTGAAGTCGTTGCGGTACCCCAGAAGCCCCGCGTGCCGCCGCAGAATCACGTTGGCGATGTGATGGAACGTCCCTCCCCACAGCCCGGTGAGCCCCCGGCTCGCCAGCGCCTCCGCCCGCCGGAGCATCTCCCGCGCAGCCCTGTTCGTGAACGTCGCAAGGAGGATGTTCTCCGGCGCTATCCCCCCCTCCACCAGGTACGCGACCCGGTGCGTCACCACCCGGGTCTTGCCGCTTCCGGCCCCCGCGATCACGAGCGCCGCCCCCGCTGGCGAAGTCACCGGCGCAAGCTGCTGCTCATCCAGCTCCTTCTCCAGCCGCTTTACGAAGGCGGCCGGCGCGGCCGTCGGCTTGAGCTCGTATCTTCGAACCACTCCGCCGCCTTCCAACAAAAGGAGCCGCCGTCCCCGCTAGGCCTGCCCGCCCCCGCAGGCGCGGGGCGTGTCGCGCGCCCCTCTCCCCGCGCCGAGGATATGGTCCGCCGCCTCCGCGAGCCCCGCCGTCACGGCCTCCGGACGGATCCCCTTCTCCTCCAGCGTCGTCCTCTCTCGCGCCCCATGCCCCGTGAGCACGAAGATCGCCCGCAGCCCGGCGCGCCCCGCAAGCTCCATGTCCGTAGCCGTGTCGCCCACGAGGAAGCTCTCCCCAACGTCGATCCCCGGGTGCTCGTCGAGCGCCTGGTCGATCATCCCTGTCCCGGGCTTCCTGCACGCGCATCCATCTTCCGGGCGATGGGGACAGAAGTAGACCTTCGCGAGTTTCCCCCCCGCCGCCTCCACCCGCGTCGTCAGGTGCTCCTTGATCCTCTCGAACGTCGCGAGGTCCGTCCATCCGCGCCCGATCGTCGCCTGGTTTGTCACCACGAAGACCAGGAACCCCACCTTCGAGAGCCTCGCGATCGCGTCCACCGCCCCGTCGATCAGTCGGAAGTCCTCGAAGGCCAGCACATACTTCCCCGGCGCGTCCTCGTTGATCGTCCCGTCGCGGTCCAGGAACACCGCACGCATGGCAAGCCTCTCTACGTACTCCGCTGGTCGCCCCAACCATAACGTTGGCATGACCCGCGCGGTACCGGCCAGGCTATCCGCGTCGCCGTCCATGCCACTGTTCTGCCCCTTCTTCATCTTGAAGACGAACAAACCTTACGCCTGTGTCTTGCGACGAATCAGATCTTTCAACGCTTGCTCACGCCAATCCAGAAACTTCCCGAAGTCACCAGTTAGCAAGGGCGAATGATCCCCCTGTGGCAAAACATGGGACGCAAGCATTTCGTCCGTTCCGCTACCGCCTTGCTTGGCACGAATCTCGCTGAAGTAGTCTGAAGGCGTGCGTCTGCTGAGGCGGCGATTCGTAATACGGTCAATAAAGGTGCGATTGAGAATACAGTCACGCAGAGATGGAGATACGCCCTCACTGTCCAAGTAATCGCGTGGGAAGATGTGATGGTCGTCGACCGGGTTTCCTTTATCCGTAAGCAGTCCCGTCGTGATTCTGCCACGCTTGTGAAAATCAAGAGCGCCATTTTGCAAGACCAAGGCCATGATCCCGCGATACACTGCACGTTGACGAGGTTTGACTTGCTGCAACTTCATTTCAAATGTGAACTCAGTGACGGACTCGGGCGGTTCGCCGGCTTTCATCCAGCGTTGTAATTCGGCAAAGTCCTTTTCAGCTTGGCTGTTTGGCGCATTTTCATATTTTTGCCCAAAGACTGAACACCAGAACCAGCGCAGAATCTTGAGCCGGTTCGCACCTGTGTCTGCACCAGTGATTTCGTTTTGACTTGCCCATGCCGCTCCCATTGGAATCGAGATCGTATTGTACGGGAGTAGCCCTGCTTCGAGTACACCGCAATCATCCCGTAAAATGCGCAAGGCTTCGGCCAATCCATTTACTGCGGCATTCCATCCCCGACGCGCCTGTTCCACCTTCATGTCCAGGATTGCCCGTCGCTTTACGGAAGGGGCGAGTAGCTTTCCATCTCTGTCTTGTCCCGGTTCAAGCAGGGCGATAACCTGCAATATGTAGTAGGGGTCTACCTTGAACTCGCCAAGTATGGGGTTCTCGTCTTGGGCTTCTTCCCACTTCTGCCGCAGGTTGAAATCCAGCGGCCAAAACCGTGCCGTGAGTAGGTCGTATACGCTGAGTTTGACCCCGGTTCGATTTAGCGTCTCAAAGATCATGCAGACGGCTGGCGCGGAAGTTTCCTCATTGAGCGTAACCATCGGGAAGTCATACTCTTCGATGGGTTTGATCCAGTCGCTGTGGAGTCTTGTAAGCCGTTCCTGTAAGTCGAAGATTGCTGGGGCCTCACCGCCTCGAATACGCAACACCTGATTCTGCCAGCCGCTAAAACCGCCAGCACCACCGAATACCCGTTCCATTGGGAAAACTAGCGCTCCAGCTTGCTGCGCAATTCTGGCGTAAACCTTTTCTCCATCTTCGGCTTTCAGGTAGAAGGCACAATCTTCCAAGTCCTTCCCCTTTTCCAAGTCCGCCAGATTCAAGTAGTAGCGGTGTTCACCTTTGCCGTAGAACGCTTGATAGAGCGATGTCAGTCTTTGCTGTCCGTCCAGAATCAGGTATGCTGGTTTCAGCCCGTCGAGTTCCGGCGCTCCTTCAAAAGCACGCGGCTGAAATTGAAGCTGCTGGCCACTTTTGATTCGGAGGAGCGTACCAGCAGGGTAGTTGCTGATAATAGACTCAATCAATTCATCCGTAGCGTAGGGGTCCCATACGAAATCCCGCTGAAAGTCTGGGAGCGCCATAACCCGATTGTGAATCATCTCCAACAAGAACTTTAGCGGTTCAAGAGTAGGGTATGAGTGCTTCATGTCTTTGTCTCCTTATGCCGCCATTAGCCAGCCATCACTTTTTCGTCGATCTGGCCCTCCCAGCGCGTGGCAAGGCGGCGGGTGGCCTTGCGGAAGCCATCCTCATGCTCTGCCTGGGCAACGAGCAAAAAGAGGATGTGGGCGGTGCGAAAAGCGTGCGCGAAACGCGCACCGGTACGCTGCCGTAGCTCTGAAACCATGCGAGCGGCGAAAGCTTCGCGAGGCTCACGGCGGAAGTGCTGGTAGATGAGTACCGAGCAGCCGCTCTCCCAAAGCTGCTGGATCTCCAACCAAGTGATGTACTTTGAGGAGCCTTTCCGCCCCACAGGTTTCGAGGGAATCTCAATTCCGTTGTCAGGATCGACGAACACCAGATCTGCCCCCGAGGTGGAGTCCACAAGACCCTGCCGCCAGAGATCGCGCTCCCCGCGTGCGTCCGGTACGACTGTCGAATAAAACGTCGAGCATGGCAGCAGGCCGGATCCTTCGATGACCGACACCTGTGGCGCGGAAGTCGCTTCAAGCGCATCAGCGAGGCCGTCGAAAAGCTCGGGGTCGAAGCGTCTCCACTCTTCGGGCCGTTGAAGGTAGGAGCGCAACCCACCGCCTCGTCCACCGTCGTCCGGAGTAAGCATCCATGCGACGAGGAGCTTGCACTCGCTTCCGGATTGGAGGGCGCGCAAGAGACCGTACTTGCAGTAGTCGTTGATATCACCGAAGTACTGGTTCTTCATCTCGTCGTCGCCATCGTCTGGCTAACTATGATGTGCACACGTGCCCCGCCCGCGAACGGTTTTTCTCCGTACGGTGTGGTGTCCCCCAACCCAGGGAAAACTCCTCCGCTACCCGCCTACACGTTCACGACCCGCTGCGTCATGGCGGACTTGACTTCCTTCTCGATGAGTGCGACCGAGAGGGCCGCGTGCGCCGGCGTGACCACCTTGGGGGCCTTCCCCCTGCGGATACAGTCGAGGAAGTAGTTGATCTCCACGTTGTACCCGTCCGTCGCCGCCATCTTCGGATACTGTATCCGCCCGTCCTTCTGGTAGACCGTGATAGTCGGCTGTGCCTGCGTCGAGAACTCCACGGTCGCCTTCTCGAACTGCACGTTGTAGAACATCCGGAAGGGATACGCCGCCGGAAACGCCCAGCCCCCTTCCGCGACGACGCTTGGGCCCTTCTTCCCGTAGATGTACTCCGTCACGATGTGATCCACCGCACCCGTCATGATCTTCAGTCCCGTCGACGACACCGCCCTGGGCTTTCCGAACGCGTGAAGGATGAAATCCGTGTCATGCACGTGCAGGTCCAGCGCCGCTCCCCCGCTCTTGGCGCCCTTCGTCAGCCACCCCTCCCACGCCCACGTGGGCGTCGGGCTCAGACGCGTGAAGCGCGCCGCCAGCGCCTTCCCGAATGTCTTCTTATCGATCGTCTCCTTGAGGTATACGTACTCCGGCCAGAACCGGATGCACATCGCCGTCATGAGGAAGCCCTTGCTGCGCGCGGCGGCGGCGACCACCTGCTTGGCCTCCTGGGAATTGAGCGCCAAGGGCTTCTCGCACAGGACGTGCTTGCCGGCCTTCAAACCGTCGATCGCGTACTTCGCGTGCAGGTACGTCGGGAGGCAGACGTCGATCATGTCAACGTCTCCCTTGCGGATGAGCTCCTCCGCGGACGAGAACGTCGCCACGCCCGATAGATCCAGCGTCCTCGCCGCCCCCGGGATGTTCCCCACCGACTTCGAAACGTCACCCCGCAGCTTTGCCGTATCGATGTCCGCGACCGCCGTGATCCGGGCCTTCTTGCTCTTCCTGTACACGCCGAAGTGCATCTGTCCCATGAAGCCCAGCCCGATCAACCCGACCTTGATCATCGCAGCCGCTCCTTTCGATCTAAGCCTTTCGAGGGGGCCCCGCCGGGGCCGCTGAGTGTCCGCTGACGGACGTCAAGCCCTCGGAACGCGCAGAGATCGGCAGTATAACGGAATCCCCCCTTCAAGTCAACCGAAAACAGGGCCTCCCGGCGCCCGGCCGCCTCCTCATCGCCCCCTTCGAAACGCAAGCGCGAGGAGGGTCGCCAGCGAACGGGCGATCTCCCCCATCGACACCTTCGACTCCCCGCGCTTACGATCCACGAACACGATCGGCACTTCCGTCATCCGCCACCGCGCCCGCGCGCAGCGCATCGCGAGCTCCTCCTGGATCGAGAATCCCCGGCTCACCACGGTCTCCAGGCGCAGCTCCCCGAGGCGTCCCACCCGGTAGCACCGAAACGCACCCGTCACGTCCTTCGCCGGAATGCGCAGGAGCAGTCTCGACGCGACGTTCGTCAGACGACTCACGAGCCGCCGCACGACTCCCCAGTTCTCGACGCCGCCCCCCGGGACGTACCGCGACCCGATCACGAGGTCGTACTCCTCCGCCCGCTCGAGAAAGGCGCCGATGTACCCGGGATCGTGCGAGAAATCCGCGTCCATGACGATCGCGCCCTCGTAGCCCTGCTCGCGCGCGAACGTGAGCCCCCGGACGATCGCCGTCCCCAGCCCGAGCTTTCCCTCCCGGTGGATCACCCGGACGCGCCTGCTGCGCCGCGCTAGGTCGTCGGCGATCTCGCCGGTCCCGTCGGGAGACCCGTCGTCGATCACGAGCACGTCGAGCCGCGCGTCCTGCGCCAGCACCGTTTCGACCAGCCGCTCGATGTTCTCCCGCTCATTGTAAGTCGGGATGATCGTCAGCGTCTCCCGCATTCGCGGGACCCTCCCGTCGCCCCCCGGCATCCCCCGTCACCTCACCCTGCTGCCGACGGCCATGTCGCGCTCCGGGGCGAGGATCACCACGGCGCTCCCGTCCTGCGCCGCTAGCAGCATCCCCCGCGACTCCTCCCCCCGCAGCTTCACGCTTTCCAGGTTCGCCACCACCACGATCTTCTTCCCCAAGAGCTCCTCCCGCCGATAATACGGGCGCAGACCCGCTACGATCTGCCTGCGTTCCGTCCCCAGGTCGATCTCCAGGAGCAAGAGCTTGTCCGCGTTCGGGTGATCCCGAACCTCGACCACCTGCGCCACCCGGATGTCCAGCTTCCCGAAATCGTCGATCGTCGCCATCCCGTCCTCCCGTCTTGTGTCTCGCCCGCCCGTCAAAGCAGCTCCGCCGCGATCGCCGCGAGGTTCGACCGCTCCGACGTGACCAGCGTCACGTGCCCGAAGATCTCCTGCCCCTTCATCCGTTCGGCGGCATAGGTGAGACCGTTCGAGTCCGCGTCCAGGTACGGATTGTCGATCTGGTACGGGTCTCCCGTGAAGACGAGCTTGCTGTTCTCGCCGGCGCGGCTGGCGATCGTCTTCATCTCGTGCGGAGTCAGGTTCTGCGCCTCGTCCACGATGATGAACTGTCGCGCGATGCTCCGCCCCCGCACGTAGGTCAGCGCCTCCAGCTCGATCGTGTTTGAGGCGAACAGGTCCTCCGCCTTGCCCCCCCTTCCCTTTCCGCTCCCCTTCCCCGACGCGCACGGTCTCCTGAAAGATATACTCGAGGTTGTCGAAGATCGGCTGCATCCACGCTAAGAGCTTCTCCTCCTTGTCCCCCGGAAGGTACCCGATGTCCTTCCCGAGCGGCATGATCGGTCGGCTGACGAGCATCTTCTCGTACCGGCTCTCCCGCACCACCTTCTGCAGCCCGCACGCCAGCGCCAGCAGTGTCTTCCCCGTCCCCGCCTGCCCCACCAGCGTCACCATCTGCACCTCGTCCAGAAGCAAGAGCTCGAGCGCCATCCTCTGCTGCACGTTTCGTGGGCTGATCCCGTACGGCGAATCGTCCGCGTGGGCCAGCTTCACCACCGCGCGCTTCTTGGCGTCGTACCGCCCGAGTCCCGAATGCTTCTCGTTCCCCTCGTCCTGGAGCAGCACGAACTCGTTGGGGGCTAGGTCTTCCGCGGGCGGGTCGATCCTCCCGTCCTTGTGGAAGGCGTCGATCATCCCCTTCGACGCCGGCGCCGCCCGCCAGCCGCTGTAGAGGACGTCGAAGCGCACCTTCTGTTTCTCGAAGTCCACCGCCCGCAGCCCGAGAGAATCCGCCTTGATCCGCGCGTTGATGTCCTTCGAGACGAAGATGACCGTCCGACCCCCCTTCGCCAGGCGCCACGCCGCCGACAGGATCCGGTTGTCCGCCGTGTCCTGCCGCAGACCCGCCTCCGTCGCGATCTCCTCCTCCTTGACCACCCGGATCGTCCCCCCAGTTTCCTCCACGGGCACCCCGTCCGAAAGCCTCCCCACCGCCCGCAGCTTGTCCAGGAAACGGATCACCTCCCGCGCGTGCCGCCCAAGGTCGCTGCGCTCCACCTTGAACTGGTCCAGCTCCTCCAGCACCGACATCGGGATCACGACCTCGTTGTCCGCGAAGCTCGTGAGCGCCGCGGCGTTGTGCAGAAGCACGTTCGTATCCAGCACGAAACTCTTGATCAAGGCACACTCTCCTTCGACGAAAGCCGCGACGTGAACAACATACGGGCGCCGGCCCGCAGCGTCAAGCGAATCCATCATTTGACACGCTCTACACGATGGACTACAGTGATCGGCGACGTGCCCCGCGCGCGTCCCCCACGGAGGTCTCCCATGAGCGCCGATCCCTCTCACTTCGCCGACGCCCTGATGGACGCCATCGAACGCAAGAACTCTGTCCTCTGCGTCGGCCTCGACCCCCGCATCGAGCTCATCCCCCGTCCGGTGCGGGAGCTCGCCTTCCGGCAGTACTCCAACCCCGCCGAGGCCGCCGCCCACGCCTTCCTCGCCTTCGGAAAAGAAGTCATAGACGCCGTGGCCGACGTCGCCCCCGCCGTCAAGATCCAGATCGCCTTCTACGAGATGCTCGGCTGGCAGGGCATCAAGGCCTACCAGGAGACCGTCGCCTACGCCCGCGAGCGCGGACTCCTCGTCATCGGGGACGTCAAGCGCGGCGACATCGGTCCCACCTGCGAGGCCTACGCCGCCGGTCACCTCGGCCGCGTCTCCCTCGGCGGCGAAGAAATCGACATCTGGCACGAAGACTCCATCACCGTCAACCCCTACCTCGGCAGCGACGGCATCATCCCCTTCCGCGACCGCGCGAAGAAGTTCGGCAAGGGCTTTTTCGTGCTGCTGAAGACCTCCAACCCCTCGGGGGGAGAGATCCAGGACCTCCTCTCCGCGGGCGAGCCCGTCCACCTCCACCTCGCCAAGCTCGTGCGCGCCTGGGGCGAGGACCTCGTCGGTCGGTCCGGCTACAGCTCCGTCGGCGCCGTCGTCGGCGCCACCTATCCCGAGACCGTCGTCCGCCTCCGCAAGCTCATGCCCGAAACCCCCTTCCTCGTCCCGGGCTTCGGCGCCCAGGGCGCAACCGCTCAGGACCTCGCCGGCGCCTTCGACGCGCACGGCCTCGGCACCATCGTCAACTCCAGCCGCGCCCTCATCTTCGCCTACGAGGACCCCTCCGACCCCAACTGGGCGCGACACGTCGCTCGCGCCGCCCTCTCCATGACCCGCGAACTCAACCAGGTCCGCAGATGATCGACTGGAAGGACAAGCGCGTCACCGTCATGGGCCTGGGGCTCTTCTCGGGAGGCGTCGCCGTCACCCGCTTCCTCGCGGCACGGGGCGCACGAGTCACCGTCACCGACCTGAAGGGCGCCGACGAGCTCGCCCCCAGCCTCGCCGCGATCAAAGACCTCGCCGAACGCGTCGTGCTCGGAAAACACGACGAGGCCGATTTCCGCTGCGCCGATGTCGTCGTGCACAGCCCCGCCGTTTCGGCCGACTCCCCTTACCTCCAACTGGCCCGCGCCGCGGGAATCCCCGTCCTCACCGAGGTCGAGATCTTCTTCCAGGCCTGCCGCGGCACGATCCTCGGCGTCACCGGCACGAGCGGCAAGAGCACCACTACCGCCCTCCTCGGGGCCATGCTCGCCGCCGCCGGATTCCCGACCCACGTCGGCGGAAACATCGGCCGCAGCCTCCTCGCGGACGTCGAAACGATCCGCCCGTCCGACCTCGTGGTCCTGGAACTCTCCAGCTTCCAACTCGAAGCTCTCGCGAACCTCGGCGTAAGCCCGAGAGGCGCCGTCGTCACCAACCTCGCCCCCAACCACCTCGACCGCCACCGCACCTACGAGAACTACGTCGCCGCCAAGAAAAACATCATCCTCTTTCAGAAGCCCGACGACTTCGTCGTCCTCAACGCCGACTGCGCCGATCTTTGCTCGTGGGAGCCCCGCTGCGTGAACGTCTTTCTCTTCTCCCGCCGCGCTCCCGTCGCCTTCGGCGCCTTCCGCGAGGCCGACCGTCTGTACCTCGCTCGCAATGGAGAACCCGCGGCGTTCCTCGCCGCGGGCGACATCCCCCTCCGCGGCGAGCACAACGTCGAGAACGTTCTCGCCGCAGCAGCGGCGGCGGCGGCGGCGGGCGCCCCGCCCGCGGCGATCGCCCGGGCCGTCCGCGACTTCAAGGCCCTCCCCCACCGGCTCGAGCTGGTCGCGACGGTCAACGGGATCGCCTGCTACAACGATTCAAAGGCCACCACCCCCGACTCCGCCGTCCAAGCGCTGCGCTCCTTCGACTCCCCCATCCTCCTCATCGCGGGGGGCTACGACAAGGGCTCCGACTTCTCCGCCTTCGCTCGCGAAGTCGCCTCCCGTGCGCGCCTGGCCGTCCTCATCGGGAGCACGGGCGGAAAGCTCGAACGCCTCATCGCGGAAGCTGACCCCG
The DNA here is from genome assembly GCA_043803205.1 of Planctomycetota bacterium. Lineage (GTDB taxonomy): Bacteria > Planctomycetota > DG-23 > JAZDKG01 > JAZDKG01 > JAZDKG01. The sequence goes on from JAZDKG010000054.1 coordinate 11,498, forward strand.
ACGGCCGCGCACGGCTCCTCCGCGTGGCGTCCCTCGACGAAGCCGTCTCCTCGGCCCTGTCGCTCGGCGCCCCGGGCGACGTGCTGCTCTTGAGCCCCGCCTGCGCCAGTTACGACATGTTCACCAACTTCGAGGAAAGAGGCGACCAGTTCACGCGTCTGGTGCTCTCCCGCGCCGGCTATGACTCCTCGAGCGGAACCTAACACGGCGCGGTCCTCCCAAGCGTTCTCCCGGAATGGCGTCCCCCATGCCCCGGAAACACAAGATCCGAATCACAGGCGGCTCGGCGAGAGGTCGTCCCATCCCCTCCCCGAAGGCCCGCGCCGTGCGTCCCACCCCGGGAATCGTCCGTGAAGCCCTCTTCAACATCCTCCGGGACCGCGTCGAGGGCGCGACCGTCCTCGAGCTCTTCGCGGGCGTGGGGACCCTGGGCCTCGAGGCCCTGAGCCGCGACGCCGCCTTCGCCACTTTCGTTGAGATCCACCCCCCTGCCGCCGCCGCCGTCCGCGCGACCGCCGACAGCTTCGGCTGGCTCGATCGTGTGGAAATCATCACCCTCGATGCCTACGACGTCCTGCCCCGCCTTGAGAGCCGGTCCGGGCGCTACTCCATCGTCTTCATCGATCCGCCGTACGCCCACGCCCGATCGGTCCTGCCGGGGAGCAAACTCCATGACCTCATCGAGCGCCTCGGCGGCTCCCCCGTCCTCGCCGACGATGCGCTCCTCTTCCTCCAGCATCCCCGCAAGGCTCCGATCTCGGACGCCTTTCGCGCCCTCGAGCTGGACGAGACCCGTCCCTACGGTTCCACGGCCATCACGATCTTCCGCAAGCGTCCATCATCCGCCCCGGACTGAAGCCGGAGCCCCCGTACAAAAAGAAAGCTCGCGGAGAAGATGCGCTTCCCCGCGAGCTTTGTCTTTCTCGTCGCCTTCTACGCCTTCTACCACCCGATCCGGATGGAGAAGGTAACGTTGCTGCTCGTCACGGGCACGCATGTCGCGGGCAGCGGATAGCTCCGATACAGGACGACCGCCACGGGTGTCGCGACCCGCCCGCGCCCGTGCCGGCCTCCGAGCCGCCCATAGGATCCGTAGTAGACCGGATAGGGCGGATAGAACACCGGCGCGGGGCTCATGCGCACGCCCAGATGCGGATCCCCGTAGATGCCCGTAAGATGCGGATTCGGGTTGATCCCCGTGAGGTGCGGGTTCGGATTGATCCCCGTCAAGTGCGGGTTGTAATCAGCCGCGACGTTCCTCGGAGGGGTCGTCATCCCGTTCGGGTATTGCACCGCGCGCGTCTCCCGGATGTCCGTGCTGTAGGTCACGGTCGTCTGGGGGGTCGTGAAATACCGCACCCCGTAGTCGTCCGCGTAGAGCCTGCCGCCCGCCACCGCGAGAACCGCAACCGCCATCACGAACAGTCCTGTCGTCTTCATTGGTCTCCTCCTTACAAACTGCCTTTTCACCCCCTTAGACGCAGGGCCTGTCTTCTCTATTCAATTATACGTCCGAAACACGGGATCGGCACGCTATTCTCGGAGCCGCGCCCCGAATCGCTCCGCCAATTCCCGCAGCACCCCCTGCACCCACCCGCCGACCTCCTCCGCCTCGAGCGTCTTCTCCTCCGACTGGAACGTCAGGCTGAACGCTAGGCTCTTCTTCCCCTTCGCCACCTGCTTACCCCTGTACTCGTCGAAGAACTCCACCGCGACGAGAGACTCCCCGCCCGTCCGCCAAATCGCCTTCTCCACGTCGCCCCATCGCGTCGCCTCGTCCACGACGATCGCGAGGTCCTGCACCACCCTTGGGAACCGCGCCGGCCGCCGGTAGATCTTCTCCCGCCGTGCCTTCTCCTCGAGAAGATCGACGTCGATCTCGGCCACCGCCGCCCTTGCCGCGATGTCGAATTCGGCGCGCAACGACCCGCGCACCTCCCCGACGTACCCCAGGAGCCGCCCGTCCACTTCATAGCGGATGGCGCGCCCCGGCTCAACCGCCGCCAGCTCCCGTTCCTCCACCTCCGACGCGCTCACGCCCAGCTCGCTCAGCAAATACTCCACCGTCCCCTTCGCCCTGCGGAACCCCTCGTCGTCATAGAGCGCTAAACAGCTCTTCTCGCGGGGAAGCTTCTCACCCCGCACCGGCAGAAACACCTTGGAGAGCTCAAAGAGCCGCACCTTTCCGACCCCCCGATACGCGTTCTGCCGCTTGACCCTCAAGAGGCTCCCGACGATCGTCTTGCGCAGCGCGCTCTCCTCCGCCCGCATCGCGTTGGGCACCAGCAGCGTCCCGTCGCTCTCCCAAGGGCTCAGGCTTTCCGTCTCTTCTCCGTTCACGAAGGACAGCGTGATCGTCTCGAAATACCCCGCGCCCGCTAGCCGCTCCGCCAGCCAGCCCTCGAGCTTGAGCCGATCGGGAAGACTGCCCCGGAGGATCGGCATCCGCGTCGTGTCGCCGACCTTGTCATATCCTTCCAGACGCGCCAGCTCCTCGATGAGATCGCATTCCCGCGACACGTCCCCGAGTCGGTGGCTCGGCACGCGGAACGTGAGCGCCTCGTCGCTCTCGCGCACGAGCTCGAACCCGAGCCGCCCGAGCACCTCCTTCGCGCGCTCCTGCCCGATCCCGTGTCCAAGCACCCTCCGGATCCTCCCGGGTCGCAGCGCCACCTCCACGGGATCAATCTTCTGCACGTTGACCTCCACCAGCCCCCGCGCCACCTTCCCGCCGGCGATCTCCTGCATGAGCCCCGCCGCCCGTCGGCTGGCGAACTCCACCATCTCCGGGTCCACACCCCGCTCGAACCGAAAGGAGGCATCCGTAATGAGCCCCAGCTTGCGGCTTGTCGCCTTCACGGAGGCCGGCTGAAAATATGCGCTCTCGAGGAGAACCCGCCTTGTGGCGTCCGTCACCTCCGTTTCGAGGCCCCCCATCACCCCCGCCACCGCGACGGGCCTGGCGGCGTCCGCGATCACGAGCATCGACGAGTCCAGCGCGCACCTCGTCCCGTCGATCGCGACGAGCTCTTCCCCTTCCACCGCCCGGCGCACCACGATCCGGTTTTCCCCCAGCTTGTCGCAGTCGAACGCGTGAAGCGGCTGCCCCGTCTCCAAGAGCACGTAGTTCGTGATGTCCACCACGTTGTTCACCGACCGCAGCCCCGCCGCCTCCAGCCTCGCCCGCATCCACTCCGGCGACGGCCCGACCGCGACGTCCGTGATAACCCGCGCCGTGTAGCGCGGACAAAGGTCCGTGTCGGCGATCTCGACTTTCGTGAGACGGCCCGCGGGCTCCTCCTCCTCTTCAAGCGCCGCCATCGGCACCCGCAGCGCCGCCCCATGCGCCGCCGCCAACTCCCTCGCCACCCCGAGGTAGCACAGCCAGTCCGGCCGGTTCGACGTCACCTCCCCCTCGAGCACCCCCTCGGCGCCGGACTCCTCCACGCGCTCGACCTCTAGCCCCACGCGCGTGAGCGTCTCCGCGGTCTCCGGCGCCGCGCCCACCTTCCCGCAGTAGTCCTTGAGCCAACCGAGAACGAGCTTCATCGACGTCCCTTCTCCGGCCCCCGCGAACGCCTCGCGCGCCTCCCCTCAAAACTGCGCTAAGAACCGCAGATCGTTCTCAAAGAAAAGCCTCATGTCGTCGATCCGGTGCCGCAGCATGCACGGGCGCTCCACCCCGAACCCGAACGCGAACCCCGTGTACCGCTCGGGATCGATATGGCTCGCCGCCAACACCACCGGATGGATCATCCCCGAGCCGCACACCTCCAGCCACCCCTTCTGGCTGCACAGCGCGCAGCCCTTCCCGCCGCACACCAGACACGAGATGTCCATCTCCGCGCTCGGCTCCGTGAAGGGAAAGAAGTGCGGCCGGAAGCGCGTGCGCACCTCCCCTCCGTAGAATTCCTTCGCGAAAGTCGTGAGCACCGCCTTGAGGTCCGCGAACGTCACGTCCACGTCCACCGCGAACCCCTCGAGCTGATGGAACATGAAGCTGTGGCTGGCGTCCACCGTGTCCGGACGGTAGACCTTCCCGGGCACGATGTAGCGCAGGGGCGGCGCAGTCTTCTCCATCACCCGCACCTGCACGGGGCTGGTCTGCGTCCGCAGCAACACGTCCTCCGCAAGATAGAAGTTGTCGCGCGGGTCCCGCGCGGGATGCCCGTGCGGAATGTTCAGCGCCTCGAAGTTGTAATACTCATACTCAACCTCCGGACCCTCCGCGACGCTGAACCCCATCCGCACGAAGATGGCGATCATCTCCTGAAGCGCCTGCATCACGGGGTGGCGCTTCCCGAGCCCGGGCCTCTCCCCCGGCAGCGTCACGTCGAACGTCTCATGCTCCTCCCGGGGCGCCTTCCCTTTTCCCCCGACCGCCGCCTCGAAAAGCGCCTCGAGCTTCTCCTTGAGCTCGTTCACGGCCTTCCCGACCGACTGCCGCCCCCTCCGCATCGACCGCGCGCACCTCCTGAAAAAGCTTCCGCACCATCCCCTTGCGCCCGAGGTAGCGCGCCCGCAGCTCCTCGACCTCAGGCGACGTGGCGGCCTTCGCAAGCGCCTCCCGCGCTTCCGCAATGATCTTCCCGACTTCGATCTCCATTGCGCCGATCCCTGGATGAACCCTTCAGGATGAGCCCTTAAGGGCGAACCCCCTCCGGTACGCCACGGACCGCTCCCCCGCAGCGCCTCCCGCCCTCCAGCGCTCGCAAGAGACAAAAGGGATCTACGCGGCGAGTTTCGCCTTCGCCGCCTCCACGATCTTGTCGAACGCCTTCGGGTCCGACACGGCGAGCTCCGCGAGCACCTTGCGGTCGAGCTCAATCCCTGCCGCGTCCAGCCCCCGGATGAACCGGCTGTAGGAGATGTCCCGCATCCGACACGCCGCGCTGAGCCGCGTGATCCACAGCCGCCGGAAATCCCGCTTCCGGCTTCTCCGGTCGCGGAAGGCGTACGCCCATCCCCGCCGGACGCTCTCCTTCACCGTCCGGTACAGCTTGCCGCGCCCTCCCCGGTATCCCTTCGCGGCCTTGAAGTACCGCTTCTTCGCGCGCCGGCGCGCGTGTCCTTTCACCGCACGTGGCATGGCTTTCTTCTCTCCTCTCTCACGTCTCCGCCCGGAACTCCTTGCCGGACGGCCCTCCGACTATCTTTGGCCGCCTGAGCTGTCGGCGTCGCTTGCTGGACTTCGCGCTCATGAGGTGCCGCCGGAACGCCCGCGTCCGACGCACCTTTCCCTTCGCCGTGATCCGAATCCGCTTGACGCTCCCCTTGTGGGTCTTCTGTTTCGGCATCGCTCGTCTCTTGCTCCTCTCTCTCACGCCTTCGGAAGCAGCGTCACCGACATCCGTCTCCCCTCCACCCTGACCGGACGGTCGGGACGCGACAGGTCCGCAAGCTCCTGAATGAACTGATCCATCACGCTCTTCCCAAGCTCCATGTGGGCGGCCTCCCGCCCCCGGAACTGCATGTTCACCAGCACACGATCCTTCTTCTCCAGAAACTCCCGCGCGCGCTTGAGCTTCACCTGGACGTCGTGCTCCTCCGTCTTGGGCCGAAGCCGGACCTCCTTCACCTGCGCCGTGTGCTTCACCCGCGACTTCTGCGTGCGCTTCTTCTGCCGATACTTGAACTTCCCGTAATCCATCAGCCGACAGACCGGAGGCTTCGCGTCAGGCGCCACCTCCACGAGGTCGACCCCCGTCTCCAAAGCCATCGCCCGCGCCTGCTCCGTCGGCACGATCCCGACCTGCTTGCTCTCCGCGTCGATCAGACGCACCATCGGAACGCGAATCTGATGGTTGATCCTCAGTTCTCCTGGAATGGCTCGTGACCCTCCAACAAAACTTCACGGCACCCGCGCGGCTTCCCGCAGCCTGCGCGCGAACTCCGTCGACTCCACCTCCCCCTGGTCGCCCTTGAGCGCCTCCCGCACCGACACCGTGCCGTGCGAAACCTCCCGGTCTCCCACGACCGCTAGGTACGGCACCTTCGCCAGGATCGCCTCGCGGATCTTGTGGCCGACCTTCTCGTTCCGGTCGTCCAGCTCCACCCGCAGTCCCTCCCCCCGCAGCGCCTCCACGATCCCGCGCGCGTATTCTCCATGCGAATCCGTAACAGTCAAGACCTTTGCCTGCACCGGCGCAAGCCACACCGGCAAGTGCCCCCCCGTGTGCTCCAGCAACACCCCCACGAACCTCTCGATGCTCCCCAGAACCGCCCGGTGGATCATGATCGGCCTCTTGCGCGCCCCGTCCCGGTCCACATACTCCAGGTCGAACCGCTCGGGCATCGCGAAATCCACCTGGATCGTCCCGCACTGCCAGCTCCGCTTGAGACTGTCCAGGAGATGGAAGTCCACCTTCGGGCCATAGAACGCCCCCTCCCTCGGATTGAGATCATGGGCTACCTCCGCCCGCGCTAAGGCCCCGCGCAGCGCCTCCTCCGCCCGTCTCCAGTCCTCGTCCGACCCGATCGACTTCTCCGGCCGGGTCGAAAGCTCCACGCGCACGTTCTCGAACCCCAGGTCCCGGTACATCGAGAACACAAGCTTGATCACGCCGACCACCTCGTCCTCGATCTGCCCGGGCGTGCAGAAGATGTGCGCGTCGTCCTGGTGGAACTGCCTCACGCGCAAGAGCCCGTGCAGCTCTCCGCTCTTCTCGTGCCTGTGCACCAGCCCCACCTCCGCCACCCGCATCGGCAGCTCCCGGTAGCTGTGGAGGTCGCTCCTGTAAATGAGAAGCCCTCCGGGGCAGTTCATCGGCTTGACGGCGAACGCGCGCTCCTCCAACTCCGTGAAATACATTTTCTCGCGGTAGTTGTCCCAGTGCCCGCTCTTCTCCCACAGCGAACGGTCCAAGAGCACCGGCGTGCTCACCTCCTCGTACCCGGCCCGGCGGTGACGTCCGCGCCAGTACCCCAGGAGCGCGTTCATGAGCACCATCCCCTTCGCGTGCCAGAACGCGAACCCCGGTCCCTCGTCGTGGAAGCTGAAAAGCCCCAACTGCCTCCCGAGCTTGCGATGGTCTCGCTTCTTCGCCTCCTCGAGGATCGCCAAGTGCTCCTCCAGCGCCTCCTTCGACGCGAACGCCGTGCCGTATACCCGCTGGAGCATCTTGTTCTTCTCGTCCCCCCGCCAGTAGCTCCCCGCCACGCTCAAGAGCGCGAACGCCCGGATCCCGCTCGAATCCACGAGGTGCGGCCCCCGGCACAAATCCACGAAGTCCCCGTGCCGGTAAAACGAGATCGACTCCCCTTCGGGAAGCTCCCGGATGAGCTCCACCTTGTAGTCCTGCCCGGCGGCGCGCATCTGGCGCAGCGCCTCCTCACGTGAAACCTCCGTCCGCAAGAACTTCCCGTTCCCGCGGGCGATCTTCTCCATCTCGCCCGCGATCCGCGCCAGGTCCCCCTCCCCGATCCGCTCCGAGAGCTCGAAATCGTAGTAGAACCCCTCCGATGTCGCCGGCCCGATCGCAAACTTCACGTCCCGGTACAGATGTCCCACCGCCTCCGCCAGGATATGCGACGCGCTGTGCCGCAGCACGGCGAGCCCTTCGGCGGAATCCTCCCGCACCCACTCCACCTCCGCCAGCCCCGTCACGACGGTCGAGAGGTCCGCGAGCTCCCCATTCAACCGCGCCGCCACCACGGCCTTCCCGCCGTCCCTCCCCGTCGCAAGCGCCGCCGACAGCGGACTCCCGTCCGCGAGCTCGATCTCCCCCCCTCCTTTCACCTTCACCTTCGCCATCGCCCCGGAACCCAATAAAAATGGTGGGCGATACTGGGCTCGAACCAGTGACCTCTAGCTTGTCGAGCTAGCGCTCTAGCCAACTGAGCTAATCGCCCACACAGCCTTGTTTTCCGCCGGCGGGTCTCGCCCGCCGCTTGCAGCACAACATGGTACTCCGAGGTTCTCGACAAGTCAAGGTTCCCCGACACGCTCTCGCCTCCTGCCCGAGGCGAGGCGGCCCATCTCTCCTTGACAGCCCCTCCCCCCCGCCCGTAGAATACTCCCAGAGGAAGGGAAGAAGCTCGAGCGCTCGCTTTCCTCTCGAAACCCATGAACCGTCCCTGACGCGCGAGCATTCGCCATGAGTATCAGCGTCAAGTGCCCCTGCGGGGCCGTCCACGAGATGCCCGATAGTTGGGCGGGCAAGCGCGGCAAGTGCTCCAACTGCGGTCGACTCCTCGCCGTCCCCTTTCCCAGCGCGCGACCCCGCGAAAACGTCCCTCCCCAGCCCCAGCCTCCTCCCGCCCCCGCCGAGCCCCCGAAGCCCGCCCCCTCTGAAGAGTTCGTCCCCTTCGAGATGGAGGAAGTGGACGACGCCGCCTTCGAGGAAGGAGCAAAGAAAAAAGAGGAGGAATCCAGGAAGGAGGAACCCCCTCCCCCCGACGTCCATGTCGAAGGGAACATCATCTCCTTCAAGTGCTCCTGTGGCAAACTCCTCAAGGCCCCCCTCGACAAGGCCGGCAAGACCGCCAAGTGTCCCGTCTGTAAGAAGCCGATCTCCGTCCCCGCTCCGCCCGAGAAGAAGCCCGAGAAAGAACCCGAATCCACCTTCGAATACGTCAGCGAGGAAGACATCGAGATCCTCGAATGCCCCAATTGCGGCGCGCACATGGAAAAAGGCGCCATCCTCTGCGTCCAGTGCGGCACCAACCGCGTCTCAGGCGAAAAGGTGGACACCAAGATCGGCGACGACGCCTTCGCGGGCGAACGAAAGGGCCTCAAGGACGTCCTCGGCAAGGTCGCGTTCTGGAAGAAGAAAAAGGAGGAGTAGAACCCCCGCGACGGGGGACGTCTCGCCCCGCGGGCCGACCGAGGTGCTCCCATGACCGTCCAGTTCGTCTCCATCACCCTCGCGGGCGGACTTGGCACTCGCATGCCCCCCGACATGCCCCCGAAGTCCTGTTGTCGCATCGGCCCCGTCTCCGTCATCGAAAACGCACTGGCCGCCTACGAGCTCGCGGGCATTCACTCCCACGTCGTCGTAGTCGGGGCCCGCGCCGCGCTCGTCATGGAGGAAGTCTCGCGCATCCGGCGAGACGTCCTCTTCGCCTACCAGTCCGCCCCCCGCGGCACCGGGGACGCCGTCGCCTGCGCCCTCGACCTTCTCGAACGGACGCTGCGCCCCGAGCACGTCCTCATCTCCGCCGGCGACAAGGTCGTCGAGCCCGCCGTCATCCGCAGCATGGTCGAGACCTATTCCTCCTCCCCCTGCGACCTCTGCCTCCTCGCCGGTCCCCTCCAGAACAACCCCGAAGGCGGCCGAGTCATCGCCCGCGACGGGAAAGTCCTCGCCATCATCGAGTCGGCCGACCTGCGCGCGCTTGACCTAGCGGCGGCCCTTCGCTCCCTCCCCGGCAGCGAGCGTCCCCGGACCGTCGCCCAGCTCCGCGCCTTCGTCTCCGCGCGCCTCCAGGCGAAGAAACTCCCCTCTTTCTCCCAGGAGCTCGCGACGCTTCTGGAATCCCCCGACGACCTCCCCGTCCCCTGGGATGACCTCCTGCACGCCCTCGCTCCCCTCCCCGAGCGCTTCTCCCTGTCCCGCAACTGCGGGATCGTCTCCCTCGAAGAGGCGAAGGCGTGCGACCTCGTGAACCTGAGCCTCTACATCGGACGCTTCGATCTCCTCACCGACGCCGTCCGAAGGCTCAAGCCCTCCCGCGCCCGCGGGACGGAGCTCTACTTCACCGACGTCGTCGAGGACCTCGCTTCGCGCAACTCGCCCGTGGGACTCCTCCGCGCCGCCGACCCCACCGACGTGATGGCCTTCAACACCCTCGCCGAGCTCGACGAGGTGAGACGCATCCACGCCGCCCGCGTCCGCACGAGAACCCCTTACCCGGATCTCGCCACGTGGGAGCGCCGCTTCGCCCATCGCCGGCCCAACTCCCTAGCCCATCTGGCGGCCCGGCTCCTCTCCGAGCGGATCGGCCCCGACCGCGCCGCCATCCTCGTGCACTCCCCCGGACGCATCAACATCATGGGCCGTCACGTCGACCACCAGGGAGGCGCCTGCAACCTGATGGCCATCAACCGCGAGGTCGTCATGGCCGCCTCCCCGCGGCCCGACGACCGCATCAACCTCTGGAACCTCGACGAGGCCCGCTACCCCTCCCGGTCCTTCTCCGTCCGCGAGCTCACCGCCGACATCGTCTGGGAGGACTGGCTGCGCACCCTCGACTCCCAGTACCTCCGCCGCCTCGCCTCGAAATCCGCCGGCGACTGGGCCAACTACGTCAAGGGCGCAGCGCTGCGTCTCCAGCACCACTTCAAGGATCGCGCCCTTCTCGGGATGGACGCCTTCGTGTGCGGGAACATCCCGGTCGGGGCGGGCCTGAGCTCCTCCAGCGCCCTCGTGGTCGCCGCCACCGAGGCCCTGGTCGAGCTCAACGCCCTCAACGTGCTGCCCAGAGAGCTCGTGGACCTGTGCGGCGAAGGCGAGTGGTTCGTCGGCACCCGGGGCGGAAGCGCCGACCACGCGGCCATCAAGCTCGGCCGCGAAAAAGAGGTCGTCACCGTCTCCTTCTTTCCCTTCCAGGTCACCGGGCGCCACCCTTTCCCCGAAGACCACAGCCTCATGGTCTGCCACAGTGGCCTCTCCGCCAAGAAGACCGAGAACGCCGCCGCCCGCTTCAACGCCCGCGTCGCCTGCTACCACATGGCCCGTGAGATCATCAAGGCCGAGTTCCCCTCCCTCGCCCCCCGTATCGAGCACCTGCGCGACGTGAATACGACAAGGCTCGACGTCTCCCTTGGCGCGCTCTATCGCCTCCTCAAGCGAGTCCCCCTTACGCTCGCGACGGACGACGTCCTCGATCTCGCCGCCCGCCATCCCACCGTCGCCAACTGCCTCACCGGCCTCGACCTCGACAAACTTGCCCGCCGCGGCGGGCTCGACTTCCCCCTCCGCGACGCCGCCCTCTTCTGCCTTGCCGAGATCGAGCGCGCTAGACGCGCGGGAAAGCTCCTTGACCGCGCGGACGTCCGCGCCTTCGGCGTCACCATGAACGTCTCGCACGACGGCGACCGCGTCGCCCGCTGGAAGGGCGACTGCATCCCCTACTCCCAAAGCGCCACCGACGAATACCTCGACTCGCTCATCGCCCGCGTCGAGGAGCCCGTCCCCCTGAGCGAATCCCTCGCCGCTCTCTGGCAGCAGCCGGGCGGGTACGGCTGCAGCACCCCGGAGATCGATTTCCTCGTGGACCGGGCGCTCACTGCCCCGGGCGTCCTAGGCGCCCAGCTTGCGGGAGCCGGCCTCGGCGGCTGCATCATGGTCCTCCTGGAGAGCGACGCCGCCGGCGACCTCGAGGAGCTCCTGACCAACTCCTACTATATCCCCCAAAGCGTCGAGCCCCAGCTCTTTGTCTGCCAACCTTCCACCGGAAGCCAGGTCCTCACCAGCCTCGAAACTACAGGGTATAATTGACAGGAGGGCTGGAAGCGCATCAGAGGCTTGAATACCCCATTTGGGGTCAACCCTGGGGTTCCGGAGTTGTTCATTATTGTCAGTGCCGCCGCTGGAAGTGCCCATCTTGGGCACATAACCCAAACTCAAACCGGAGGCGATTTCCTAACCGTTTGTTTCAGAAAGAGTTAGATATGACCCCCTCGACCTTGGCCCGCTACTTGCTAAAATAGCCAGTGAGAGTTCGGCGAGCGCCCATAGAGCTTGCCGTTGTCTGCAAGGATGGACGAGCATGAACGGCGCCTTTTTCCTCACGAAGCACCCTGTCGGCGGGCCAAGTCCTCCTCTCGTCTGCCGCCAACGGGCATTCACCCTCATCGAGGTCATGGTCGCCATCGTGATCTTGAGCATCGCGGCCCTCGCTTTCATCAGTGCCCATCTCGCCAGCGTGAATCTCCAGGGAGCCAGTCGTGAGACGGCGCTGGCGCTCAACGAGGCCCGCAGGGCCATCGAGGACATCCGATCCCGCCCCTATGCCGAGATCACTCAGGCAAACGTCCCCGCGACTTTCGACGTCGCCCAGGGTTCTTCCTCCCTCACTCCCGCACAGGGAGCCTCGCACTGCGGGTCCATAACCGTCTCCCCCGAAAACGCGAACGGTATGAAGGAGATCCTCGTGACCGTTCGATGGAGGTCTATCAGTGGAAACGAACGCCACATCGAGTTGGCCTGTCAAGTTTGCGATCACCTCTAGGCTTCGTGGACGCCGCGCCGGCTTCACCCTCGTTGAGGTGCTCGTGGCTACGAGCATCCTCGCGTTTCTCGCCGGCGTCACCCTCACCGCCCTCGACGCGACGCTCAAAATGGAGAAGTCCACCACCCTCAACTCGCACCTCAACCGTCAGGCCGAAATCCTGGTCCAGGAGATCGCCCGCAACATCCGCTATTCCGGCGTTACCTCCGACGGCTGGGACTTCCCCCTCGACACCGCCGTCACCTCCATCGCCTTCAGCCGCTGCACCGGATGGGACGCCCAACTGGACCAGCCCGCCTGGGGACCTGTGATCACCTACCAATGGGAGATCGACTCCGATGCGGGCGAGTTGGATGACGGACTCGACAACAACCACAACGGCATCATTGACGAAGGCGTCCTCTACAGGCAGGTCGGGACGAGTGTCCGCGTGCCCGTCGCCCGCAACGTCGAGAAGGCCTCCCTCCTCTTCTACCGGGAGCACGTGAACAGTCGTGATGTCGTTACCGCACGCTTGGGCGTCGCAAGACGCGATCCCGCGCACCCGAACTCCATCGTCAGAGGCGCTTTCGAGACCGAAGTGACCCTGAGAAACTGACCCTGCACAAAGGCGGTCGGCGCATATCTGGAGGACCCTGAGATGTTCCGAATCTCCTGCCGAAGAAAAGGAATCGCGCTGATCACGGCGCTCTTCCTCACCGTGCTCGCGGCCGGCGTGGCCTTGAGCCTCATGTTCATCACGAACTCCGACTCCAAGAAAACCCGCTCCTCCTACTACCTCACCCGCGCCCTCATGTGCGCCGAGACCGGACTCGAGCGGAAGATCTCCACTCTCAACAGCTCCAACATCGGCGCCGGACAGGGCCTCACGACCATCGCCGGCTACTTCTACGGCGGATCCTACCGCGTCCGCTGCTACCCCTGGTGGACCGACGGCACGGACAACGACGGGAACGGCCTCATCGATGACGCCGCCGAAATGAACTACATCACGCTGACCTCCGTCGCCACCTACTCCAATGTCACCCGCCGCATCCGCGCCACCGTCCGTAAGTCCACCGGCAGCGTCCCCAACGTTTACGGCGCCATCACCCTCTACAACCCCCTCGACGCGAACGGCAACGTCATCCCCGGCTCCACCGTCAACTTCAGCGGCTCGCCCCCCCGCGTCACCGGCAATGACACGAACATCCCCACCGGCATCCCCTTCGCCTCCCTCAAGGCCAGCGACGCCACCATAGGGAGCGGCGCCGGCCCCGACGTCCTCGGCGTCGCCGTCCACGACGACGTGTCCGTTGCCAACATCATAAGCCAGCTCGGGAAGAAAACGGACCGCGTCGACGGCGTAAATCCCACAGGCCTTGACCCCGAGGCCCTCGAGAACGTCCTCATGAACGGGGGCGGCACCATCGGAATCAAGTCCGTCGCCAGCGTCAATGCCTTCGACCCCATGAACGCCAACGACATCTACGGCCTCGCGCAGACGTACTCCTCCTACGCCAGCCCGGCGAACGTCTACACCAACAGCAACTGGCCCTCGGGCAGCGCCACCATGGGCACCCTCACGGCCCCCCAGATCACGGTGCTGAAGCCTGATCAGGGCGTGACCAAGAATCTGAACGGCACCGTCACGGGCGCGGGCGTCCTCGTCATCGACGGCCACGTGAAGTTCGCAGGCACCTTCAACTTCGCCGGAATCATCATCATCACGAGCAGCGGCATCGCCGAAGTGGAGCTCACTGGAACCCCCCTCGTTTTCGGCGCCATCATCGCCGCCAACCCCGACCCCAATGCACCGCCCTCCTCCACCCTCCTCGATCTCCGTGGCACGGCTGACGTCTACTACAGCAGCCAGGCCCTCGACATCGCGGAGCAAGGCTTGAGCGTCATGGGCAAGGTCCAGGTTCTCGCCCGGAACGAATACTAAGGATCCGCTCATGCGCATCTCTCTCGCCCTCACCCTTTTCCTGTTCTTGGCGCCTCTCCTCTTCGCCGGCCCTTCGGTCGCGTCCGCGCCGTCCGCCAAGGCAACAAACCCCGCCCCCGACATCGCCCCCCTCGTCGCCCAGCTTGAGCAGGACCTCCCTGACGCCGACAAGATGAAGGTCGTCGTCCAGCTCAGCCGGATGGACGATTCAGTGATCCCCTCGCTTCTAGCGGCCTGGCCCGTCGCCTCCCCCGTCGCCCGGCCTTTCCTGTTGCGCGCCCTCGTCTGCCATCCGACGGACGAGACCAAGGCCCTCCTCCTCGCGGAACTAAAGGCGAACCCGGCTGCCGCCTCGGATGAGCTCCTCTCGGCGATCGGCCGTCTGCGCATCCGGGACGCCGGTCCTGTCCTCATTGCTCTATACGCCCAGGAACAGGACCCCGAAAAACGCCAATCGCTCCTGGCGACCCTCGCCAACGTCCGTGACCCCCGAGCGGTTGACCTCCTAGGCCAAGCCTCCCTCTCCGAGGAGCGCGTCGAGAGCATCATGGGGATCTCGGGCCTCCAGCAGCTCGCTTCCCTCGTCGAAGCCAAGGAACTCTCCAAAGAGGACGCTGAAGCCGTCCGCGCGAGACTTCAAGCCCTCGTCACCGCGAGCGGCCTCCCCGCCGAGACCCTGGGCGGGCTCATCACGGCCTGTGGCCTCACCGGGGATGCCGCCCTCGCCGACGCGATCATCACTCACGTCGATGACAACTCCGTCGATCTGCGCTCCCGCACGCTGGAGGCCATCGGACGGATGCGCGCTCGCCGTCATGCGCCCGACGTGGTGCACGCCCTCGACGCCTCCGAGAAGTCCATCCGCGTGAAAGCGGCGGAAGCCCTTGAGAGGATTGGTGATAAGACGACCATCCCCGATCTCATCCCCCTCTTGCGCGACCCCGAGCCGCTCGTCCGGTCTCGGGTTCTTCGTGCCCTTCGCAAGATCTCGGGCCGGAATCTCCCCCCCAATCCCGAGCACTGGCAGCGCTGGTATGAGACCTCCGGACACGCCGACGAGGACTGAAGCCCAGTTCCGTTCCGGCCCGTCACCGCCCACAGCGATTAGCCGAACCCCTTCAAGGCCAAGAGGTTACGCCTCATGGAACTGCTGACGCAAGCCTTCTCTACCGCTTTCGGTGTAGGGCGCTGGTATGATCCTGACGGACAGAGGCCACGAGACAATGCCCTACAAAAAAACGCTTTCGTGCTTGACAAAACGGACCCGCAGGCTATACTTGCTTCGCGGAGAAGAGAGGCTCCAGTCCATCTAGCTGATCTTCGGAGTGGATAGTTCATAAGATCAGGCGCATTGTGTCCGTGCGGGCAGCGCCTGACGCATGAGGAGCGTCTCCAATGAGAAGTCTCTGGGGTTTGAGTTGTCTCGCGGCGGCCGTCATCTTCCTCGGCCTTGCATTGCCGGCTGAGGCCGTGCCCATCACCTTCACCGGCTCCCAGGGGGACCTCGCCGCCTCCGCAAGCTTCGACATCAACGGCTCCAACCAGCTCGTCGTCACCCTCACGAATACCTCCATCCACGATGTCCTCGTCCCCTCCGATGTCCTCACGGCTCTGTTCTTCGACATCGACGGCGACCCCGTCCTCACCCGCATCAGCGCCACCCTCGCCCCCGGCTCTGTCGTCATCCACGGCACCACCGACCCGGGCGGAGTCGTCGGAGGCGAATGGGCCTATAAGGCCGGCCTCTCCGGCGCCCCGGGAGGCACGAGCCAGGGTATCTCCTCTTCGGGCTTCGACCTCTTCGGCCCCGGCGACCGCTTTCCCGGCAACGACCTTGACTCCCCCGCTTCCCCCGACGGCATGAACTACGGGATCCTGAGCGCCGGCGATAACACCGCGACGGGCAACTCGCCCATATTGAGCCGCCCCTTCATCAAGAACGGCGTCGTCTTTGTCCTCGGCGGCCTTCCGGGCGGTTTCTCCCTCTCCGATATCCACAACGTCTGGTGGCAGTACGGCACAGACCTCAGCGAGCCCCACTTCCCCGAACCTACTACCATCCTCCTCCTCGCCTCCTCCGCGGTCATCCTCGGCCTTCGAGGCGTCGCCCGGAGAAAGGTCTGACCCCACCGTCCGTCGCTGAACAAGAGAAGCCTCCCGCGCCTTGCGGGAGGCTTCTCCCTTGTACCGCGTTCTCACGTCACCTGGAAAGCTTCGGCGCCTTCGATAGAAACAACCGCTCCGCCTCCAGACTCCACATCCCCCTGTGCCGCCCGCATATCTCCGCAAGCTGCGCGAAGAGCGGATCGACCTTTCCCCTTTCCGCGAAATCCGCGATTGCCACCAAAGGCGTATCGACGTGCGTGTAGATGAGCTTCTTCCACCCCGCTAGCTCCGGGAGATGCAGCGTCGCCTCCTTCGCCGCCGAGAGCCCCCCAACGTGCGTGATCATCATCGCCGGGTTGATCTTCCCCTGCGTCATGAGGTCCAGGGCATCGCGGATATCCTCCGTGTTCCCCCCCGTCGTCCCCACGAGATGCGTGCCGGCGTAGTGCACGTCGAAGAAGTTCACCCGCGCCGAGAAATCCGCCGCCGTCGGCCCCGCGAAGAAGTTCAGACACCCGTCCTTCCCCAGAAGCGCGTCCCCCTGCTCGACCACCGACGTCACCGCCGCGAACACGAATACGTCGTCGTACCCTTCGCCGCCGCTCAAGCCCAGAAGCTCCTTCACCGGCTCCCCGCGCCCCGTGTTGACGTACCGCAGCTCCACGCCGTCCCTCTTGGCTTGCTCGGGCGCAAGGATCCCCCGCGCGTGCGCGAGCCTCCCCTCGTCGATGTCGGTCACCACCACCATCTTCGGCCGCCTCGGCCCGTGGATGAGGTAATCGACCATCCCTAAGCCCATCGGCCCCGCCGCCCCCAGGAGCGCCGCCTTCCCCCTCTCGACGATCCCCATCCGGTGCGTGTACGTCCCGCGGGTCACGTGGTACTGCGCTTTGCACGCCCCGATGATGCAGCTCATCGGCTCCGCTAACGACGCCAAGAAATACGCCTCCCCCTCATAGCGCAGCAAGCACTCCATCTCCATCACGCACGACGGGATCACAACGTGCGTCGTGTCGCCCCCGCATGTGGGGAAGGAGTACCCCGGCGCGTCCAGCGTCCCCTTGTAGTTGAGTGCCGGCTGGATCCCGAACTTGTCCCCCTCGCGGAACTGCTTCCCCCACCTCGTCCCCACCTTGAGGATTCGTCCCGAGAACTCGTGCCCGAGGATCGCCGGGTTCTGCGCGAGATCCGCGTGCACCCGCTTGTGCTCCGTCCCCTGCTTCGCCGCCTTGTAGCTCGACATGCACAGGGAATCGCACACCACCTCCGCCAGGATCTCATCCTCCTTGGGCTCCGGCAGCTCAAAGGTCTCGAGGCGCAAATCCATCTTCCCATACAGCCGCAGCGCCGTCGTCCTCGTCCCCATGTCTCTCCTTTCCGCAACCCGAACCCGATCACAAAGTATATGAAACGCGCCCCAAGGCGCAAACCCCGTCCACCGTCAATCGAAAATCTCTCTTGAAAATCGCCCGGTCTATTCTTCCCCGCCCCGAACCGCACCCTCACCATCTAGCTCTCTTCCAGACACAACTCCAGCACTCCCTTGAGATTGCTCTGAAGTTAGTCCAGAGACTCCCCCCCACCTGTCGTGGTAGGGCACTTGTGCACGAAGTATCTGCTGGGGCATGTGGCCATACATTCCCTCATCGCGCTCCAGCGGGACGACGGCGAGACGCCGGCGCAGCGCGCCGACCAGAATGAGGGAGGCCCAAAACGGCTAGCGATAGCCACCGGCCCGCGTCTCCGGACGGCCCTTTTCGCGCGTCCTCGCTTGGCGGAGAGACTGCAGCGTTACGCGTCCTCATATCCGCGCGGCTCCACCGTCATCGGCCGATTTCGAGCCCCGCGCAGTCTCAGCGCGGAGAGCCGGAGCGGCTAATGGTTTCCGGGCTCGCATACGTGACCTCCGGTTCTCCGGCAATGACGCGGTTGGCCCATTCTACGCCCTGCATGAAACAGTGGTCCTGATTTCCCACCTCGTATTTCCACCCCCCGAATCGCCCGCGCGAGAAGACCCGACGGCGTTCGAGCTCACCTTGAAGCGCCTCCAGTGCGTCGTCACGGCCGATGGTGGGGGTCGGGTAAGCGTGCTCAAGTCGCATTGTCCATACCGAGGTCGTGTCGGCGTCGCGCTCCAGAAGGCCGTCACGGCGGAGCGAGCCAAGGCATTCGCCCGCTATCCTGCCGGGATGCACCTTCCGATGCCGCGTCTCGCTCACCTCGGCCATGAGCGACCAGTGCCCCTCGGGCGTGTTGTTCGGCGAGTAGTTTGAGAACACCGTCACCCGATAGTAGGGAGAGTTCTCCTCGGGAAAATACATCCAGCATTTCTTCGCGAGCGTGTCGGGCCGCCCCCCCCGGAGACCGAAACCCAGCAAATGGACGGAACCGTGGGTGAGCTCCCGCGCTTTCGTCTTGAGGGCGGCAGGCAGACGGTCCGCAATGAGGACGAACCGGTCGAGGGGCATCGTGGTAAGAAGCGTATCGTAACCGAAGGCCCGCCCGTCGGACAGCCTGATGCAGCGCCTGTCCAGGTCCACCCCAACGATGACGCTTCCAAGAGAAAGACGAGCGGGGTTGATGCGGCGCGTGACGGCCTCCCATATCGCGCCCGTGCCCCCTTTTTCCGGGAACCGGAAGCGGCTGTTCGGACCCCAGCAAACGTCGTCGCGCCTGGTGCGGATCGTCTCTCTGATGCGCTCGATATCGGGGACGGAGACGCGGTCGCCAATCCAATGCCAGGATAGCGTTTCCAGAGGATATCCCCACACCTTGTAGTTGTACGGGAGGAGAAACAGCTGGGCCAGCCCTTGGCCGAACGTGCGGATGACCCAGTCCCTGAAGTTCCCGGGAGGCGGCTCGCAGGCCCTTCTGGAGGCGGCCTGCTCAAGGCCGGCAAGCGCCCTGCGGAGGTCGCCGTCGTCCAGGTAATGGATGTTGTTCTGGAGAGGATAGGGGATAAAGCGGTTCTTGAGCCAAACCCACGATTCTCTTTCGTGCCACAGCCATCTGTCCTTCAGAGCCTCATCGAGGACGCCGTCGTAGTAGCGGTAGTGGCTGAACTGCACGTGACCGCCCAGGTCCCACGTGAAGCCCTTGGAGTCGAGGTAGCTCTTGGAAAGTCCGCCGGTCCGCTCGTCGGCTTCCAGGACGAGAAAATCGCTGAAACCCAGTTCTTCAAGCCTGCAGGCTGCGCCGAGCCCCGTGGGGCCTCCGCCGATGATGAGAACCTTGCCCGGGTCTTTTCTCATGGCGTCCGATCCCGGCGACGTTGTTTCCCCGTTCCTGCGGCGATCCTCAGCGTCTCCCCGAACGAGCGGAGCGCGACTTCCCAAACCTTCAATCCAAGAAGGGACGGCCTCCCGCCTCTCCGGCCTTCGTGGGGGACGGTGAATTCGCAGATTCGAAGGCCCCTCCTCGCGGCAAGGCCCGAGAGCGCCACATTCGGGGCCATCGTCCTCGCCGGCACCCGGGGAAGAAGCTTTCGTAGGGCTTCCCGGCGCATGAGCCGGTAGGGAGTGTTCACGTCACGCAGGGCCTTCCCGAAGAGCAGTCGGACGGTGAGGCGGGCCGCGCCCGTGATGATTCTGCGGACGACGGATGAACGGCGGCCCTGGCGCACGCCCAGGATGATGTCGTACTTTTCTCGCTCGTCCCAGATCTCCCCGAAATGGCAGGCGCGTATTTCGCCGTCGCTGTCTATCTGGAGGATCCACCGCCCCTCGGCTTCCCGGTAGCCGCGAAGGATCGTCGGCCCATGTCCTTCATTCTCTTTCTTGATGATACGCACCGCGGGGTGACGGGCGCACAGCGATTCAAGTTTCTTGGGGGTGGAATCCTTGGACCCGTCGTCATAGATGCAAAACTCGTAGGGGACCTTGAGGGCGTTCAGTTCCTCCGTCCATTCGCCGACGACCGCCTCTATCGAGTCCTCCTCGTTATACACCGGCATGACCACGGACAGGGCCATTTCCAAGGACGTCCCTCTCACATCGGGGTCTCCTCTGAGCGCAAGCCTAATCGACCGCGCTTGGCTGCCCCATGACATGGGAATGTATATGGGAGCCTTCGACTTACAAGCGTTTTTCGTCCCGGCTTTGTGCAATGATTCCCAGATCGCCAAGCCGTTGCAGGCATCAACTCGGTGCTTGCGAGGACGTGCCGCTCCCAATAGTATTTGACGGCACGTGTGTGGCAACGCGCATACACTCCGGGAAAACCATGGCATGAAGGACGCTGGATGAACCGACCCACCTGGGGCCGACCGATCTGGACCATCGCTCTTGCCGGCGCGCTTGTCGGCATATGGTTGGCGTGGGGTTTGGCTTACTCTGCGGATAAGGATTTTCTCAAGGCCGGGCCTGCCGCGCAGATCGGTCTTCTCGGCAAGTCTTTCCGCCATCCAGTCTTTATCCTATTCCTCGCGTGCATCTTCGCGGTCCTCATCGGACGATTCTGGATCCCCCGCAAGCTCAAGGATCCCGCGCTCCTTGACGCCGCCGTCCTCGGCGAGGTCGCTCAGTGCCAAACGGAGCCCGGTTGCCCCGATCCCCCAAAGCGCGCCCCGCCTTGGCCATGGTTCCTGGCGGGGCTCGCTGTGTTCCTGGGCTGCGCGATCCTCTTGGAGAAGCGCCAGCCATTCTACTTCGTTGAGGACGACAACTTCGATCAGTTACTGCCTCAGGTTATCTATGGCGTGCGCAGCGTCCTTGCCGGCGAGCTCCCCCAGTGGAACCCATACCAGTACCTCGGCGCGCCCCTGGCCGAGGTGGGCACCTACACGCTCACGTACCCGCCCACGTATCTGGCGTACGCCGTAGCTCGGTACCTGCTAGGCAGCGAATACCTCTTGCTCGATGTCTTCTGCTGGATGCATCTGGCGGCGACTTTTTGCGTCTGCTTCTGGCTGGGGCGCCGACTGCGGGTGGCGGCGCCTCTGGCTGCCGGCATGGGTCTTTGCGTGAGCCTCTCGGGTTTTGCGCTCATCGCGGGGCGATCGTGGTTTCCCATGACGGCGACAATGCTCTGGGCTAGCCTGCTCGCTGTGTCGACCGTGACGTTCCTTCGCTGCCGCCCGCGTTGGGCCTGGACCGCAGGTACGGGCTTGGCAATCGGGCTGTATTTCCACGCTGGCCACGTCCAGTTGTGGCTCTATTGCCTGGGCCTGCTCGCCGCGTGCGCGCTGTGGCTCTGTGTGGTGGGCGCCATGCGGTGGCGCCGATTGCTGGAAATGTTGCCAGCACTCCTGCTAGGAATCGGGATCGCCGCGGTGCTGTTGGTCCCGCAGTACCTTCTCACTCGCAACATCATCCGCATCGTCTGGGGCAACGGGATCCTGCCGGCCCTCCACGCGCTGTTCCTGCCCTACCCCCTGGCGCGGGCCGCGCATCCACAGGATTGGGGAACTACCGATAAACAGTTCATGACACAATTCTACTATTCCGGCTCACTCTTCGCGCTCGCCTGGCTCGGAGCGATCGTCTTCGCCTCAATGCGTCGCGGCGGCTTCAAAAAGCTCCTGCGAAACCCCTTCTTCTTCATGTCGATCCTCGCGCTCCTGATGATGTTGGGTTATCCGGGGGGGCTTTGGCCCCTCCAAGCGAGGTTGCCGCTCCTGAATAAGTTTACGATGCCGTGGAAGTTCCTGCCTCTCTTTCACGTCAGCGCTACCGCCGCCGGCGCATTGATCATCCATCGCTTGCTCATACTGCTTCCGGCACCGAAACCGTGGCTGAAGCTCTGCTTCCCTCTGGTGGCTGCGCTCGTGATCTACCACGTCAATTTCGCACGCCCCTCCTTCTTCACCTTTCGCGAGCAGCCTTATCCAGCACTGCCGCCCCAGATCGAACGCCTCTTCGCCAATTACCCGCGTCCCGTGCGGGTCCTCTCAATCACCCATCCCCGCTGCCCCGACGACAATATCGTGGCTTCCTTGTCCCACAACTATCCGACCCTCTACGACGTGGGATCCCTGCTCGGATACGACACGTTTGTAACAGCCCACCCGCGCTTCCATAAGATGCTGTCACACTGGAGCCGGGACTCCATTATGGGTGCCCAAGCCTGCGGGATCACCCACATTGTTGTTCACCGCACGTCCGCGGTCCTGGGGTTCGCCGATCCGTCGATTCCCCCTTCTGAGGGGCCGCCCCTCTGGTTGTGTGTGCGATCATACTGCCGCACCCGACGTCCGGTGCTCGCGGACGACTTGATGTGGGTCTTCGAGGTCGACGACTCCGCGCCCTTCGCCTTTCCAGCGGGAGACCAGAAGCGAGCCCTTCCCGTCGAAATCCTTCAGGGGAAGGTGCGCATCGACACAAGCGGTCTTCAAACCACGTGCGACGTCGTCGTCAACTTCCTCTGGTGGCCCAATACGCGCCTCCGCGCACACGGCTTGGCCCTTGCAAGCCGGCCCGATCCCTATGAGCGGATCCTCGTCACCGTGCCCGCGGGAACGCAGGATGTCATCGTCTCATACGAGAGTCCCTGGAGACTCGGCGGCGCGATCGGCGGCGTCCTGATCTCCATGGGTTGCGCGGCTCAGTTCTTGCTCTCGCGCTCGGCGCGCTCACAACCGTCCCATGACTTGCCGTCGCGCGAGTGCAACTAACGTCCTCTTGCGCTTCGACGCGCCGCATTCACCGGTTTGAGTCGAGCGCCCAATTGCCTCGTGGAAGCTGCGCCAATACAATGCGGCTCTGGAGCCCCTGCGTGATGTCCTGACGAGGTGCTTGCCCGTGCTCCTTGGAATGCTTTCGATCCTGTTTGTCTGGACGGCGCTCGCATTTGCATTTGTGGGACTCGGCCTCCAGCTCCTCCGGGCTCTCGGTGACGTGCTTGCCGGGGCTGACCGGCTCATCTGCGCCTTTTGGGCCGGCTGGGCAGGGGTCATCCTTTTCCTTCAGCTGTGGCACTGCTTCGCACCGGTGGGCCCGGCGACGCTGGCGGTCGTGCTCGTCGCCGGACTCGTGACTCTGCTCGTCAATCGCCAAGCAATCCGTTTCCTGAAGTTCAGGACGCCGTTTGAGGTCAGCTTCCTGGTCACGGCTTGCGCCTTCGGTGTCTGGCTTGCCAATCACGCAATGGGGCCGATGGATTGCTACGATGCCGGCCTCTACCATCTCAGCTCCATCCGATGGATCACCTCCTATCGCATCGTCCCCGGCCTCGGGAATCTCCATGGGCGCCTGGCCTACAACAGCGCCTATTTCCCATATCTGGCTCTTACGCAGGCAGGCCCGTGGCAGGCTTCCGCCCGACATCTGGGAAACGGGCTTCTCCTTCTGGTCCTTGCGCTCATGATCGAGCTGAGCATCTGGCGGCTGTGGACTGCACGCGCAAATGTGCGCTCCTCCGCAGTGCTCCTCACCATGCTCATGGTCCCGGTGGCGCGGAGGTGCTTCATGGAGTTGGTCAGCACTTCGCCGGACTTGCCCGTGTTTGTTATAGGCGCGCTCGTCAGCGTTTATCTCTGGTGCACCCTCTTCGCCGAGGAGCCGTACGACCGATTGCACTCCCACGCGTTCATGACGATGATGCTCTCCGCCATCGGAGTGACGATCAAGCTCAGCTTCCTTGCCTTCGGCGCAACGGCGTCGATCCTTGCCTTGCTGAGGCTCGTGCTCGTGCGACGATCGCAGACACGGTCCCACCCTGGAAAACCCCTCTTCATTCTGATCCTCCTCCCGCTCCTTGCCGTGGCGATCTGGATGGCCCGTGGCGTCGTCCTGAGCGGCTACCTTGCGTATCCCGTCCACTATGCTTCGTTCAATGTCCCATGGCGCGTGCCGCTGTCGAACACGATCCTCGATAGACGGTGGATCGAGAGTTGGGCAAGGCTCCCTCAGCTGCATCCGGACGAGGTCCTTGGCAAATGGACATGGTTCGCCCCGTGGGTCAAACGGATGTGGCAGACCTACCCTTTCGACGTCGTCGCCCCGCTCCTGGCAGCCGTTGTCGGTTTGGTTCTGTGGCTTGCCTTGCGAGGGAGAAAGGACACGGACCTTCTGCGAGGGGCGGGCTTGCTTGCGCCTTGCCTCGCTTCTCTGAGCTTCTGGTTCTTGACGTCCCCCGATCCGCGGTTTCTGGGAGCCGCCTCGTGGGCCCTTGCTGCCGGAGCCCTGGCGCTCGCAGCCCGTACGCACCTCGGCCGATGGGGGCTTGCGGCGGCGCGTGCCGTCGTCGTCGCCACCGTGCTTGCCACCGCTGGGACGCACTGGACACACGAAAAGATCATCGACCCTGGACCCCGGAACGGCTTCTACCCCATACCGACCGCCGAGGTGCGTCCCTTCGTTGCCGATTCGGGCCTCACCCTGTTCGTGCCCGTGAGCGGCGATCAGTGCTGGGATGCTCCCCTCCCGTGCACGCCCTATCCCCATCGCGGCTTGAGCTTGCGCGATAAGCAGAGCCCTGCCAGAGGCTTCATAATGACGGAGGAACCCGCTGGCCGACGCTAACTGAGCTTCACCATGGACAGATCAAATAATTCTTCTCTATGGAAATGCCTTCTCGCCGCGATCTTCTTCTGCGTGGCTACGCTTGCCTTTACCTATCCGATGGTCCTACACCCGACGACTACGTGTGTCGCGATGCAGGAGAACGATACATACACGATCATGTGGTACCTCGCCTGGGACTGTCGGCAGATCGCCAAAGGCTTCCCGGACTTCTGGAACGCGAATATCTTCTGGCCGCACCAAGGCACCCGGGCCGCAAACGAACTGGCGCTGGGCACTGCGCTCTTGGTGTGGCCCGTCTGGGCATCGACGGGAAACCCGGTCCTCGTATACAACGCGTCGATCTTCGTATCGCTTTTCCTGTCCGGCCTTGGGACGTATCTACTGGCTCGCCAACTGGGGGCAAGCGCAATCACCTCCGTCCTGGCAGGAAGCATCTACGCATTCAGCCTGATACGGACCCGGTGGCTCGGGACCGCCCCACAAATCATCTACGCTCAGTGGATACCCTTTGCGCTTCTCTTTCTCCATCGCTTTTTCGACAGGAAAGGGCGCTGGCGCGACGCCCTCCTTTGCAGCGGCTTTGTCCTCCTGCAGTTCATTTCCTCCGGCTATGCGGGGATGCAGGTCATGATATGTGTCATGTTCCTGGCCGCAATCGGCTTACTCCGGACGCAAGAGGCAAGATGGCCCGCGCTGGGCAAACTGACGGTGGCGTTCGCGATCTCGGTGCTCGTCCTCTCCCCGTTTCTCTCGGTCTATTGGTCCGCCCTGCACGAAGCCAGTGGTGTCAATAGCATCGTCGCGGCCGACACCGACAAGGCAGATGCCTTGAGTTTCCTTCAGTTCGACGAGCGGGGGGTCCTCTACCGCTCCCTTCTTCCGAACCGCAAAATCGCGCTTGGACCACATTCCCTTTTCCCGGGATTTGTGCCTATCCTGCTCACGGCGGCGATGCTGATTGCGATCGCAAGAAGAACGAGAAGGGCCGGTCCGCCTCAGGAACTCCCTCAACGGCATAAGGCGAAGCCGCCCGCTTGGACAAGCGCGATTGCGTTGGCACTGTGCGCACTGGGCGCCGCCGCCACCGTCCTGTCGCTCTTGGCGAAGAGAGGCGCACTGCATCTCCCAGAAGCCGGTGCGGATGAGTTCGAGCGAAGTCTCACCGTCTCCGCACGGACCCTGTTGGGGGCCTTGTTGGCGTGGTGGGTTCTGGCATTTCGGGGGGGCTATCCCTACTTGCGCCGATTCTCTCGCGAGGCCCACTTCGGATTCGCCGCCTATCTGGGTTTGGCGCTCCTCGCAGCGCTCACTTCCATGGGCAGGTTCGTGATCGTCGCTTCAAGGCCCCTCTCGTGGGGACCCTATGCGCTCTTCTACTTGGCGGTGCCGGGCTTCTCATTCATACGTTCGCCGTGGCGATTCACGGTGCCGATGATGCTCGCCCTGGGCGTCGCCTCCGCCTGCGCCCTCACGGAACTGTTCAAAGGAAAGCGCGGGAGGACCCAGGTGGCGCTCGGCCTGCTGGCGCTGATCCTCCTGCTCGCCGAGGCGTGGCCCGGAGCCGCGCCCACGACGTATGTGGGCTCTCGGGAAGATATCTCTCGCGCGTATATGTGGCTCGCCGCTCGCAAAGAGGATTCCCCGGTCCTCGAACTCCCGATGGGTCACAGTTGGTCGAACCCCAGAGGCGCACGATACGCCTTCTACTCAACATTCCACTGGAAACCCATCCTCAATGGTTATGGCCGCTACTTCCCCCCGGTAGCGCGTGAACTCGAAAGCCGCACCGCAGACTTCCCCTCAGAGGGATCCCTCGAAGCCGTTGTCGGCTCGGAAGCGCGATACGTCATCGTCCATATGGAAATGTATCCTCCAGATCGGCAAGCCGACATCGAAGAATGCCTCGCGCGCGGAAACCCTCTGCGGATCATCGAGCGCTTCGGCAGAGATTACGTGTGCGAAGTTGCCCCTCCATGAAACCAACATCATCATGAACCCTCGGGGTGAGCCTTCTGCACCCTGAACCGCAGGTCTTCCGCCTCGTCGAAGACCTCGCGGAAATCATACAGATCCTGAAAGTCCTCGATCAAGTCGCTCTCTGTCTTCGACATCTGCTTGCGCGCGATGAGCTCATACACGATGTTCCCGAAATCCCCCGTCGCGGTGATCCCCCAGCGCGCGAGCACCAGTCGCGCCAACATCCCGTACTGCGCCAGCGCGTACCGGCGCAGCCCCTCGCACAGCTCCGCCCCGGTCACGTGCCGCCGCTCCCCCACCATCTTCATGGTATGCTCCAGCCCCCGCGACACGAACATGTACGCCTCGGGCCTGTACCGGCCCGCCGCCTTCGCCTCATCCCCGGGCTCGCGACCTTCGTCTTTCGTCAAGGTTCTTTTCCCTCTTGGGACGAACCCTCTCCCTTCGCCTCTCGGTCGGCGCGTCCCTCTCCTCCTGGGAGGGCGTTTCCGCGCGCGCCACCTCTCCCTCTCCTGCGCCGGCGCTTTCTCTTCGCGGGACGATCAGGCGCTCCGCCCTCCCGTTGCGCGGGCGCACCTTGAACAGGTCCCGGCCGGCTGGCTTCCGCTCCCCTCTCTCCGTCCCGCAACTGCCCGGCCGCACCCGCCCCGCTGGGAGCTTGCGCCGAGCCGCCCGCCCCTCCCCCCGGCGTAGCGGGGCCTTCGCTGCGGGGCCCGACCGGCATCTGCCCCTTCGGCAGCACCGACGTGATCTCGCTTACCGAAACGACCACGCGCGGACCCCTCTCCGGCTCCAGCGTCACCCGCTGGCCCAGGACGTCGGAATCCGCCACCCGGCCGCTCGCGCCTTTCGTCTCAACAAACGAGCCCTTCTTCGGGATCGTCTTGAGAAGCTCCGTATACACCCGGTCCTCGTAGCGCAGACAGCACATCAGCCTCCCGCAGGCGCCCGAAATCTTCGAGGGATCCAGCGTCGCCTTCTGGTTCTTCGCCATCTTCATCCCCACCGGCTGCAGCTTCTTCATGTACGACCGGCAGCACAGCTCCCGCCCGCAGTGCTCGTAGTCCGACAGCATCCTCGCCTCGTCCCGCACCCCGATCTGCTTGAGCTCGATCCGCGTCTGGAACTCCCTCGCCAGCTCCCGCACCAGCTCCCGGAAATCCACCCGCCCCTCCGCCAGGAAGTAGAAGGCGATGCGGTCCGACCCCAGGAGATGCTCGACCAAGGTGAGCTTCATCTGGAGACCCAGCTTCGCGATCTTCTCCCGGCAGAAGTTGAGCTCCATCGGCACGCACATCGTCGCGATCCGCTCCAGCTCCACTTCGTCCTCGCGCGTGAGCCTCCGCAGGATCCTCGGGAAAGGCGTGTTCGTCGGGAGGCGGCTCGCGTCGTCGAACTTCGAGAGCACCTCCACGCACTCCACGCCCCGCTCCGTCTTCCCAACCGCCGATTCCCCGCTGCGCAGGTCCTCGATCGTGGACGTGAACGTCTCCACCGTCCCCAGGATGCCGTACCGCGCGACATAGTAATAGATCGCCCCGCTCTCCGGCGGGATCGCCTCCGGCGCCTCGACGGGCGTCTCAGGATAAACGTTCTCTTCCGTCATCAGCCTGTCCTTTAGGATGAACCCTCGACATCTCCTCTTTCCCGCGCCGAATCTCCCGCCGACACCGGATCGCCAGCGCCAGCACCGCTAGTCGCCCCTGCACCCCCCTGGCGAGATCCTCCCGCGTCGCCGCCACCGCCGCGATGATCCGGAGAACACCCCCCGGATCCAACCGCCGCGCGAGCTCCGCCGCCTCCTCCTCGTGACCCCCCGAAAGCCCGGGCCCCTCCCACCCGGCCTGCCGCGTCATCACGTCGTGCCAGAAGTTCTCCACGTGCCCCAGGTACTCTGCGATCCGCCGCTTCCCCTCCACGCGCTTCGCCGCCTTCTCTCCCACCGTGGCGACAAGCGCCTTCGCCGCCTCAAGTGCGTCCCGCGCCTGCGCGAGCTCCGCAAACGTCCTCACCCACATCTCCGCTGTCGCGAACTCCTCCCCCTCCGCCAGCGCGAGCGCCCGCCCCAGGCTTCCCCCGCTCATCGCGGCGATCGCCGCCGCCGTCTCCTCTGACAGCCCCCTCTCCGTCGTGAGCTTCCGCCGGATGTCCCCTTTCGAAAGCGTCCCGAACCGCACCCGCTGCACGCGCGAGCGCACCGTCGGGCGCAGCCTCTCCGGGCGCGTCGTCACAAGGATGAGCACCGTCCCCTCTCCGGGCTCCTCCAGCGCCTTGAGCATCCGGTTCTGCGCCTCGTCGTTCATCAGCTCCGCCCCCTCGAGGATATAGACCCGCATCCCCGCCCCCATCGCCTTGAGCCCCATCTCCCCCTGCAGCGCCCGCACGCGGTCCACCGTGAAGTCCCTCTTCTTCGCGTCGGGCGCATAGATCCATACGTTCGGGTGATTGTCCGTCTCCACCATCCGGCACGAGGCGCACGTCCCGCAGAAGTCCGTCGGCCCCTCCTTCTCGCAGTGAAGCGCCTTCGCCAGCGACACCGCGACAAGCCTCTTCCCCACCCCCGCCGGCCCGTCGAAGAGGTACGCGTGCGCTAAGCGGTCGTTGCGGATCGCCGCCCGCAGCCTCTCGATCACCCCCGCGTGACCCAGAATCTCATGAAAGGACATCGTCCGCCAGCCTCCGGATCGCTGAATGCACCTCCTGCTTCGTCCCGCTCCCGTCCACGACGCGCACGTGCGCTAGATACCTCCCAAGGCGTCCGAACGCCGCCCGCACCCGTCGGTGGTACTGTGCGTCCTTCCGCTCCATCCGGTCGATCCCGCAGGCGCGGGATCCCAGCCTCTTGCGCGCCTCCCCGCCGGCCAAGTCCAGCACGACCATGAGGTCGCTTTCGATGTCGCATCCCAGGATCCGCGCGATCCGCATCACCTTCGTCGGCCCCATCCCCCCCGCGATCCCTTGGTACGCGACCGTGCTCCCGAGGTACCGGTCCGCGATGACGTCCTTTCCCGCCGCTAGCGCCGGCGCGATCCGCTCCCGCACGAGCTGGGCGCGCGCTGCAAGATACAGACACGCCTCCGCCTCCGCCGTCATCCCTTTCTGCCGGACATCCAGCAGCACCCGCCGCAGCGCCTCCCCCAGCGCCGTGCTTCCCGGCTCCCGCACGCACTCCACCTTGCGCCCCCGAGAGCGAAGGTACCTCGCGAGCATCCGGCACTGCGTGCTCTTCCCGCAGCCGTCGGGCCCGTCGATCACGATGAAGAGCCCGTTTCTGTACTTCCTAGTCGTCATTCGTCTCCACCAGGCAGATCCCCTTCCCCACCTTGACCACCTCCCCCTCGTCCGCCAAGAGCTCCACGATCTTCCCTGACACGGGGCTCGGCACGTTGAACGTCGCCTTGTCCGTGATCATCTCCACGAGATCCTCGTCCTTGGTCACCTCCTCCCCCGGATCGAAATACCAGAACGACACCTGCGCCTCGTCCCCCGCCTCGGCTCCCAGATCCGGCAGCGTCACCTCATACCGCACCATCGTCCAACCTCCTTTTCACGCGGATCCCGCGACTGCGGGACCGCAGACTTTCGAGCTCTTCCCTCGCATGATACGAGCTGCGCACGAACGGCCCCGCCGCCACCGCCGCGATTCCAGCGGCGATCGCCTCAACACGCATCTTCTCAAATTCCTCCGGCGGCACAAAACGCGCAAGCGGAAAATGCTTCGGCGTCGGCGGGAGGTACTGCCCCAGCGTCAGCATCGCGCACCGCACGCCCGCGAGATCGCGGAACGCCTGTAAGAGCTCCTCGCGCGTCTCCCCCATCCCCACCATGAGTCCGCTCTTCGTCACCACCCCCCTCCCGAACTCCCCGGCGCGCGCCAAGAGCGCTAGCGACCTCTCGTAGTCCGCCCCCGGCCGCACCTCACCGTACAGCCTGCGCACCGTCTCAATGTTGTGATTGAGGACATCAGGCTCCGCCTCGAGTACCGTATCGAGCGCTTGGCTCGATCCCCCCAGGTCGCTCACGAGCGCTTCCACCGTCGCCCCGGAGCGCGCCCGGATCGCCCGGATCGTTTTCGCGAAGTGCTCCGCCCCCCCATCTGCGAGATCGTCCCGCGTCACCATCGTCACCACCGCGTGCTCGAGCCCCATTCTCCCCACCGCCTCCGCAACGCGCTCGGGCTCGCCCTCGTCCACGGGTCTCGGGCGCCCCCGCCCCACCGCGCAGAACGCGCACCCCCGTGTGCATACGTCACCCAGGATGAGAAACGTCGCGGTCCCGCTCGAAAAGCACTCCGCCGCGTTCGGACACCGCGCGCTCCCGCAGACCGTCGAAAGCGCAAGCTCCCGCACGATCTCCCGCGTCCGCGACGCGTCCTCGGATTGCCCCACCCTCTTCACCATCCACGAGGGAAAGCTCGGCCGCCCAAGCGACCCAGTCTCTCGTGTCCCCCGCGTCTTCATCCCTGTCCTTTCTCCCCCGCCCTCACGAGTTCGCGCGCCATCACCTTCCCGAACGCCTCCTCGAGCCGGTCCTGCGCCTCCTCGAAGTCCGCCGTTCTTCCGAGCTCCTTCGCCAGCGACGTCACCCCTCTCCCCCGGATCCCGCACGGCACGATTAGGTCGAAGTAGCTCAGGTCCGTGTTCACGTTGAGCGCTAAGCCGTGCCACGTTACCCAACGGGTCACCGCTACCCCCAGCGCGCAGATCTTCGCCCCCCCCACCCACACCCCCGTGTAGCGTGCGTCCCGCTCGGCCTCGATATTGTAGGCCGATAGCATCTCGATGACAACCTCCTCCAGCTTCCGGAGATATCCGCGTACCCCGCCGCTGCGCGACCGATCCAGTCTCAGGATCGGATATGCGACAAGCTGCCCGGGCCCATGATAGGTGATGTCCCCTCCCCGCGTCGTCCGATGCACCTCGACGCCCTTGCGCCGCAGCGCCTCGACGCCCGCTAGGAGATGATTGTCCCGCGCCGACCGTCCGATCGTGATGACAGGGGGATGCTCGAGGAGCAGCAGATACTCAGGCGCCGCCGGATCCCCCGAAACTCTCCCCACCAGCTCCTTCTGATACGCGACGGCCCGCTCGTACCCCACCCTCCCGAGCCTCTCGACCACGACGCGCGCGCCCACGCTTTCTCCTGTTCCGTACTCCGAAATCAGCAAACCACGGGCCCCACCCCCCGTTCTCCTTCCCCCTGTTCTCCTTCCCTCCCAGCGAACAAATGAAACACAATCCAGTTGGCGCGCTATCCACGCACCACCCTTCACGGCACCGTCGCCACTGCTTGTGTTGCCTCCACTCGCCCTCCTTCAGCCACGCCTATTCTATTCTCCACCCTGAGCAACACCGGCCCTTCCCCGCCTCTCTTGCTTCCCGCCTTGGTCCAGTTTCGCAATGCAGGGCCTCAAGGCTCTATCGAGTCGCACCATAGCGTCAACCATCGCATCCTGAACTTCCGCCCATTTTTCTTCATCTTTGAAGCCGCCGATTTCGATTGTGCACCGGATTCTCGACGCTCGCCGCCCCTCGAGCCTCTGCCATTCCAGCTGCCCCCCAAACGCTTTCTCAACGTTGCCCCTCGATTTGTAGAGGGCGTCAAAAATCTCCTTGTTTTCCCTCTCACAGTCCTTACCGCGATCGATGTAGAGTTCCACACCGCTGATGTGCTCGCGGATGACATACACCAAGCCCAACCCCCGCATGCCAGCACTGGCCCAGACATATCCGTACTTCGACGCGGAAATGTTTCTGTGAAGCTTCGTCTTCGATTTTGCCTTTTCCAAAAGCCCGGCCCAGAAGCGTTTCCGAATCTCATACCTGTCTGCCAAGCCTTTCTTTTTCTCACCAATCTCTTTCGCTTCATCGCTTGGCCCCACGATCAGCGTGAAGAGCGGCGCAGGGGGAGGTCCCCCCACTTGAACGGCTTCGATTTTCACCAAGTAAAAAGACGCGCCAGCACACTCGTTGAGCCACGAGATGGCGCTCACGTGTTCCGGCCGAGGGTCTCCAACGATCCAGATGGCAGCCTTCGCCTCCAGGACCGTCGAGTACGTCAGTAGCTTCCCCAGATGGTCATGATCACTCTTGTCCAGCTGCGCCTCAATGACAACAGCATTACCCCCCTCATCCTCAGCCACCAAATCCACGTTGAATGGACCGGCTGACTTTTCGCGTTCTGCATTGGAGATCGTAATGTCAAGAATATCGTTCAGCGCGTCGACGTTCTCTTCCAGCCACGGCGTGAAGTCGTGCGACTCACTTTTCCACAAGCTCCTTATATCCACCCGCTTCAACTTTCCGATCACCTCTTTATCCTCCAACTGGCATCTTCCTTTCCCTCCCGCCCCGGGAGTCTCCTAAAATCGCCGCAATTGCCACCTGCCTCCAGTAACTTCGCGCAAGTCTCTCCAACCCGAACCATCCTAAGGCCGTCTCTCGCTCGATGTCTCCCCTATCCACGTCACGCCTTCGCTTCATACACCACTTTCCCTTCTGCCAGCACCCTCCCCACAAAGGACTCCCGCACGCCCTCCCACTCGGCGACCTCCCCAGGCGTGTAGACCGCGATCTCCACTTCCGCCGGAAGATCCGCAAGCAGCGTATAAAGCGGCGCCGACCTGCGATGACGCGGCTCCCCCGACTCCGCGACCACGAAAAAGTCGTAATCGCTCTCCTCCCGAGCCTCCCCCCGCGCCCGACTGCCGAAAAGAATCACCTTCGCCGGCTTCATCTTCCGCACGATCCGCCGGACGACCTCTCGCACGAGCCCCGACTGTCTCTTCATCCTTTGCAGTGCCAAACTTCCGCCTCCCAGCTTCACCCCGCGCGCCGGGGCGCGATCCGCGTCACGGCCGACTCTACGAGTGGATCCCTTCTCCGAGGATCGCCCCCGCGCATTCCATCAGCGCCTCCGAGAACGTCGGGTGCGGATGCACCGTCTCGGCGAGCTCACGCGCGGTCGCGCGCATCTCGATCGCTAGCGCGCACTCCGACACAAGCTCCGTCGCCCGCGCCCCCACGATGTGTACCCCCACGACTTCCCGATGCTTCCCCGCCGCAATCACCTTCACGAACCCGTCCGGCGCGCCGCTCGCGATCGCCCT
>JAZDKG010000055.1:0-5643 GCA_043803205.1 Planctomycetota bacterium
ATCTCCCTCTTTTACGGGGACGAGGTCGCGCGCTACATCGAGGCGGAGTGGGGGACGAAGGTTTTCTCCTACGAGAAGATGAACCGCGTCCGCCTGAACGACGCCAACGACTACTACCTGAACTTCCTCCGCGACTACGGAGACGAGATCGCCGCGCATGTCGGATCTCTCGGCGGGAAGCCCTGCCTCGCCCCGTTCGCCCCCTCGGACCCGATCCACGAGTTCATCTACACCCGCGTCCCGAACTGGAGGCTGCTCACCCATATCAAGATCGCGCAGGACTATTTCGAGTTCAAGGCGCGCCTCGCCCAGGAGGCCGGGAGGATCGGCATCCCGATGCCGCCGGAGAGCATCGTGCTCCCGTTCGGAAAACTCGAATACAAGAAGCTCGCCGACAGGTTCGAGGGCGGCTTCGTCATCCAGACGCCCCTCTCCCAGGCGGGGCGGGGGACGGAGTTCATTTTCAACGAGGCGGATTACGCGCGGGTCATCGAGGAGAAGCGGCGGCTGATGGGGCACGCATTCGCCGTGACATCGGCGAAGATCACGCCGTACCTCTCCGGGCCGAGCCCCAACTGCACCGGGTGCGTGGTGAACGGGACGGTGGTCGTGTCCCAGCCGGACATACAGGTGGTCGGCGACCCGTACTTCGTGAAGCTTCCCGGGCAGTACATCGGTTCCGACTACACCGTCAAGGCGTTCTCCCCCGAGCAGACGCGGCTGATGCAGGACGTGGTGAAGCGCGTGGGCGCGTGGATGGGCGCGCACGGCTACCGCGGCAACTTCGGGGTGGACTTCCTCTCGACCGTGGACAAGGACAACCGCGTGAAGGAGATCTTCGTGAGCGAGGTGAACGCCCGGATGGTGGGGGAGTCGCAGTACCTCGCGGACTTCCAGGCGATGCGGGACAGCGTGCCGCTCACCTTTTTCCACCTCGCCGAGTGGTTCGACGTGAGGGAGATCACGAAGGGCGAGATCGAGGAGTACAACCGCACGCTCCCGGAGATCAGGGGCTCGGCCCTCACGCTCTACACGCAGAAGAAGGGGATCTTCACCCCGAAGGGCGGCGTCACGGCGGGGATCTACCGCAGGGAGAGCGGAAAGCTCGTGCGCGTGAGGGACGGGTATCTCCTCTCGCAGACGAAGACCGATGACGAATTCGTCCTCTCGGTCGGCGTGCCGTGGGAGGGGCTCGTGATCGGGCACCCTCAGTACGGCGACTGCAACGTGAGCCTCTGCTACATCCTTACCCGCGACAGCATCGTCGACCCGCATAACTATCGGATCGTAAGCACAAAGTGGCGCGAGATCGCCGACCTCGTCACCGAGTCGATCGGCCTCGTCCCCTGCGAACCTCGGGAGTTGATCAAGGAAAAGAGGGGCTGAGACCTCCCCGCGCCCACCCCTTGTAGGGGGGCCCTGCCCCATAGGGCCACAGAGTCCCGAAGGGACGGCGTGGCGGCCCCCCACATAAGTCTCCCCTTGCAAATAATCCATGAAAGGCATTGACGGCAATCCTCCCCTCGTGTACCATATAGCAAGATATGGATATGGCTATCTATGAGAACCACTGAAAAGCTCTTCAAGGCCCTCGCCGACCGCAACCGGCTC
Source organism: Planctomycetota bacterium (assembly GCA_043803205.1). GTDB lineage: Bacteria > Planctomycetota > DG-23 > JAZDKG01 > JAZDKG01 > JAZDKG01. The sequence goes on from JAZDKG010000055.1 coordinate 1,612, forward strand.
CGCATCCTCAAGATGCTCGAGGAGCGGCCGCTCTGCGTCTGCGAGATCACCTACGTAATGGGCATAGCCCAGTCGAGCGTCTCGCGGCACCTCTCGATACTCAGGGATGTGGGTCTCGTGGATGACAAAAAGAACGGACAGTGGACCAGTTATTCGTTATCGGCCGGCACCGATGACGCGGTGGCAACGCTTATCACCTCGCTCAGACGGTGGGGGAATGATGACCCACAGGTGACCGCGGACAGGGCGAAGCTCCCGGGCGCCCGTAGGGAGAATCTGTGCGGGAAGCCGTAAAAAATTTTGGCCGGATATATCGCTGAATCTACATTTCGCTATAAAGGAGGCCGTAATGAAGATCGAGATACTCGGCACCGGATGCACGAAGTGCGCCCAGCTCCTCGCGAACATCGAGCAGGCGGTGCGGGAGGCGGGAGTGCAGGCGGAAATCGTCAAGGTGACCGAGCTCCGCGAGATCGTGAAGCGCGGGGTGATGTTCACGCCCGCCCTCTCGATCGACGGCATCGTCAGGAGCACGGGGAAGGTGCTGAGTCCGGAGGAGATCACGCGTCTATTCCAGGCGGGGTGAGGCCATAGGGAAAGGGAACCATGCTCAGGAATCGGAGGGAGGCGGGAAAACTCGCCCTGCTCGTCGCGGTATTTATATTCGCCTACTATGTCCCGCTCGGGAGCGCGAAGTTCAGCGCCGCCCTCATGGAATCATTTCGCCTCCTCCAGTGGTACGCGAGGAACCACACCCTCCCCTGTGTCGTCCCGGCGATGTTCATCGCGGGGGCGATCGCGACGTTCCTGTCGCAGGCATCGGTGATGAAGCACCTCGGCCCCCGCTCGAACAAGGCCGTCGCCTACGGCGTCGCCTCCGTTTCCGGCTGCGTCCTCGCGGTCTGCTCGTGCAGCGTGCTGCCGATGTTCGCGGGCATCTACACGATGGGCGCGGGGCTCGGCCCCGCGTGCGCGTTCCTCTACTCCGGCCCGGCGATCAACGTGATGGCGATATTCCTCACGGCGCGCGTGCTGGGCTTCGACATCGGCCTCTGGCGGGCGGGCGGGTCGGTTGTCTTCGCCGTCGTCATCGGCCTGCTCATGGCGGGCATATTCCGGAGGGGAGAGACGCGCAGGATGGAAGGGTTCGCCCTCGAAGAACCGCCCCACGCCCGCCCCCTCTGGAAGACATCGCTCTTCTTCCTCTGCCTCGTGCTCTTCCTGGTGTTTTCCGACTGGTCCACCCCCGGCAATTTCACCGTCGTCATGAACGACGGCCGTGAGCTGCGCGGGAACGTGCGATACGAAACGCGCGACATGGTGAACTTTCAGGTGATCAAGAACGGCGAGACGGGCGAGCAGGTGGAGATTCGGCGGGAGGATATCCGCTCGATCTCTCAGGAGGAGAGTCTCACCGTGAAGATCCACCGCGTCCGGTGGTACCTCGCGGGCGTGATGGGACTCGCCGTCGCCGCGATGTGCGTTTTCTGGTTCACGCGCGGGGAGTTCGACGCGTGGATGTCCCGGACATGGAGTTTCGCCAAGCTGATAGTCCCGCTCCTTTTCGGGGGTGTCTTCGTCACCGGCTTCGTCTCCGTTCTCATCCCGGAGAAGGCGGTGGCGGGCCTCGTCGGCGACAACGGGTTCGTCTCCAACCTCGTCGCCTCGTTCATCGGGGCGTGCTGGTATTTCGCGACGCTCACGGAGATCCCGATCGTCCAGGCGCTCCAGAAACTGGGGATGGCGAGGGGGCCCTCGCTGGCCCTCCTGCTCGCGGGGCCTGCGCTCTCCATCCCGAGCATCCTCGTCATACGGAGTGTCCTGGGGGTTAAAAAGACGGCGGTGTTCGTCGTTCTGGTGGTTGTGATGTCGACGGTTGCCGGGATGATATTCGGGAGGATCGGATGATGAAAAGAACGATCGCATACGGATTGCTGATCCTGGTCGCGGCGGTCATTTCCGCCCGCCGGTATGCAGACGGCGGATGCTGCAGCGCATCCCCCGCGGCGGCGCTCACCGCGGCAACACCTTCACATGCGGAAGCGGCCCGCCCGGCGATCCCCCGCCTGGTGGACCTGGGGCGGACGTTCTGCATTCCCTGCAAGAAGATGGCGCCGATCCTCGCCGGGCTCAAAGTGGAGTACGCGGGCCGCCTTGACGTCGAGTTCATCGACGTCGGAGATAACCCTGACGCCGCCCGGAAATACGGCATCCGCCTGATCCCGACGCAGGTGTTCATCGACGCCTCGGGGAAGGAACTGTCACGGCACGAGGGGTTCATGTCGAGGGATGACATTCTCGGGCAGTGGAAGAAGCTCGGGGTCGAGTTCGGGACAGGGAAATGACTTTGCCGGGAGGAGACGGATGCTCGAAAGGATATTCACCTCTCTGACACACGCGGTCGAGGGGGCGCCGCCGGTCGCCCTCGCGGCCTCCTTCGCGTGGGGCGTTCTCTCGATCCTGCTCAGCCCCTGCCATCTTGCGAGTATCCCGCTCATCGTCGGTTTTATCGACGACCTCGGGGCGATCTCGACACGCCGGGCGTTCCAGGTCTCCGTCCTCTTCGCGGTGGGGATACTGATCACGATAGGGATCGTGGGGGCGGTCACCGCGGCGGCGGGACGCATGATGGGAGACCTCGGCCGAGGGGGCACCTACCTCGTGGCGGCGATCTTCTTCGCGGTCGGCCTGCACCTGCTGGGGGTCATCCCCGCCCCCTGGACGGCGCCGAGCGGGGTGGGCGGCAAGAGGAAGGGGCTCTTCGCGGCCTTCATTCTCGGCCTCGCCTTCGGGATCGCCCTGGGGCCGTGCACGTTCGCGTACATGGCCCCGATTCTCGGGGTGGCGTTCAGCCTCGCCGCGACGAAACTGTGGTACGGGATCGCGCTGCTCCTCGCCTACGGCGCGGGGCACTGCGCGGTGATCGTGCTCGCCGGGACGTATTCGGAGATCGTCCAACGGTACCTCGACTGGAACGAGCGATCCCGGGGCACAGTCGTTCTCAAGAGGGTCTGCGGGGCGCTTGTCGTGATGGGGGGAGTCTACCTCGTCTGGATCGCGCAGTAGCGTGCAGGGGGGAGGATATGGGAGAGATCTACAAAGCCGAGCTGTCGCCGGAATATCCGCCGGAGGAGGGATGCTACCTCCGCGGGAACGACTATTCCCCCGTCGCCGTCTGCGTCATACTCAACCGGAGGAGGGAGGAGACGCCCCCCGACTATGAAATGCTGGTGCGAACGGCGGTGGAAACGGGGGCGGCGCTCGCGGGAACGCTCCAGACGGAGAACATCGGCCTCGAGAAGGTCGTCCTCAACATCACGGCGAATCCCAACATCCGCTACCTCGTCCAGCTCGGCCCCGAGTCGCCCGGGCACCTCACGGGGGCTGCGGTCGCCGCACTCCTGAAAAACGGCGTGGACGCGCGGAAGAGGATCATAGGGTCCGAATCGCCCACCCCCTATCTCTTCAACATCCCGACGGAGCAGATCGAGCGGTTCCGCGAGCAGGTGACGCTCGTGGATTTTTTAAACGAGGGCTCCGTGGACCTCGTGCGCGGGGCGGTGCAGGCCTGCTACCAGGAGGAGCCGACAGAGTTCCGCGGCTACCGTCTCTACGATCCGGGCGCGATCAGGAAGCCCCCGCTGAACGGGAAGATCACCTGGCGCGTCACGCACCCGGAAAAGGAGCCGAAGACCGAGGAGGAGCGCGCCCAGCACCAGAAGGGCAAGGCGATGGTCGAGTGGATGAGGCAGAAGATGGAGGAGAAGAAGCGTGGCGGCAAATGAGGTCACGGACAGGGAGGGACAGTCGATGAGTGCGGCGGCGAAACAGGCCGCGCGGGGACTCGGCTTTTTCGAGAAGTACCTGACGGTGTGGGTGATCCTGTGCATTGTCGCGGGGATAGTACTGGGGCGGATCGCGCCGGGCGTGGCGACGTTCCTCGACGGCCTCGCCATCTACGTGAACGGCGCGCCGGTGGTCTCGATCCCCATCGCCATCTGCCTCTTCTTCATGATGTACCCGATCATGGTG
>JAZDKG010000056.1:0-41612 GCA_043803205.1 Planctomycetota bacterium
GACTTGGACGGGGACGGGGACGACGACATCCTGGGATGCATCCAGGGGAGCGACGCGTGGTGGGCGGGGGTACTTGCGGAGCCGGCGCCTGGGGACCTCGCGATGACCAACGAAGCGTGGGCGTGAGGGAAGGGAACATACGAGGGCCCAGCGTGCATCCTTGAGGAATGGGGAAACAGGGAAGCACAGCGGAGGGGATCCAGCGGCAATTTTGGACTGGCAGGGCGGCGCAGAGACTCGCCGTCGGCGCCTCGCGCCGCACCGGCGAAGCGAAGGGGAAGCGAGCCGGTCCGCCGAAGGCGATAGAAACCCCTGCAGGAAGGGCAGCCATGAAGAGCGTCGACATCAAGAAAGACTTCAGGGATCTCTACAGAGCGGGATCGCGCGTCGAAGAGGTGAACGTCGAACCGGGAACGTACCTTTCCGTGGACGGGCAGGGCGCACCGGGAGCAGAAGCCTTCAGCACAGCGATCCAGGCCGTATACTCGGTCGCGTATACGATCAAGTTCGGTCTCAAGAGGGCCGGGGTGCTCGACTTCAAGGTGCCGCCGTTGGAGGTGCAGTGGCTGGTCGAGGACCCGAAGAACACGCCAATGAGCGAGTGGCGGTGGCGGGCACTCCTGCGCGTCCCCGACGGCGTAACGGCCGTCCACGTCAGCGACGCGCACAAGAGCCTGCAAACGCGGAAGGGAGTGGATGCGTCCCGCGTCCGAAGGACGTCCTGGCGCGGCGGGCGCGAGCTGCAAACGCTGCATGTAGGTCCCTACGACCTGGTCGCAGAGGCGTACAAGAAGCTCTTCGCACACGCGCGCGGGATGAACGCGAAACCGAGGGGGAACTGTACCGAGGTCTACTTGAACGACCCCCGGCGCACCGCTCCGGCAAAGCTCAAGACGATCGTGCGCATGCCCATCGTCGTCGCGCGCGCATCCGAGGGCGGCGGCAAGACGCGCAAGCGGCGATGAGGGCGTCTTGCCTTTATCCTTTAGGCGCGCGTCCCCCCGGGGCGAGCGCGTATCCTCTCCGCCAATAGAGGGTGAGGCTCAGACGTAGTGTTCCTCGAGGGTGCAGAGGCGGATGCCGCGCAGGACCTTGCCTTCGATCCTGCGATAGCAGTACCAGCGGAGGACGCCTGCGTCGTCGCGCGAGGCGAGACGCTGCTCGACGAGGAAATCCAGGATCCCGCGAAGGCGCTTCGAGTCGGGGACCTTCTTCGTCCAGAGATCGATGGGGATCTCCCGTTGTTCGGGGTCGCAGGCATTGACCAGGTCGAAGAGCTCGGGGAAGCGCTCAGCGGCTTCGGGCACGACCATGATTACGCCATGGATGACGTAGGTGAGGCGGGCGACCGGGCGATTGCGGACCGGGGTCACGGCGTAGGCCATGCGTTTGGGTCCCATGCAGGGCGCGTAGTCGTCGTCCTCGGCGGGGACGAACCGCGCCGCGAGCCAGTAGGAGAAGTGAGCGTCGGGGTGCGCGTCTATGTCGCGAAGGTCGAAGCGGGTGATCCCGTTTTCGTCGGTGACGGTGGTTCGCACGTCCGGGGATTCGCGTACGTTGACGGGGTTCTGGCGACCTTCCGGTGTCCAGTTGGGGGAAACGCGGAGCTCGACGCGGCGGTCCGGCACGCCGTTTCCGCCCGAGGTGAGCCTGGCCTCGTAGACGTTGACGAACTGGTCGCCGTCGGGACGCTTTGCGCGTGCGAGGGTGAGCTTTGTAGGTGCGGGGAGGTGCGTCTCGATGCGGAAGACGTGGATGCCGGTGACCATGTCGATCTCGCCGAAGTGGTGGTCGCTGCCGGTGTGCCAGGCGTTGAGGAAGCGACCGTCGTCGAGGGCGATCATCATGGGCTGGTAGTTCGAGTTGGGGAGGCCTGCGATCTCGTACCAGTTTTCGCCGAGGTCGTTGGAGCAGGCGTAAGGGCGATTCCGCAAGGCACCGACGAGGAGGCCATCGGGGGTGATGCAGACGGTCTCGGGGACGCAGCTTTCGTCCCAGCGCAGGGGGTTCTTTGTGGCGCCTCGGCTGATCCACATCATGGGCTCATTGACGAAGCCGGTCTTGGTTCTGCGGACGATCTGGCGGGCGGCGGGACCGGACTGGATCTGGGAGTTGATGAAGAGGAGGGAGCCGTCCGGGAGCTCGACGAAGTCGAACTCCCAGGCAAGGATGCCCGGGAAGACGTAGTGGGGGCCGCCCCAGGAGCGGCCGCCGTCGGGGGAGATGAAGAACGCCGGATCGTGGGGATAGACCTGGAAGGGAACGTCGGTGATCCGAGTGTCCTTCGCTTTGCCGGGGCCGAAAGCCTGACGGATGGGGCCGGCCATGACGACGCTGCCGTCACGCAGGCGTTTGACCTTGAGCATGTTCATGGAGTAGCCGTCGAGGAAGCGGGAGATCCGGCGCCACTCTGTGCCGCCGTCGGTCGATTCCTCGACCACGACTTTGCAGCGGTCTTCGCCGGGCCAATCCATGAAGCTCGTTCCGTAGATTCGGATCATGCGCCCGCCTGGGAAACCGACGTGCCAGTAGTGACGGGTATGGACGAGGGACCTGCCGGTGACGCGCCAGGTCCGACCGCCGTCCGAGGATTTGAGGCAGACGTATTCGCTGACGAGGTGGGGATCGGCGTCGGCATCGGCGGCGCCGAACTGGTAGGGGACGACCATGGCCTCGGCCCATTCGAGGGACATGGGGCGGAAGTCGGGGTTCTCGGCGCGGCGGATCTCATTCACGGCACAGCCGAGGTTGCCGTCGCCGAAGTCAAAGAGGCTGGCCCAGCCGGCGTATCGGGGGGACACCTCAGGGGAGTAGACGGGGATGGCCTGGAAGTCCTTCGCGATGGCGCACTTCTTCTCGGGCATTCGATCTCCCTTTGAGATTCACCGTGCGGCAAAAGCCCTTAGCAGGGGACAGCGTATTCTCCCGCTTGCCGTTCGGCACGCAAGGCCTTCCCGCTGCTCTGTTGAACAGGGCCCCACAAGTGGGAGAAAAGACACGAGGGTGCAGGACCTCTCGGGCAAAGTCACGAGGAGACAAGGCGCTCGAGGAGGGAGACGGCGAAGGGAAGACCGGATTCGGAGCGCATCTTTTCGCCGAGGTCTTCGGCGCGGGAGCGCATGGCGCTTGAGGCAAGGGTTGCGCGGATGGCGCCAGCGAGGCGGTCGGGGGTGACATGGAAGTAGCGCAGGGGCGGTGGGGCGACGCCAAGGCGCGCGAGAGTCCTTCCCCAGGAGTACTGTTCCTCCATGCAGGCGACGACGACGGAGGGCCGGCCGGCGCGGGCGGCGGTATGCGTGGTGCCAGCGCCCCCATGATGGAAGACGGCGGAGCAGCGCGGGAAGAGGAGGGCGTGGGGAACGTTGTCGACGAAGAAGAGATCGCCGTCGGAGGTGTCGGGGGGAAATCTCGGGGAGGTCGTGCGCATGATGACGCGGGAAGGGACCTTGCGGGCGGCGGCGAGCATGAGGTCCATGGCGCGCTCGGGGTCGACCCCCTGGGTGGAGCCGAAGGTCATGAAGAGGGGTGGGTCGCCCGAGTCAAGGAAGCGGGTAAGGGACGGAGAAAGGGCCGATGGACCGGCGTGAGAAGGCATGTCGAAAAAACCAGTCAGGACATGGATGGGGCTCCAGTCGGGGGGGCTCTTCCAGAGGTGGGGGCTTGCAGCGACGAGGTCAAGGCGGTCGGAGAACCACGCCTCCGGGAAGCGGTCCTTGAAGGAGGAAAGTCCGGCCTGTGAGCGGATAAGGTCCAGGGAATCGCCGAAGACGGAGCTCAGGAGCAAGCGGGCGAGCTTCCAGGCGAGGCGGTTCGCGGTCCTGCCGAGGTTGGGCAGGCCAACCGGAGGCCAGGAGACAGTCGGAATGAGACCGGGCCAGAGGACGACGGAGGCGAAGGGCTTGCGGGCCTTAGCGGCGTGCATCTTGAGGGGCACAACGGCGAAATGGGCGACGAGAACGTCGTTCGAGGCGACGAGGTCGGCGGAGGCGCGGGAGATGTCGGGGAGATAGGGGAAGAAAAACTCTTCAAAGATGATGCGGAAGACTTTCATGCCCGTCGGACGCCTGTCCACGCGCGCAAGGAGGCGGGGGAGGTCCGCGTTGGTGCGCTTGGGGACGAGGAGGGGACGCAGGCCCAAGGGGCGACAGAGGTCGGAGTAGTCGGCGTCGTCCACGGAGGTGACGACGAGGGTAACGTCGTGGCCGGCGGAGCGCAGCGCCGCGGAGAGGGCGATGAAGGGGCGGATGTCGCCCGCGGAGCCCCAGGTCTGTATGCCGATGCGCATGGGCGGAACTTTCGAACAGGGGGACGCAGCGGACGCGAGAAGGATACGGGAGGGGAGCCAAAGGAGGAAGGCGAATGTCAGGCGACGGTCTTTCGGAAACGCAGGGAAGCGAGGGTGAGGGTGAGGACGCCCATCAGTGCGAGGATGAGGATCTGGGGCCAGAGGACGGAGATGCCGACGCCTTTGAGGAAGATGCCGCGGATGATCACTAGAAAATAGCGCAGGGGGTTGGCGAGGGTAAGCCACTGGACGGGGCGGGGCATGTTGGCGATGGGGAACATGAAGCCGGAGAGGAGGTTCGCGGGGAAGAAGAAGAGGAAGGTGGTCATCATGGCCTGCTGCTGGGTGCGACTCACGGTGGAGATGAGGAGGCCGACGCCGAGGGTGGTCATGAGGTAGACGGCGGAGGAGAAGAGGAGAAGGAGGAGGCTGCCGCGGATGGGGACGTGGAACCACAGCGCGGCGACGGAGGTGATGAGGAGGACATCCCAGAAGCCAATGAGGGCGAAAGGGAGGGTCTTGCCGATGATGAACTCAACGCGGGAGATGGGGGTGACCATGATCTGCTCGATGGTGCCGATCTCCTTTTCACGGACGACGGCCATGCTGGTAAGGATGAGGGTGAGGAGGGTGAGGAGGATGGCGACGACGCCCGGGACGTAGTAGTTTCGGCTTTCGAGGTTCTCGTTGAACCAAGCGCGGGTCTGGAACCGGACGGCGCCCGGGGGCTGGAAGATCCCCTGCACGCGGGAGAGGCGGGTTACGAGGACGGTGCGGGAGAACTCGGAAGCGATCTTAGAGGCGTAACTCAAGACGACGCCGGCGGTGTTGGAGTCGGAGCCGTCCAGGAGCAATTGGACCTCGGCGGAACGGTTGGCGCGGAGGTCGGCGGCGAAGCCGGAGTTGACGCGGAGGACGGCCTGGACGTCGCCGCGGTCGAGGAGCTCGAGGAGGCGGGAGGGGCGGGATTCGACGGCAACCACATCGAAGTAGCCGGAGTTGACGAAGCGGGCGACGAGCTCGCGGCTGGCGACGGAGTTATCGAGATCGGAGACCGCTGTGGCGACGTGGCGGACGTCGGTGGTGACAGCGTAGCCGAAGACGATGAGCTGGACGACGGGCATCAGGAAGACGACGGAGCGCATGCGGGGGTCGCGGAAGACCTGGATGAACTCTTTCGTGAGGATGCGGAGGATGCGTTCGAACACGTGTTACTCCAGGGACTTGCGGAAGCGAAGAACGGCGAGGAGGAGGGCGACGCCTGCGAAGACGACGAGGAGGGCGACTTCGGGGAGGAGATGGGCGGGGCCGATGCCCTTGAGATAGATGCCCTTGAGGAGGGCGACGAAGTATCTCGCGGGGACGAGGTAGGTGGTGAGCCGGAGGAGGAAAGGCATGTTCGCGATGGAGAACACGAAACCCGAGAGGAGGAAGGCGGGGAGGAAGGTGACGATGATGGCGATCTGGCTCGCCAGGAGCTGGTTGCGGATGGAGACGCTGACGATCATGCCGAGGGCGAGGGCGCCGGCGAGGAAGACGGCGGACATGGAGAGGAGGAAGAAGACGGAGCCGCGCATGGGGACGTGGAAGAGATAGCGAGCGGTGAGGACGGCGAGGAGGACGTCGAAGAATCCGATGGCGAAGTAGGGGATGAGTTTGCCGAGGATGAGCTCGGGGCCCTTGACGGGGGTGGAGAGAAGCTGTTCCATCGTGCCGAGCTCCCACTCACGGGCGACGGTGAGGGAGGTGAGGAGGGAGGCGACGATCATCATGATGACGGCGATGAGACCCGGGGTGACGAAGTTGCGGGACTTGAGCTCGGGGTTGAAGAAGACGCGGGGGCGGAAGTCGAGGGGGACTATGAGGGGGGGCCGGCCGGAGGGGGCGCCGGCGGTCCGGGCGATCTCCTCGGAGTAGGCGGAGGCGATGGCGTCGGCGTAGCCGATGGCGATGGTGGCGGTGTTGGAGTCGGAGCCGTCGACGATGAGCTGGACGGCGGCGGGGCGGCCAGAGTCGACGCGGGACTGGAAGTCGGGGGGGACGACGAGGGCGGCAAGGGCGCGGCGGGAGTCGATCGCGCGCTCGAGATCGGGGTAGCTGCGGACGACGCCGACGAGGGAGAAGTAGCGGGAGCCTGCGAAGCGGCTGGCGAGGTCGCGGCTGCGCGGGGAGAGGCTCTGGTCGTAGAGGACGAGGGGGACGTTGTCCACATCGAGGCTCAGGGCGTAGCCGAAGAGGACGAGGAGGAGCATCGGGATGGCGATGCCGGTGAGGAGGCTGCGGGGGTCGCGGAAGACCTGGAGGAACTCCTTTCGGGCGACGGCGCGCAGGCGGCGAAGGCTCATCGGGCGACCTCCGTCAAAGGGACCTCGCGGCGATCGTGTTCCTCGATGAGGGAGACGAAGACGTCCTCAAGGGAGGGGGAGATCCTTTCGAGGCGGCGGACGAGGACGCCGCTCCCGGAGAGGGTGTCGCGGATGAGGGGGGAGACGGCGGCGGCGTTCTCGGCGACGACGTGGAGGCCGGCGCCGAAGAAGGCGACGTCGCGGACGCCCGGGAGGGCAGCGACGAGGTCGCGGGCACGATGGGGATCGGAGGGGAGGAGATCGAGGATCTCGCCGTAGCGAGAATCGGTCTTGAGGGAGCGCGGGGGACCCTGGGCGATAATCTCGCCGCGGTAGATCAAAGCGACGCGGTCGCAGTATTCGGCCTCGTCCATGTAGTGGGTGGTGACGAAGACGGTGACACGGCGTGAGGCGAGGTCATACATGAGGTCCCAGAACCGGCGGCGACTGAGGGGATCGACGCCCGAGGTGGGCTCGTCGAGGAAGAGGATGGGGGGTTCATGGAGGACGGCGCAGCCGAGGGCGAGGCGCTGTTTCCAGCCGCCGGAGAGGAAGGCGGCGCGGGTGGAGCGGTGGTCACGGAGGCCGGCCATCTCGATGACCCATTCCTTGCGGGCGGCTTTCTTTTCGCGGGGGATACGATAGATGCCGGCGTAGAAGTCGATGTTCTCCTCGACGGTAAGGTCCTCATAGAGGGAGAACCTCTGGCTCATGTAGCCGATTCGGGTTTTGATGCGCTCGGGCTGGCGGCGGACGTCGAAGCCCGCGACGGAGCCGGAGCCGCCTGTGGGGGCGAGGATGCCGCAGAGCATGCGGATGGTGGTGGACTTACCGGCGCCGTTGGGTCCGAGGAAGCCGAAGATCTCGCCGGGCGGGATGTCGAGCCTGATGCGATCGACGGCGACGAAGGAGCCGAAGCGCTTTTCGAGATCGCGGACGGAGACGGCGAGGTCGCGGGGTTCAGGGGGAGGCATGGGAGGAGTCTCCGGGGTCGGCGGAGAGGACGGAGACGAGGACGTCCTCGAGGGTGGGGTCGACGGGGCGGAGGGAGTCGATCTCGATCGAGGCGCGTGCGAGGAGGTCGCGGGCGCGCTCGGAGGCGGCGGCGGGATCGGCGGCGCGCAGGTGGATAAGGTCGCCGAAGAGGTTGACGGAGTCGGGGCCGAGGGCGTCGCGCAGGACGGAGGCGGCGGCGCGGGGATCGGGGGTGCGCAGCTCGAGGATGGCCTCGCGGAAGAGGCGCTTGACTTCATCGGGGGCGCCACAGGCAACGAGACGTCCGTGATGCATGAGGGCGAGGCGGGAGCAGCGCTCCGCTTCGTCGAGGTAGGCGGTGGAGAGGAAGATGGTGACGTTCTCGCGGAGGAGCTCATAGAGGATCTGCCAGAAGTCGCGGCGGGAGACGGGATCGACGCCGTTGGTGGGCTCGTCGAGGAAGAGGACCTCCGGCGTATGGATGAGGGCGCAGACGAGGCCGAGTTTCTGTTTCATGCCGCCCGAGAGGTTGCCGGCGAGGCGTTTGCGGAAGGGGGCCAGGTTGCTCGCCGCGAGGAGGCGGGGGAGGCGGTCATTTCGGACGCTGCGGGAGACGCCGTAGATATCGGCGTAGAAGTCGATGTTCTCGGAGACGGTGAGGTCGTGATAGAGGCCGAAGCGCTGGCTCATGTAGCCGATTTTTTCCTTCACGGTCTCGGCTTCACGGACGACGTGGGCGCCTGCGACCCAGGCGTCGCCGAAGGAAGGGGGAAGGACGGAGGTCAGGAGACGGATGGTCGTAGTCTTACCGGCACCATCGGGGCCGACGAGGCCGAAGATCTCTCCCGAGCGGACCGTGAGGGAGAGGCGGTCGACGGCGGTGAGGGCGCCGAAGGACTTGGTGAGGTCGTGCGTGCGGATGGGATCGGTCATTGCGCAAGAAGCTCGATCAGGCTCAGGGAGCGGGGCGTGAGGCGGCGGACTCGTTAAGGAGGATCCGGGCATCGGCGGGCATGCCGGGCTTGAGCTCCATGTCGGGGTTGGGGACGTCGATCTTGATGCGGTAGACGAGCTTGACGCGCTCCTCGGGGGTCTGGACATTTTTAGGGGTGAACTCAGCCTCGGAGGAGATGAAGGAGAGGCGGCCCTCGTAGAGCTTGTCGGGGTAGGTGTCGGTGGAGAGGAGGGCTTTCTGGTTGAGCTTGACTCGGCCGAGGTCGGATTCGTTCACGTAAGCGCGGAGCCAGACGTTTTTCAGGTCGCCGATGGTGACGACAGGGACGCCCGGGACGACGTATTCACCGGCCTCGACGTTCTTGGAGAGGATGACGCCCGAGAGGGGCGCCAGGACGGTGGCGTAGCCGAGGCGGATCCGGGCGAGGGCGAGGGCGGCGCGGGCCTGTGCGACGCGAGCCTTCCCCTGTTCGATGGTCTCCTCGCGGGGGCCTTTGCGGACGAGGGCCAGGCGTTCCTGGGCCTGGGCGGCGGCGGCGCGGGCGGCTTCGATCTCCTCGACACGGGGGCCCTCGCGGACGAGCTTGGCGCGTTCCTCGGCGTCCTTGAGCCTGGCGACGGCGGTATCGTAAAGGGCCTTGGCGGCGTCGTACTGGTCGGCGGAGACGACGCTGCGCTCGTAGAGGCTGCGGGCGCGGTCGTATTCGGATTTCCGAAGGCCGGCTTCGGCCTTGGCGCTGTTCACGGCGGCTTCGGCACTAGCGATCTCCTGGGGGCGGGAGCCGGCAACGAGCTCAGCGAGGCGGGCCTGAGCCTGGCGCAGGGCGGCCTCAGCCTGGGTGATCTCTTCGGGGCGGGAGCCGGCAACGAGCTCAGCGAGGGCGGCCTCGACCGCCTGGAGTTCGGCCGCGCTCAGGGCGACTTCCTCGCGGAGATCGGCGTCGTCGAGGCGGGCGACGAGGTCACCCTCAGAGATGAGCCGGCCCTCATCGACGGGGCGCTCGGCGACATGGCCGGCGAGCTTGAAACTCACCTCGACGTCGGTGACCTCGATGTTGCCGGAGACGAGGAGGGAATCGGAGGAGCGGCCGTCGCGGTCCCGCTTGAGGGCGTAGACGAGCGCGCCCGCGACGGCGATGACGAGGACGAGAAGGGGGATAAGGAGCTTCTTTGCGAGGGTCATGCAGTTTTCTCCCGTGCAACGAAAGGCCCGATGCCAGCGGGTCAGAGGGAGGCTCTCAACGGCGAAGGTGAGGATAGCGGGAGGGCCACCAAGAAGCAAGCCGGGGAGGCGGCGCATCAGGCGCGGTAGAAGCTGGCGAGGAAGGCGGCGGCTTCGGAGACGACGGCATCGAAGAAGAGCTTGCCGGTCTGGGCGGAGGCGGCGCAGGGGGCGCCGTAGAGGCCGGAGTCGGTGCGCTCGCGCTCCCAAGTGGACCAGAAGACGCCCTTGGGGGGAAAATTCCTGAGGGGGTTATCAACGGCGCGGGAGAGGTCGACGAGATGCGGTGCGAGGTGGAGGAGGAGGGAGGTTTCGAACTCGCCGGCATGACAACTGCCGGCGGGGCCGCTCTTGGCGATTGCGCGGATCTTGTCGGGAGCGAGGGCGTGGGGGAACAAGACGACGGGGGCGATGCCTTTCTCGTCGGCGAGCCGGCGGGCGACGAGCTCGACGAGGGCGTTGTGATGCCCGTGGCCGCTCATGACGGCGAGCTTGCGAACGCCCATGTCGACGAGGGAAGCGCAGAGCTCGAAGACGTAGTTGTGGAACGTCTCCATAGAGATGCGGATTGTGCCGGGCCAGCGGGTCATCGTCGTGGCGGAGTAGCCATATGGGACGAGATCGAGAAGGAGGACGGGGATCTCGTTGGGGAGGGCTTCCGCGGCGGCGCGGGAGACGTGCACGGTGATGAGACAGTCGGCGCTGAGGGGGAGATGGGGACCATGCTCCTCGATCTGGGCGACGGGGAGGAGGGCGAGAGGGTTGTACTTGAGGAGGTCGGCGAGATCGGGATAGCGAAGCGAAGAGAACTCATAGAGCATGGGGAGACCTTTCAAGAGAGGCGTTTTCGCGCGACGATACGTCCGTCGCGGACGATCCTCATGCGCGCTGGGGGGACGAGGAGAGAAAGGGCCTTTGCGCCAATGCGGATCCGGGCGCGGTGGGGCGAGTCGAAATCGGTGTTGAGCACGTAGACCGTGCGGCGGCGACCTTCCTCGTAGACGGCGTAGCGGAACTTGTCGGTGCCGACGAGGCGGACGTCACCTTGCTCGGCGAAGACCATCGCGCGGAGGAGGTCGCGCACGAAGGGGGCGAGGCTGCGCAGGCCGGGGTAGGCCCAGGCCGTGAGGAGAAAGGCCACCCCCCTACCGATGCGGTGCTCGACCAAGAGCGGCTCTCGCCAAGTCTCGAGCTCGGCCCTGTGCTGGTACTTTGTGACGGCGAGGACGCGCGCGCCAGCGAGTTTGACGCGTGCGGTGGGGATGTCGCCCCCGATGTATTTGGGGTCGCCGGTGGCGCTCCAGAAGGGGAAGCGGTAGGCGGGAAGGGACGAATCGGCGATGAAGCGGAAGCCGCCGGCGTCCAGGACGCGTCCGGGGCCGAGGACGCGGACGCCGAAGAGGTCCCGGAAATCGCCTTTCCGGTAGAGTCGGAAGTCCCGATCGCGGCGGGTCTCCACGGAAAGGTGGGGGACGCTCATGAAGAGGTGGCCGCCTTGGCGGACGTAACGCTTCAACTTCCGATAGATCCCGGGAGTCATCGTGTTCCACCCAAGGAAAACGAGGCAGCGGTATCGGTTGAGGTTCTTCTGAGAGGACTCGATGGGTACAAGGTCGTACTGGCCGTCGGGGGGATTCCCGGAGTAATCCGTGTCGCCCACGACGGTGTTGGTCGACCACGACTGCTTTCGGTGGAGGACCTCGAGGTAGTCCCAGCCCCACTCGGGGGGGCCGTGCTTCCAGTGGTCGCCGGCGAACTGGCCCCAGACCTGGCGGCTCCAGAGGCCGGAGTAGCCGTCGAGATGGCCGTGGACGACGCCGACGGCGGCGGCGGGGCCGCGTTCGGGGCGGGGATTCTTGAGGCAGAAGCGGTGGAAGTTTCGCAGTTCGCGACGGTAGCGTTTCGTTTCGGGGGCGTTGGAGTCGAAGCGGTTCCCGTGGACTTCGCTTTCGAAGTGGCCGCTTTCGGAGACGATGAACGAGGCGCCGGCGAGGTAGGCGCCGTAGAGGGCGACGCGCCAGCGTTTGAAGAAGAGTTCGTCGCGGAACTTGCCGCCATAGGCGTCCATGGCGATATAGGCGATCCAGCGGGGATCGGGGGCGTCGCGGGATGCGCCTCGGACGGCGGCGAAGGCGAGGTCGGGATCGGCGGGCATGAGCTCGAGCATCGAGAGATCGACGCCGGCCTCCCGGTGGTATTTGAAGAGGATACTGGCGTCGCCGTCGACGAGCTTCACATCGGGCGCCCAGCGGCGGTCCATGCGGAGGACCTTGCGGAGGAGCCGGAGGTAGGAGCGCTTGGCGGCGGCCATGTCTTTCGCGGGGTCGAGGGCGGGCCATTCGCCGACGGCGCGGTCGATCACGTAATACCTAGGCCAATAGATCGTGCCGCCGATCTCATTCAGGGTCATGCGGCCGACGAGGGCGAAGCCGAACTCCTTGAGGATACGGCGGTATTCTTCTTGGGTGTAGAAGCCGTGGCGATGGGCGGAGTCTTTGGGGACGTCGAAGGTGAGGAGACGACGGCCGAGGTCATTCTTGAAGACCCGCTGAAGGATCACGGCGACGTCGCGCTTGCGGCAGTAGCGGGCCATGGCGAAGGCGTCGTCATAGGATCGGCCCACGCCCGGGCAGACGAGGTCGCCGCAGCGGATCCCCTCGACGAAACGCTTGACGTATTCGAGCGCCGACCACGTCGCTCCTCCGACCCGGACGTGAACGGGCATTGATGGCGACTCCTCTAAGGGTTCATCAAGACATGGAACATGCAAAACCTCTCAGATGACCCCGGTGCCGGCGACGCGCTTGTCCTTGAAGAAGTTGTCGTGGCGGATGCTGGGTTGAGAGACTTCAAGCAGCAAGGCGGGGCCGACGGCGGTGAAGGAGTGGAAGACGCCTGGGGGGACGGCGAGAACGGCCCCTTCGCCGAGGACGCGGCTTCGGCGATCCGTTCTCATACGGACGCTGCCTTTGACGACGAAGAAGGTTTCATGCTTCATCCGGTGACGATGGGTAGGGCAGGTCTGGCGGTCGAACAGGAAGAGGAACTTGCCGCAGTATCCGGCGTCGAGGGCGTTGGCGACCCAGAACTCGATGAGACCGGTCGAGGGGAAGTCGCCCAGCGCAAAATCGAGGACGAGGGGCCGGACGAGGGGCATGGTGAGCTTCCAGACGGCGACTTGGCGGGCGCAGCGTGCGAGCGCTTGGGCGCGGGGGCGACCGGCAAGCTCGACATCAAGGTATGAGGCGCGGGGCATGTCCAGGTCTCCTTGGAACTAGGGACTCTTTTCCTTGTCGGGAGCAGGATAGAGCCGGGTAAAGAGTGAGCGGTACCGGGAGTAGGTTTCCTCGTAGAGACCGCGGTTCGCGGGATCGGGCTCGAAGAGACGAGCCGGTCGGACCATGGCCCGGGCGGCTGACGGGAGGTCGTCGAAGAGCCCGACGCCGGTGAAGGCGAGCATGGCGGCGCCCAAGAGCGCAGCCTCGGGAAATGCGAGGGTCTGGACGGGGAGGCCGAGGACGTCGGCCTTAATCTGGCAGAGGAGGGCGCTCTTGGCGCCGCCTCCTAAGGAGGTGACGCGGCGCGGGGAAACGTGAAGATCCTTGACGACGTCAAGGAGCTCGCGGAGGACGAAGGCGAGCGATTCGAGGAGGGCGCGCGTGAGATCGGCGCGGGAATGATGGAGGCGAAGGCCGGCGATAGCGCCCGAGACGGCGGGGTTGAAGTCGGGGGAGGCAGTGCCTTCAAAGTGGGGGATGAAGAGGAGGCCCCTCGCGCCGACGGGAGACGAGGCGGCGGCGGCGGTCAGGTCGTCGTAGGAGGTGTTCGGGGGGGAGAGGTTCTCGCGGAACCATTTGAGGACGATGCCCGACGTAGGAGCGAAGGGAAGAATGATGCCTTTGCCGGCGCTAGCGTGGGGGATCGTAAGGAGGCGGGCCTTGGGATCGAAGAGGACGCCTTCGGTGGTGGCGGCGACGGCCAGTGCCGTGCCGGTGGTCTCGGTGACGAAGCCCGGGGCGAGATTGGCGGAGCCCACAGCGGCGGCGACCTGATCCCACGCGCCGGCGACAAGCGGGGTGTTCGCGGAAAGACCGAGGAAGTCGGCCGCGTCGGGGGTGAGAGTTCCAATACGCGTCCCGCTGGGGGTGACGTCGGGGAGGCGCCGCGGGTCGAGGTCGAGAAAGGAAAGGACGTCAGGCCACCAGCGGCGGTCGGGAATGGAGTAGAGGCCCGAGGAGACGGCGCCGGTCTCGTCGAGCACAGCGCACCCACAGGCCCGCAAGGCGATGTAGTCACGAAGAAGGGAGAAGCGGGACGCCTTTCGGAAGAGGGCGGCCTCGTGGTTCCTAAGCCACAAAAGAAGGGACGCGGTCCAGCCGGGGAAGACGGTGGGTCCGCCGGTGTGACGGTAGAACGTCTCGCGGCCGAACCGCGAGAGGAGCTCGCGCGATTCATCGAGGGCGCGCGAGTCGAGCCACACGAACGCGTTCGAGAGCGGCTTCGAGTGGTCGTCGAGGCAGAGAAAGGTCTGTCCCTGGCTTGAGAGCGAAATGGCGCGGACCCGGGAGGGGGAGGCGGAGGCGCGGTCCAACACGGCGCTGATGGCGCGGGGGAGGGACTCCCAGAAGACACTGGGGTCGGCCTCGACGAAGCCGGGGCGGGGCTCGATGAGGGAATACTCCGCGACGTCGAGGCCCTGGCAGTTCCCGTCGAGATCGATGGCGGCGGTCTTGACGGAGGTCGTGCCGAGGTCGATCGCGAGGGCGAGCTCGCGGGAGTTGGGGGTCATGCGCAGCGGAGCTCCTTTTCGGTTTCGCCGATGGCTTCGTCGATGCGGTCGAGGGCGGTCGCGGCGGTCTCCTCATCCATTATAATCGGTGGGCTCATGCGAAGGATATGGCCCGCAGGGATCCAGGCGACTCCTTTTCCGAAGGCTTTCTGATAGACGAGGCGGCCCGCGGCGTCGAAGGGCTCCTTCGTGGCGCGGTCCTTGACGAGCTCGATTCCGAGGAGGCAGCCCTTGACGCGGACGTCGCCGACAATGGGGTGCTCGCCCTTGATGGCCGCGAGGCGTTTGCGAAAGAAGGTCTCGAGGCGAAGGGCGTTCTCGAGGAGGTTTTCGTCCTCGATCACCTCGATCGAGGCGAGCGCGGCGGCGCAGGCCATGGGGTTTCCGCCATAGGAGGTGGAGGCGGAGATCGTCTCGACGGCGTCCTTGAGGGGCTCCCGGACGACGACGGCGGTGACGTGGAAGCCGTTGCCGAGGCCTTTGCCGAGGGTGACGACGTCGGGGAGGACGTCCCAGTGCTCCATGCAGAGCCACTTCCCGGTGCGCCCCATGCCGGTGAGGATCTCGTCGGCGAAGAGGAGGATGCCGCGCTCGTCGCAGAAGGCGCGCAGCTTCGGGAAGAAGTCATCGGGAGGAAGGACGGAGCCGGCCCAGCCCTGGATCGGCTCGAGGACGAAGGCGGCGACGGAGCCGGCCGCGCTTTCCCGGATCGACTCGTCGTAGAAGGCAAGATAGGCCTCGGTGTCGAGCGAACCGTCGGGTCGAGCGAAGAGGGGGCGGTAGGTGTCGGGACGGGGGAGCATGTAGAAGCCCGGGGAACGGGAGGGGCCGCAGGAGGGGTTCATGCGACCGAGGCTCACGGCGTGGCCGCTCTTGCCGTGGAAATCGCGGAAGCAGGAGCAGAACTCGTGTTTTCCGGTAGCGGCGCGGATGATGCGCAGTCCCGCCTCGACGGCGGCGGTGCCGGAGTCGTAGAGCTGGACGCCACTCAAGTTGCCCGGAAGAACGCCGACGAGCTTCTCCAGGAGCTTCATCTTGACGGGGGTTGTGAAGTCGTGGCAGTTCATGAGGGTCTTGGCGGCGCGGGCGACGGCCTCGGAGACCTTGGGGTGGCAGTGTCCGAGATTGGTGACGTAGATGCCCGAGCTGAAATCGATGTAGAGGTTGCCGTCGACGTCGGTGAGGGTGACGCCATGGCCCTTCTCGAAGACCACGGGGAAGAGACGGACTTGGGAGGAGTAGCCCTTCATGATGCGGGCGGCGCGCTCGTGGATGCCGCGGGATTTCGGACCTGGGGGAGGGACCACGACATGCGGGAGAAGGGGGCATGCGGTCTTCCACCAGAGGTTCTGAGGGGACATGGGATTCCTTTCCTTAAGAGGCAAGGGGATCAGACGAGGACGAGTCGGACGCCAAGGGAGCGGATCTTCTTTCGCAGGGGCGGCGCAAGGCCGCGGTCGGTGACGACATCGGAGAGGGAGTCGAGGGAGCCGGCGCGGAAGGTGGAGCGGCGGCCGAACTTGGAGCTATCGACCGCGAGAACGCAGCGGCGGGCGTTTCGCGCAATGACGGCGGAGATGGCGGCGGATTTGAGGTCGGGGGCGAAGAAGCCGTCGGCGGGGTCGACGGCGTCGGCGCCCAGAAAGGCAAGGTCGACGCGGATTCCGTCGAGGTTGTGCAGGGTGAGCTCACCGAAGAGGTCGGGGGCGAGGGGGTTGAGCTCGCCGCCCGGGACGAGGATGCGGGTGGAGCTCTGATAAAGGAAGACGGAGACGACGCAGAGGTTGTGAGTGAGGATCAGGGCCGGGGGCGCATGGAGAAGGGCGCGGGCGATCTCGAGCGCCGTGGAGCCGGAGTCGAGGAAGACCGTGTCGTCGGGGCGGACCATGCGCGCGCAGGCGGCGGCGATGCGCGCCTTTTCGGCACGGCACTTCTTCTCTTTTTCGCGGAAGGAGAACTCGCAGGTGACGCGCTGGGCGGCGACGGCGCCGCCATGGGTGCGACGCAGGAGCCCTTCGCGCTCGAGGGCCTCGAGGTCGCGACGGACGGTCATCTCGGCGACGCGCAAGGTCCGCGCGAGGGGGCGCACGCGAACAGAGCCGGTTCGCGCCATTCGGTCGAGGATGCGTCGTCTACGGAGGTCGGAGGGGAGCACGGGGGCCAACCTTTCGACTCAGCTTAAGGTCTGCGGTCCTCGAAGGGGAGCCACTGGTGCCCGGCGGCGGAGCGGCGGATCGCATCGAGCATCTTCTGGAGACGGACGCCCCGCTGGAGGGAGGGCTCGACCTGTCGGCCGGCGACGACGCCTGCTAGGAAATTGTGGAGGCAGTGGACGTGTCCGCGGAGCCAACCGACGGCGAATTTGGGACCGGGGAAGCTGGCGGGGGGCTCGTAGCGCTGGACCGTCTCGATACGGGTGAAACCGCGCGAGCCGCCGAAGGGGGACTCCTGGGCGCGGAGGTCATAGGCTTCGAGGTAGTTGGGCTGCATGAGGTCGAAGCGCAGCGCCCCCGCGTCGCCATGGATCTCGAAGCGGAGCTCATCGTTGGCTCCTGTGGCGATCTTGGAGGCCTCGAGGGTGCCGAGGGCGCCGGAGCGGAGGCGCAGGAGCATAACGACCTGATCTTCGGCGTCGATGGGAACGGAGGCGCCGGCGCGGTCCGGGCGCTCGGGGTAAAGGACGGTCGTTTCGGCCAGGACGGAGTCGAGGGGCCCGATAAGGTAGTCGATGAGGTCGAGGACGTGACTGGCGAGGTCGTTGATGACGCCGCCCCCGAACGCGGCAAGTTGCTTCCATCCGACCGGCTTGCGGGGATCGACACTCCCCGAGTGGAGATAGCAGGCGCGGAAGGAGGTGACGTTGCCGAGGAAGCCCTCGTCGACGAGGCCCTTGGCGCGCAGGGTGGCGGGCAAGAAGCGGGACTGCAGCGTCATCTGGCCGACGGCGCGGTACGACGCAAGAGCGGATTCGATCTCGAGTGCCTCGGGGAGGTCGGCGACAAGCGGTTTCTCGCAGTAGATGTGCTTGCCGGCGCGGATGGCGGCCAGCAGCGCGTCCCTGTGTAGCTGGTTCGGGGTGCAGACGTGGATGATGCTGACGTCGTCGCGCTCGATGACCTGACGGAAATCGGTGGTGGCGAACTCGAAGGGGCCGAGATCGCGCGCCCTCCGGGCGGTCTCGGGGGAGGAGGTGCAGACGGCGACGAGGCGGGGGCGGATGGGAGGCGGGTCGTAGAAGAGGTCGAGGACGCGGTAGCCGTAAGCGTGGACTTTGCCGATGAAGCCGAAGCCGAGGATACCGATCCCGACGCTCTCGATCATGGGGGCCTCCAGCGGAACATGTGTTATTCTGTGAGAATCCATCCTAATCAAACATTTTCTAACTGTCAAAGGTTTTTCCGAAAGTCGCGAGCGTAGGAAGAGACGCCCGCCGGATGGAGCTGGCAGGGAGTTTGGGCTTGAAGCGGGGGTGGGACGGCTGTAGATTGCCAGCCACTCTTACGGAGCGGACGAAATTGCGGGCAGCGTTTCTCCACAAGGCGGGGGACGTGAGGATCGAGACCGTCGCGGACCCGTCGCCGGGCGAGGGCGAGGTGCTGGTCCGTGTGCGGTCGGTGGGGGTGTGCGGATCGGACGTTCACTACTATGCGCACGGGAGGATCGGGGAGTTCGTGGTGCGCGCGCCTCAGATCCTTGGGCACGAAGCGGCGGGGGAGCTGGCGAAGGTCGGACACGGGGTGGAGGAACTGAAGGAGGGGGATCGAGTTGCGATCGAGCCGGGGATTCCATGCGAGCGATGCGAGACGTGTCGGGAAGGGCTATATAACCTGTGTCCGGACGTCCAATTCCTGGGGACGCCTCCGGTGCAGGGGGCGTACCGAGAGTATCTATCGTATCCGGCGAAGTGGTGTCATCGGCTCCCGGAGGGGATGTCGTTCGACGAGGGGGCGATGATCGAGCCGCTGGCGATCGGGGTGTTCGCGCTGGACGAGGCGCCGATCCGAGCGGGAGAAAGCGCAGCGGTGTTTGGGTGCGGGCCGATAGGGCTTGTGATCCTCGAGGCGGCGCACGCGGCGGGGGCGGGGAGGGTATACGTGAGCGAGCCGATCGATGCGAGACGGAGGAAGGCGCTGGCGCTCGGCGCAACGGCGACATTCGACCCGCAGGAAAAAGACCCGGTCGAGGCGATCCTGGCAGCGACGGGAGGGAGGGGAGTGGACCTCGCGGTGGAGGCGGCGGGGGCGCCCGATACGTACGGGCAGGCCGTTTCGGTGACGCGCCGAAACGGGACGACGCTCTTCGTGGGGATCCCGGAGGAGGACGAGGTTGCGATCCCGGCGCACAAGGCGAGGCGGTATGCGATTACTATCAAGAACCTCCGACGGTTCCGGGGGACGTACGACAGAGCGATAGACCTCGTGCAGCGGGGGAAGGCGGACGTCGCGAGTCTGGTGACGCACCGGTTCCCCCTGGAGGAGATCGACAAGGCGTTCCGGCTCGTGCAAGGACACGAGGACGGTGTGATACGGGCGATGATCGAGGTGTAAAGGCGGACTCGCGAGCCGCCGAAGAGAAGGGAAGGAATCAAAATGGCACGGAAGAAAGCCAAGATCGCGATTGTGATGGGGAGCACGTCGGACGCGGAGGCGATGGCGGAGGCGGAGAAGGCGCTGGGAGCGTTCAGGATCGCCTGCGAGGTGTACGTCATGAGCGCGCACCGGACGCCCGAGGCGGTAGCGGAGTTCGCGAAGAACGCGGCGCGAAAAGGGTACTCGGCGATCATCGCGGGGGCGGGAGGGGCGGCGCACCTAGCGGGGGTGGTCGCGGCGCACACGACGCTCCCGGTGATCGGGGTGCCGATGGCGAGCGGGCTCCTAGGTGTGGATTCGCTCCTTTCAACGGCGCAGATGCCCCGGGGGGTGCCCGTTGCGACGATGGCGGTCGGGGGAGCGGGCGCGTACAACGCTGGAGTGCTTGCCGCACAGATCGTCGGGGTGGGCGATGCGCGGATGCGGGGGAAGCTTGCGGCGTTCAAGAAAAGACAGGCGCGGGAAGTGACCAGGAAGGCGAGGGAGTTCCTGCGAAAGCGTGCCAAGGCGTAGGGGAGGGAACCGTGCCGGTAGAGACGATCGAATGGGTCGGGGGGATGCGGGGGCACGCCCGGATGGTGGACCAGCGGGAGCTCCCGGGGCGTTTCGTGCGGATCAACTGCCGGACGGTCGCGGACATGGTGCGCGCGATCCGGACCCTGGCGGTGCGGGGGGCGCCGGCGCTCGGGATCGCGGCGGCATTCGGCATGCTCTTGGGGGCGAAGGGGATCCGAACGAGGAAGCCCAAGGAGTTCCTGCGGGAACTGGGGAAGGCGAGAGAGGAGATCGGACGGAGCCGTCCGACGGCGGTGAATCTCTTCTGGGGCCTGGCGCGGATGGAGGCGACCGCAAAGCGGGAAGCGGAAAACGGGACAGCCCGGATGCGCAGGGCGCTCTTCGAGGAGGCGATGCTAATCCGGGACGAGGACAAGGTGACAACGCGGCGGATCGGGCGGAACGGCGCCCGGCTCATCCGGAACGGGGACTCGATACTCACGCACTGCAACGCCGGGGGGCTTGCGACGGCGGACTACGGGACGGCGCTGGGGGTCCTCTTTCGTGCGAAGGAGGAGGGGAAGAAGTTCGAGGTCTACGTGGACGAGACGCGGCCACTCCTGCAGGGGGCGCGCCTCACGACGTGGGAGCTCAAGGAAGCGGGCATCCGGGCAACGCTCATCTGTGACAACATGGCGGGGGCGGTGATGAAGGCCCGAAGGGTGAACAAGGTCTTGGTGGGGGCGGACCGGATTGCGGCGAACGGGGACGTGGCGAACAAGATCGGGACGTACAGCGTCGCGCAGCTCGCGCGGGCGCACGGGATCCCTTTCTACGTGGCGGCGCCTGCGAGCACGTTCGACCTCACGATTCGGGACGGGCGCGCAATCCCGATCGAGGAACGAAGCGCAGAGGAGGTGACGACGGTGCTGGGGAGACGGATCGCACCGAAGGGGGTGGAGGCGTACAACCCGGCATTCGACGTGACGCCGCGACGGCTTGTGACGGCGATCATCACGGAGTGCGGAGTGATTGAGAGACCGAATCGGGAGAGGGTGCGAAGACACTTCGGGGGCCAGGCAAAGAAGCGCGTTCGGGGAGGGGGAATATAGTTGGAGGCGCTGGTCGGGATCGACGCGGGGACGAGCAGCGTCAAGGCGCTGGTGGTGAGCGCGCTGGACGGAAGGACCTTGGGGTTCGCGCAGAGGGAGATCGAGTACGCCAGGCGGACGGCACGCTTCGCGGAGCAGGATGCCCGTGAGATGGTGCGACGGGCGCGCGAGACGGCGAGGGAAGCCATAGACAAGGCACGGCGACGGGGAAAGGCGGACGCGCTCTGCGTGGGGCTGAGCGGGCAGATGCACGGGGGGACGCTTTTCGGAGCCGGGGGGAAGGCGCTCACATCAATCGTCACGTGGGAAGACCAGCGGGCGACGCCGGGGGCAATCGCTGAAGTGAGAAGGAAGGCAGGGAGAGCAATCCGACGCAGCGGATGCGGGTTCGCGACGGGGTACCTTGGGGCGACGATCGCAAGTCTCGGGAAAGCAGATCGAAGGAAGGTGAGACACTTCCTCACGACAACGGACGTCATGAGGAGAGGCTTGACGGGAGAGCGGGAGTTCACCACGGACGAGTCGAACGCCTCCAGCACCGGGCTTTTCGACACGGCGAAGCGAAGATGGAACGAGGAACTTTTCGAGGCGCTGGAGTTGTCGCCGGGGATTGCGCCCAGAGTCGCGGGGACATGGGAGATCGCGGGGCGGGTGACACGCGAATCGGCGCGGGCCACGGGACTGTGGGAGGGGACGCCCGTGTGCACGGGGGGAGGGGACCAACCGATGTCGATGATCGGAGCGGGGGTGGTGGAGGAGGGGGATGGGGCGCTCGTCAACATCGGAACGGGAAGCCAGATCGCGCGCAAGATCGAGAGGTACCGGGCGGAGGAAGGGCTCATCACGTTCGCGTTTCCAGGGGGAGGGTATTCGATCCTGGGGGCAAGCCTATCGGGGGGAGCGGCATTCTCATGGTGGAGGAGCGTAGTCGAGAAGTTCTCATTCGGAGAGCTTCTTGGCCTTGCGGGGGAGACGGAGGCGGGGAGCGGCGGGGTCGTATTCACGCCTTTGCTGGCGGGGACGAGAGCCCGTCCGGAGCTTCGGGGGCGTTTCGAGAACCTTGCGACCCATCACGGGCTCAAGGAGCTGACGCGAGCGGTGCTAGAGGGGATCGTGGCGGAGCTCTACGGATATTCCATGAAGATGGGGAACGGCAAGGACGCGTTCCTCCGTGCGACGGGAGGGCTATCGGGGGCGCAGGTCGTGCAGGAAATCTTAGCGGGGTTCTTCAGGAGGCCTGTTAAGGTTAGGACGGGGATCGCGGAGGCGGCGCTCGGGGCGGCGATCGTCGCAGCTGTCGGGAGCGGCCTCTGCAAGGGACTTGTGGAAGCCACGCGGAAGCTCTCGAGGAAGGAAGAATGGCGAGAGGTCAGAAGGCGACCGGGGCGGGAGTACGTCAGGCTGCGTGAGAAATATCCCGTGACGAGGATGCTCGGGGCGCGGTAATGAACAAAGGATGGATCGCTGGATGAAACTGATCGGGATCCTTGGCGGCTTAAGCTGGGAGTCATCGGCTGATTACTACCGGCTCCTCAACGAGAGTGTAAAGAAAAGGCTGGGGGGGCTGCACTCCGCGCGGTGCGTGATGTACAGCTTTGACTTTGCGCCGATCGTTGAGTCGGAGGAGGCGGACGACCTCCGGGACGTGGCGAGGCAACTCCTCGTCGGGATCCGCGCGCTCGAGAAGGCGGGGGCCGAACTCCTCGTCATCGCCTGCAACAGCGTGCACATGGTCGCGGACATCTTTGAGCCCGAGATGAAGATCCCGCTCCTTCACATCGTAGACCCGACGGGAGAGGCGATCCGGGCAAGAGGACTGCGAGCCGTGGGACTTCTGGGGACGGGGTATACGATGGGAAAGCCCTTCTACAGGGAGCGCCTGGCGAAGAAGTTTGGCGTGACGGCGCTCGTCCCTGACGCCGAGGAACGGCGCGACGTTCACCGGATCATCTTCGAGGAGCTGTGCCTCGGGACGGTACGGGAGGAGTCGAGGGAGCGGTTCCGGGAGGTGATGGAGGGACTCAAAGAACGGGGGGCGGAGGGGATCGTGCTCGGGTGCACGGAGCTTCCGATGCTCATCTCGGGGACGGACACGGAGCTCCCGCTCTTCAACTCGACGCAGCTTCACGTGGACAAGGCGCTGGAGCTGGCGATGGGCGAAGCGGCGGACAATAAGCGGTAAAGCAATAGAGAAAAGATTCAGGGCTTGGCGGGGAGGAGCTCGGGGAAGAGCCTTTCGGCGCGGGCTTTCTGCCAAGGGTCGAGCGCATTCAGCGCAGCCGACAGGAAAGAAGGTTGGAGGCGGACAACGCGGGAGAGCTCCTCGTCGGTGAGGGAATTATAAACGCGGGCGAGGAGGGAACCGTCGACGACCTCCGGGGAGTGGGGGAAATCGGAAAAGACGCGGACATAGCTCTTACGGGCTAGGCGCACGAGGACGGGATCGTTCTCCAACTGGCCGAGGAGGAGGGTGCAGTCCGCCTCCAGGACGCGAAGGGAAACGGCCGGGACATCCGGGCATGAGGGACCAAGGGCGGCAAGGCGGGAGAGGGCCTTTCGAACAAGGGCGACCGCGGTGCTGCGGCCGACGGAGGGTTCGCCCTGAGGGCTCGCCCTGAAGGGCTGTGTCGTTTCGGGTGGGGCCGCGCCGGAAGGCTGGGAACCGGTCGCTCCCGAGCCTTCGCGCAGGGCGATCTCGTCAGCCCGGCGTTTCTCGATCCGGGCGGCCAGCAACGAGGCGTCGGGGAACTCGGGGGAGTCGGGGAAGTCGACGGTGAGGCGGTCGAGCGCCTCGTAGGCGCCCGGCTCATCGGCAAGATCCTCGAGAAAGATGCGCCCGAGGGCCAGCAGAATGACGGGCTCGTTGGCGGAGCGCGGGGAGTCCAGGCGAAGGGCGTCGAGGAGCTCGCGCGCCTCTCGAACAGCGGTCCAAGGATGAAGGTCCGCGCGAAGGCGGGTGACGAGAAGGCGGAGGACTTCGGGAAAGAAGAATGCGGCGTGGCGGTCGCGGAGGAAGGTCCGGAGGGCTTGGACTTCCAGGTAGCGCGCGTGCGGATCAGGGTCGAGGATCGCGGGGCCCGGAGGAGCGAGAAAGACGGTTTCCGCGCTCAAGCGACGATAGGCGAAGAGTTCCTCGAAGAAGGGGCCGAAGACGGGATCGAAGAGCTTGTCGGTTGAGCGGGCACGGAGGAGAGCCGCGCGTGCGAAGGGGAGGCAGTCCTCGCGCGACGAGGCGGAGGGGACAAGGGAAAGGGCGCCAAGGCGGCAGGAGAGGGCGCCCCAGGGACCGGCGGAGCAGTTGCGCTCCCAAGTGAGCCAGGCGCGACTGACATCACCGCGGGAGGAATCAGCGACGAGGGTGCCTTGAGCGAATGCGCCGGCGCGGGCGAAGTCCGATTGACCGCAGAGGAGGGCCCCGCTTCTAAAATGGCGGAGAGCGCCTGAAACATCCCCTGCGTCCAGCAAGCGGTCTCCCTCGAGCAGGTCGCAAAGGGCCTCAAGAGTACTCCCGGGTTCGGCGGGCGCCTGCGATGATGGAGCGCTCTCGGCAGGAAGAGTCGCGGGGAGATCAGGACGATCAAGGAGGATAGAGAAGAGGCGAGCGGTCGGCGCAGCAACAGCTTCATCGGCGGGGAGCGAGGCGAGGATCTCGATGCGGCCGCGGGCCCAAGGCGGGAGGTTGGCGACTCCCTCGCGGAAGTGAAAGGAAGGTGCGAGGAGATCGAGGCTGCGCAGGAGACCGAGAAGGTCGGAAGCGCGGAGATCGAAGCTCTTGGCAAACAGGCGGAGGAGATCATTCGCGAGCTCCGGGCGGCCGACGGAGTCGAGGATCTCGACGGCCTCCTTCGCCAACGCTTCGGAGGGCAGTGCCTCTCCCCATGCAGGCTCGGAGGACGGATGCGAAGGAGCGTTGAACGCCGTGATGAGGGTCTGGAAGTGGGAGAGGGAAGCGATCGGGGCGAGGGCGAAGACGGCGTCACGGAAGCGGGATACGCGCAGGATCGGGTCGGAGGTGGCACGCAGGGCGTCGGCAAGACGCTGTGCAGCGGAGTCGGTGCCGCGATCAAAGGTCGCGGTGAGGCGGCCGAGGGCAAGAAGGACGCGATCGCGCAAGGCCGAGTCGGGAGAAGCGCGCAGAACTTCCGTTAGGTCAATAAAGGCTCCGCCACGAGGGGCGGCACCTACGAGAGCAAGATCGGCCTCCGCAACGGCGAGGCGGGCGGTCCAGAGGAGGTCGGGGGCGTGCGCGACGGCGAAGCGGACGGACGGGAGGGCGTCGGAGGGACGTCCTTCACGGAGGGCCCTCTCGGCTTGGATGAGTCGGGGAAGGAGGGCGGAGGGGGCCTTGTGGAGGGCCTCGGCGAAGGCCTGGGAGTCGGGATCGGGGGCGGCCGACAGCCACGGCAGGGCGCGGGAGGGTGAACGGGAGTGAAGAAGGGCGATGAGGCCGGCGGAGGCGTGATCCGGGGGGGAGGACGAGAGGGAGTATTGGATCGCGTCGTCGTAGCGTCCCAGCGCG
Organism: Planctomycetota bacterium; assembly: GCA_043803205.1. Classification (GTDB taxonomy): domain Bacteria; phylum Planctomycetota; class DG-23; order JAZDKG01; family JAZDKG01; genus JAZDKG01. The sequence goes on from JAZDKG010000056.1 coordinate 25,286, forward strand.
ACGAGGAGCTCGATGCGCGAAGGGCCCGGCGGAAAGGGGGTGGAAGACGGAAGGGAAGTCAGGCGCGGCAGGAGATCCCGGATCTCGTCAAAGGCGCCTTCAACCAAGGCGACGCGGGCGGCGACCTCGAGCTCGTCGGGAGAGCGGGCGAGCCAGCGGCGACGTCCGCTCGCGTCGAGGAGGGCGACCACGCTATCAGAAACCCTAGGAGCATGACCCAGGTACGCGAGTTCCCGACGGACGGGGGAAAAGACAAGAGCGTAACGGAGGAGCGGCCCTTCACCAACCTGACCGCGTCCCTGATCGTCAAGGGGGCGGCTGACTTCCGAGAGAGGATGAAGGGAGCGGACGATAACGGAACCCTCCTCGAGGGAGGCAAGGTACCGGCCATCGGCTGAGAAGGTCACGCAGCGACCCGCAGGGAGGGAAGTAATCCGCGGGGAAGGGGGAGCGGTACGGAAAGGGAGGGGGAAGCCGCGAGGCTCGAGTTCGCAGAGGTAGAGCGCGTCGGAGGCGGCGACGGCGAGGTACTGCCCTTCGGGCGAGAGGGCGAGTTCCGCGACATGCTTCCATGGGCCCGGAAGAGCGGCGGGGAAAGGATTGTCGAGATGGGCGAGGAGCACGGTGTCTTCGCCGAAAGGGCTCGTGGAGAGATAGGCGCAACGACGCACCTTCGGCGCGGCGCAGAGCAGGGCCTCGAGATTCTCGTCGCGGGTGAGCCTGCGAACGGAGCGATCCGAGAGGGAGAGGACGTAGACGTCGCAAAACGCGTCGCGATCGGAGAGGAAGAGCAGTTCATCCTCGCCCGCGAGGATGGGAGACCAGTTCGACCCTCGATGCGGGGCGAGGACGACGGCGGAGCGGTCGGAGAGACCGGAGGCGACGATCTCGACGCGGGCGCCGATCCTCCGGGCGAAGAAGAGACGACGGGAGTCGCTTGACCAACTCACGGGACCGGGGGAGGCATTGTCCGGGGCGACCTCGGACGCGGGAAGGTCGGAATCAACGGGAGAGACGGAAAGCGACGAGCCGCGCAGGACTGCCAGCGACCGCCCGTCGGGGGACCAGGCCAGGCGCTCTTCGCCGAAAGACGGGAAGGCCGACAGGGCGACGAGGAAAACGAGCGCCGGAAAGGCCCGGCAAGAAAGCGCATGGAGGTCCGAGAGGAAGGTAGTGTGATGCAACGCCGCGTTTCCTATACGAGGAAGACATTAGGATGTTAACCGAGCGAGGGAGGCGGCTCAAGGAGGACGTTTCGTGCGGCGGAAAAAGCGGGGTATAATCCGGGAGGTCGAGAGAGGAGAGCGGCAACAGTGTTTCTCTTCCGAACATCGGAGCGGATCCTGGCGGGGCGAGGAGCGATCCGGGAACTCGGGCGGGAAGCGGCCCGGCTCGGGAGTCGGGCGCTCCTTGTCACGGGGAGAAGGAGCCTCGCCGCCGGGGGAAAGCTTGATTCGATCCTCGTGGGGCTCAACGAGGCGGGGGTGGAGACGAGCGTGTTTCGTGAGATATCGGGGGAGCCCGACGTCGTGGACGTGGACCGCGCGCGGGAGGCGGCCAAGCGTATCCGGGCGGAGGTAATCTTGGCGGCAGGCGGGGGAAGCGTGATGGACCTGGGAAAGGCGACGGGGGCGCTGGCGGGAGAGGAGGAGCCGACGCGCGTGTTTCACGCGGGAAAGACCACGGAGAGAACGGGGCTGCCGGTCATTGCATGCCCCACGACGAGCGGGTCGGGTGCGGAGGTGACGCCGAACGCGGTCCTCGGCGACAAGGAAACAAGGATGAAGAAAAGCCTGCGGGTGGAGGGACTCCTTCCGAGGGTGGCGATCGTGGACCCGGAGCTCGCCGCGTCGGGGCCGAGGGAGGTGACGGCGAGCGCGGGGATGGACGCGTTCACGCAGGCGGTAGAGAGTTTCCTCTCGATCAAGGGGTCGCCGATGACGCGGGCGCTGTCGCGGGAGGCGGCGAAGCTGATCGCGGGGAACCTCGCGAGGGTGGTGGAGGATGGATCGGACTTGGAGGCGCGGGAAGCGATGAGCTGGGGAAGCTTGCTCGCGGGGATCGCGCTGGCGAACGCGAGGCTCGGCGCGGTGCACGGCATCGCGCACCCGCTGGGGGCGCTCTACGGGCTTCCGCATGGGGTGGTGTGCGCAGCGCTTCTGCCGCATGTGCTCGAGATCAACCGGGCGGCGCGGGACCCGTACCGCGAACTCGCGCGGGCGCTCGGAGAGGACCCGGCGGAACTCGCCAGGAAGCTTCTCGAAAAGGTGGGGCTTGCGGCGGACCTCAAAGGGCTCGGAGTCAAGCGGGAGGACTGGGGACGGATCGTGGAGGAAAGCCTCCCCTCCGGGTCGCTTGCGGCCAATCCGGTCCCCTTCGACGCGGCGAAGGTGATGCAAGTGCTCGACGCAGTGAGCTGAAGGAGAGCTGAGGATGGAACGGGTGAACGAACGGGAGCTGTCGTATCGGGACGGGGACTCGGGGGTGAAGTATTTCCTGCGGGGGCCGAGGATCGACTGGGGGGCGTGGCGGTTTCTGCCGGGGCAATCACTGGGGAAACACTACCACAAGGAGGTGGAGGAGACGTTCTATTTCGCCAAGGGCGCGCCCAAGATGATCGTAGAGGGGCAGATGCTGCGAATCCGTCCGGGGGACGTGGTGAGGCTCGAGCCCGGAGAGAAGCACGACATCATCAACGACACGAAGGAGCCATGCGAGGGAATGTTCATCAAGGCGACGTACGCGCCCAACGACAAGGTGAACGCGTGATGGGGGCCGAGAGGACGAGGAGCGCGACGCGGAGCGAGATCCGGCGGATCGACGAGCTGGCGATCGCGAAGTACGGCGTGCCGGGGATCGCGCTCATGGAGAACGCGGGGGCGGGGGCAACGAGGTTCTTCCGGGAACGCTTCGAGTGTTGCCGGAAGGCGATCGTCGTCTGCGGGAAGGGGAACAACGGAGGTGACGGGCTCGTGATCGCGCGGCACCTTGCGTACGCGGGAGTCGCGGTGCGGATCGTGCTCGTCTCGCGCCGGGAGGACGTGAAGGGGGATGCGGGGGTGAACCTTGAGATCGTGGACAGGATGAAGCTCGCGATCGCGACGGGAAGAGACGCGGAGCAGATCGAGCGGGAGCTCAGCGGGATCGAGGGGAGGACGCTCGTGGTGGACGCAGTGCTCGGGACGGGGGCGACGGGGGAAGTGCGAGGGCCGGCGCGGAAAGCGATCGAGCTCATAAACGCGACGGGGTGCCCCGTGGCGGCGGTCGACATCCCGTCGGGGATGGACGCTGACACGGGGGAGCCGATGGGGTGTGTGGTGCGGGCGACGGTCACGGCGACGATGGGACTGCGAAAGAAGGGATTCGACCGTCCCGGGGCGAGGGCGTACACGGGGGAGGTTGCGGTGATCGAGATCGGGTGGCCAGTGAACGCGGTGGAAGAGGTCCTTGGGCCGGGGGGTTCGCCCTGAAGACTTAACTCTGAAGGGAGAAGCATGGAGGTAGTGATCCTGGGGAGCGGGACGTCGCACGGGGTGCCGATGATCGCGTGCGACTGCCCCGTATGCCGAAGCGAAAACCCGAGAAATCGGCGGACGCGATGCAGCGCGCTGCTCCGCTACGGGGGGCGGAGCGTCCTCATCGACACGAGCCTGGACTTCCGCTTCCAGATGCTAGCGCATGATGTGCGGCGGCTGGACGCGATCCTGTACACGCACTCCCACGCGGACCACCTGCACGGCCTCGACGACGTGAGGCGGTTCAACGCGATCCAAGGGGCGGCGATCCCGGTCTACGCGTCGCCGACGACGGCGCGGGAGATCGTGCGGCAGTATCGGTACGTCTTCGTCGAGGAGGACTCGGGAAGCTCGAAGCCGGCGGTCACGGTGCACGAGGTGACGGGGCCGTTCGAGCTTTTCGGGAAGGACGTGAAGCCGCTGCGGGTCTGGCACGGGCCGTGGGAGGTCACAGCTTACCGGATCGACGATTTCGCCTACGTGTGCGACGCGTCGAGAATCGAGGAGCGGGAAAGGCAGGAGCTCAAGAGCTTGGAGTGTCTCGTGATCGACGGTCTCAGGGACCGCCCGCACCCGACCCACTTCAACATCGAGGGCGCGCTGGCGATGGTAGCGGAACTCGGGCCGAGGCGGGCGTATCTCACGCACATCACCCACGACCTCGAGCACGAGGAGACCAACCGCAGGCTGCCGGCGGGGGTGCAGCTAGCCTACGACGGGCTGCGGATCCGTCTGGACGGAAGCTGATCCATTCTCGCTCACGGCGACGGCGATCGCGACAGCTGTGCGATGGGAGTGAGAGAGGCTGAGGAGCCAGCGGTCGATATGCATCTCGCGCGCGCGGGCGAGGGAGTTGCCGACGAGCCTGACTTCGGGGCGGCCCGAGGGGCTGCTGTGGATCTCGATCTCCTGCCAGCTCGCGCCGAGATCCGCGCCCGAGTCCAGAGCCTTGAGAATGGCTTCCTTGGCGGCGAAGCGGCCCGCGTAGTGCTCGACTGAGGCCTTTCGACGCTCGCAGTAGCGCCGCTCGGCGGGGGTGAAGACGCGGTTGAGGAACCGGGCGCCGTGCTCGCGGCAGACGCGCGCGAGGCGGTCGATTTCCACGACGTCGGTCCCGACGCTCACGATGCCCAAACGGTCGTCCTCCGCACGACACCCATCGAGCCCATCATACCGGATCGCAAGGGGATTCGCACGCTTCATTTGACATTGCGGGGGAGGGGAGGTAGCCTCGAACGCCTCGCGTCCTTGATTTGGGAGCATCGGAGAGAGAAGGGGCCATGGATATCCTCGAGGGATGCACGGAAGCGCAGAGGCGGGCGATCACGCACGCGGGGGGGGCCCTCCTCGTCATCGCGGGGGCGGGGAGCGGAAAGACGCGCGTGGTAACGAGAAGGATCGCGTATCTCCTGGCGGCGGGCGTGGAGGGGAGGGCGGTCCTAGGGATCACGTTCACGAACAAGGCGGCGGGAGAGATGACGGAGCGGGTGCATGCGCTCGTGGGGGAGGCGGGCGTGACGTTGTCCACCTTCCACTCCTTCTGCGCCCGGATCCTGCGGATCTACGGGGGCGCGGTCGGGATCGACCGGGGATTCGTCATCTACGACCGGGACGACCGGCTCCGACTCCTCAAGGAGGTCCTCGAAGAGGCCGGGATGAGCCGGTCGAACTGGTCGCCGGGGAAGATGGAGGAAGTGATCGGGCGGGCGAAGAGCGCCTTCCAGTCGACCGAGGAGTACGAGGAGGGAGCGAGAGACTTCGTGCGCAGACAGATCGCGCCGATCTACCGGCGGTACGAGGAGAGGCTGCAGGAGGCGAACGCGCTTGATTTCGACGACCTCCTCGTGCGGGCGGTGCGGATGTGCCGGGATTCCCCCGAAACGTTGCGCGCGCTCCAGGACCGTTACCGGCACATCTTGGTGGACGAATACCAGGACACGAACCACGCGCAGTACTTGCTCATTCGAATGCTTGCCCCGCAGGGACAAAACTTGTGCGTGACCGGGGACCCGGACCAGTCGATCTACGGATGGCGGGGAGCGAAAATCTCGAACATCCTTGATTTCGAGAAGGACTACCCCGACGCAACGGAGGTGAAGCTCGAACAGAACTGGCGCAGCACCAAGAATATCCTGGCGGCGGCGGACGGGGTAATCACCCGGAACCGGCTGCGCAAGGACCGGGGACTGTGGACGGAGAACGAGGAGGGAATGAAGGTCCAATGCGTGCTGGCGGCGGATGAACAGACGGAAGCGGAGGAGGTTGCACGACGGGCGCGCGAGCTCATCGCGTCGGGGACGCCGCCCAGGGAGATCGCGGTCTTCTACCGGACGAACGCGTTAAGCCGGGTGTACGAAAGGGGCCTGCGGGACGGGGAGGTCCCCTACCGGATCGTCGCGGGGACGGAGTTTTACGAGAGGCGGGAGGTGAAGGACATCCTCGCGTACCTGCGGCTCGCGCTCAACGGCGCCGACAACTTGGGCTTCCGGCGGATCCACAACGTCCCGGCAAGAGGGATCGGGAAGGCGACGATCGAGAAGCTGGCACGGAGCGCGCGCGCGGCGGGGGTGACGCTTCTCGCGGCAGCGCAGAAGGAGGCCGCGCAAGGACAGGCGCTGCCGGCGGGGGCGAGGAGGAAACTGGGGGAGTTCCTCCGAATCCTGGGTGAGGTCAGGAACGCGGCGGAAAAGGGCGCGACGGCGGCAATCAAGGCGGCGATCGAGGCGAGCGGATACCGCAAGATGCTCGAGCGATCGGGGACTCGGGAGGACCTTGAGAGGCTCGAGAACGTGGAGGAGCTTCTCTCGGCGGCGGCGGAGTTCGAGGCGCAACGGCCGGGAGCGACAGCGGCGGAGTTCCTGGAGCAGGTCGCGCTGGTGTCGGACACAGACGAGTACGATCCGAAGGCGGGGACGGTGTCGCTCATGACGCTCCACAGCGCCAAGGGACTGGAATTCGACTGCGTCTTCATGACGGCGATGGAGCAGGGGCTTCTGCCGCACGAAAGCTCGCTCCAGACCCTCGAGGAGGTTGAGGAGGAGAGGAGACTGTGCTACGTGGGGATGACGCGGGCGCGAAAGAGGCTCGTGCTCAGCCGCGTTATGCGGCGGACGATCGAGGGGAAAACGAGGCTCCAGCCAGAGTCGCAGTTTCTTGAAGAGATCCCGCCGAGGTGCACCGAGACGCTGGACCTGACGGACCGGCGCCGCGACGACCTGGGGTACGTCGGGGGAACGGACACGGTTGGGGAGTCGCCCTACTGCATCGGGGACCTCGTGAGGCACCCGGAATACGGAACCGGGAAGGTGACGCGGCTCTTCGGGGTGGGAAGGCAGTTGCGCGTGGAGGTATGTTTTGATACGTTCGGAGAGGTGCGGTTCCTTGTGCGGCACGCGGCGCTCGAGCGGGTGCGCCGACCCTTCGGGGAAGACGCGGAGCCCTGAGGACCCGCGCACGGGGCGGATGGATTCTGAAAGGTGCAATAACATGGTGAAACTGAGCGCGTTCGCGGACGAGATCTCGGAGGACTTGGGCGAGGAGCTGGACGCCCTTGAGGCGAATGGGATCCGGGCGCTGGAGCTGCGAAGCCTGGAGAAGCTCAATGTCCTGGCGCTCTCGGATGAAAAGCTGCGGCGGATCCGGGAGGAGATCACGACGCGGGGGTTCGTCGTGAGCTCGATCGGATCACCGATCGGGAAGGTCGCGCTCGACGCCCCGTGGGAGGAGCACTTGGCGAAGTTCCGTCGGGCGATCGAGGCGGCGAAGTTCCTTGGCGCACCCTACATCCGAATTTTCTCGTATTACCCCTCGGGAGAGACGTTCCGGGACGCCGATGCGGCGGAGGTGATTAGGCGGATGCGGGAGAAGACGAAGCTCGCGGCGGAGGCTGGCGTGGTGCTCCTGCATGAGAACGAGAAGAGGATCTACGGGGAGACGGGGCGCCGATGCGCGGAGATCCTCGCGGCGGTCGGGCATAAGAACCTGAGGCTCGCGTTCGACTTCGCGAACTTCGTGGAAGCGGGGGAGGATACACTATCGTGCTGGAAGGAGCTGGCACCCCACGTCGAGTACTTCCACATCAAGGACTACGACGCGTCGGCGGAGAAAACGGTGCCGGCCGGCGAGGGGGACGGGAAGGTGCGGGAAATCCTGGGGGAGGCGCTGGCAAATGGGTTCAAGGGATACCTGTGCCTGGAGCCACACCTGTCGCAGGCGGAGCAGTTCGGGGGGTTCACGGGGCCTGACCGGTTCCGGACGGCGGTGTCGGTGCTTCGGAGAATCCTATCAGAACTGGGCGCCAAGGTGGAGTGAGGGGGGATAGAGAGGTTCACATGGAGACAGCGCTTCTCCTTCTTGGGCTTTTCATCGGGGCGATCGTGGGGGCGCTGTGGGGGCGGGCGGCGCTGCGCGGCAGGGTCGCCCGGGAGGCCGCCGAGGTTCAATCCCAGGCGAACGCGGCCAAGGCCGTCCAAGAGGAACTGCGGGCACAATACACGAAGGTGGAGAATGCGGTCCGCCAGCAGCAGGAGGAGCTGACCACGGAGCGCGAGGGAAGGGTGCGGGCCGAAACGCAGCTCCGGGAGGCCATGGCGCGGTACGAGGAGGAAAAGAAGCTCCTCGAAGAGGCGAAGAGGAAACTGAGCGATGCGTTCAAGGCGCTCTCGGACGACGCGCTCAAGAGCAACAACCAGGCATTTCTGGAGCTGGCGAAGAAGACCCTGGACGCGGTGCTCGCGGACGCGCGGGGAGACCTGGGCAAGCGCGAGGAGGCGGTGTCGGGGCTCGTCAAGCCCCTGAGCGAATCGCTCAAGAGGTACGAAGAGGGGATCCGCGCGCTCGAGGAGAAACGCCAGAACGCGTACGGGCGGCTGGACGAGCAGATCAAGGCGCTGGCGGGAGCGCAGCAGCAACTCCAGAAAGAGACGGGAAACCTGGTGACGGCGCTGCGAAAGCCCCAGGTGCGCGGACGGTGGGGGGAGATGACGCTGCACAACGTGGTGGAACTGGCGGGGATGTCGGAGCACTGCGACTACGCGGAGCAGGTCAGCGTGGAGTCGGATGGGGAGCGGCTGCGTCGTCCGGACATGATCGTGAAACTGCCGGCAGGGCGGGAGATCGTAGTGGACGCGAAGGTGGCGCTGGAGGCGTATCTGGACGCGTTGGAGGCGCAGGACGAGGAGACGCGGGAGGCCCTGCTCGCCAAGCACGCGCAGCAGATCCGCACGCACATGGGGCGGCTGTCGGAGAAATCGTACTGGTCGCAGTTCGAGCGGGCACCCGAGTTCGTGGTCATGTTTATTCCGGCGGATTCGTTCCTGGCGGCGGCGGCCGACCGCAGCCCCCGGCTGATCGAGGAGGGGATGCGCAGTCGGGTGGTCCTTGCGACGCCTACGACGCTCATCGCGCTGCTTCTCGCGGTGGCGTACGGGTGGAGGCAGGAGAAGCTCACGGAGCATGCGCAGGCGATCAGCAAGCTGGGGAAGGAGCTCTACGAGAGGATGGCGACGTTCGCGGGACACGTCGAGGACATGAGCAAGGCGCTGGAGAAGACGAACCAGGCTTTCAACCGGAGCATCGCGTCGCTGGAGGCGAGGGTGTTTCCGTCGGCGCGGCGGCTGCGGGAACTGGGTATCGACTCGGGGGCGGAGGTGGCGGCGATCGAGCCGGTGGAGACGACGCCCCGGTCGCTCAGCGCCCCTGAGGTGACCGAAGAATCCTTGAACGAAAAAGAAAGGACGGAACAGTCATGAATCGCGGTTCATTCCGAGCGGTCCTGCCGGTCGTTTTCGGGGCGGCACTTTGCGCTGCGGCGGAGGCGGCGCCCAAGACGTATTTCGAGTGCGGGGGGTATCTCCCGAAGGAAGCGATGCCGCTCTCAGTGTATGGCGTTCCGGTGGGGACAGGAGGGACGTTTACGATCCAGCTTCCGGCGGATTACGACGCGCAGAAGACGAACTTGGCGGTGCTGTGGATCTTAGTGGACGACATCGACGCGACCAAGGAGGCGTCGATCCACGTGAACGGGCAGGGGCCGTATGCGCCGCCCGCCGGGTGCCTGGGCGAAGGGGCGGGGCCGGATCGAATGGGGCGGGAAGGATGGATGAAAATTGACCAGACGATTCTCAAGCCCGGCGACAACGAGGTGAAGTTTGTTTTCGAGGACAACCTTGGCGGGTCGACGGGCGGGTTCGATATCCTGCGGGCGATGCTGATAGCGGTGGGCCAGACGGAGGCGACGGCGGTTCTCCCGATGATCGAGAGGGACGTCTACATCGAGGTGCCGGACTTCGGGACCTTGGCGGTGTACGACCGGAGCCTCACCCCTGCGCGGGTCCGGATGGTTCGCGACGAGGACGCGCCCGGGTGGAAGGAGCACGCGGTCCGGAAGGGGGACGGCAGCGGAGGATGGGTCTATCAGCCGGCCAAGTTCCAGTTCCTCAATGCGCCGTACGGCGCGACGGTCATGCCGTTCGGCTTGGCGCTGATGGACAACGGAGAGGTGATCCTGGCGGGGGTGTGGAACGAGGGGCATCAGCGGATCGTGCTCGCGTTCAGCAAGGACGGGGGCAACATGTGGAGCGACTGGCATCTTGTGCGGACCGGGCACGGTCGGCCGATGATGTTGGCGGCGCTGGGGAAAGGGAGAGTCACGTTCGCCACGTCAAAACGGTATTTCTCAAGCGACTACGGGAGGAGCTGGCCCTGGGAAGAGCGGATGGACGTGCCGCCGGTTTCGAACGGCGGACCTTTTCAAAAGGAGGGCAACCCGCTTCTGGACCGGGACGCGGAAGGGAACGTGATCCGCATCGCGGAGGCTGGGTTCAATTACGGGCCTCGCGGCACGCAGCCTGCCGCCAGCAAGGCGGCGCTGGATTTCGTCCGCTGGTCGGAGGACGGGGGCAGGTCGTGGAAAAACGAAGCCCAGCCCAAGGAGTGGCTTTGGGAGGACACCCACGAAGGCAAGACGTACGAGCGGGGGGTCAGCGAGGGATCCCTGGTCCGGGCCGCGAACGGGTGGGTCGTCGCGGCGCTGCGGATGGACATGCCCGCAAAGTTCATCCCGACGGACAACGACAACTACGAAGGGATCGGGATTTCGATCTCGAAGGACGAGGGGAAGACGTGGTCGGTCCCGAAGGTGCTCTTCAAGGCCGGGAGGATGCATCCGCATCTCCTGCGTCTGCCGAACGGCGATATCGTGATGGGTTACATCCTGCGACAGGACGTTGACAACGACCTGCACTACGCCAGCTACCGTCGCGGCTGCGAGGCGATCGTGAGCCACGACAACGGAGAGACGTGGGATATCGCGGGCAAATACGCCCTCGATGACGCACAGTGGACTGACGGGGGCGGCTCGGGGATCGGGGGACTCGCGTGCGGGCACACGTGCTCGGTGGGGCTTCCGAACGGCGACATTCTCGCGGCGTATGGGCATTACCTGAGCAAAGCGGTCGCGATGATCCGGTGGCGGCCATAGACGAGAGAAGGGGCCCTCTAGGACACCGAGACGGGATCTCCGATGCGCAGGCCTAGCGTGCGGGAGGCGTCGGCGCGATTGACGGCGACTTCGAGATAGCCGGAGCTTCCAAAGTACGCGAGCGGGGCACCGACGGGAACATCGGCGAACGTATGGACGAAGGGCACAGACTGGCCGGCGGTGACGACGGTCTTCACCCGGACGAGGTCGCCGCTGGAGATATTGGTGATGCAGTTTGCGAAGCGGTCGATTGAGACGACCTTTCCCTGTAGGAGGCCGCCCGGGAGGCACGCCGGGGGCTCCCATGCATCGGGGACGAGCGCGGTGGCGGGAGGCCCGAGGAGGTCAAGGGCGGCGCCGGCGGCAAGGTGGGCTGCGACGGGGCCCATAATGTCGCGTCCGTGGAATGTGGGACACGGATCGGGACGCCAGTACCGGGGATTCTCGACGTAGACGAAGCGCCTCTCGGAGGCGCGCGAGGCCGCGCGGCAGAGAAGGCCGTTGTCGGGGGCGACAAAGAAACGCCCATCCAGGTCGGCGGCAGCGATGCAACGGTCGGTTCCGACCCCCGGATCGACCACGGCCAGGTGGACGGTGCCGACCGGAAAGAAGAAGGCCGCGGAGGCTAGCGCCAAGCCCCCGGCCAGGACGTCGCCGGGGGGCACCTCATGGGTGATGTCGATGATCTCGGCGGTAGGGGCGACGCTTTTCATGACGCCCTTGACCGCGGCGACGTAAGGATCGGAGTGTCCGAAGTCGGAGGTGAAGGTGATGATGGGAGTCATACTTGAGTTCTTTGATCCTGGGGGGAGGAGACTTCCAGGCGCCCGTAGAGGGCGAGGGCGGTAACGGATTCGATGCGGACGGGGACGATCTTTCCGACGAGGTCCTGGGCGCCGTCGACGAGAACGATGTGGTCGCCTCGGGAGCGTCCCGTGAGGCGCTGCGGGTTCGTCCTGCTGGGGCCGTCGATGAGGACCTCCTGGACGGATCCGACCAACCGCGCGTGGAGGCCCAGGCTCACGTCGTTCTGTCCAGCGAGAAGCTCGGCGTGGCGGGCGCGCTTGACGGTGTCGGGGACATCGTCGGGGAGCTTTCCGGCGGCGGTGCGAGGACGCGGCGAGTATTTGAAGATGTAGGCGTTACGGTACTGGCACCTCTCGAGGAGGTCGAGCGTGTCGCCGAAGTCCGCGTCGGTCTCTCCGGGGAAGCCGACTATGAAGTCGCCGGTGATCTCGACGGCGGGGACGATTTCGCGGGCGAGGTCGATGATGGAGAGGTAATGCTCGCGGGTGTAGCCGCGGTTCATGGCGGCAAGGATACGGTTCGAACCCGACTGCACTGGCATGTGGAGCGACTCCATGACGCAGGGGAGATCGCGCATGCACTCGAGAATCTCGCCCGTCATGTCGCGGGGGTGGTTGGTGATGAAGCGAATGCGCTTCAAACCCTCAACGTCATTCAGAAAACGCAGGAGCGCCGGAAGGCTCCACATGTGCGGCGACCTTGCGCCATAGGAGTTGACGTTCTGTCCGAGGAGCGTGACCTCGACGACGCCGCTCGCAACAAGGGAGCGGACTTGGGCGAGAATCTCGTCGGGCGGCCGGCTCACCTCGGGACCGCGGACATAGGGAACGACGCAATAGGAGCAGAAATTCTCGCACCCGCGCATGATGGAGACGAAGGCGCGGCGCTTGCCGGGGAGGGCGCGTGCGAGGCGGCGCTCCTCCAAGACGGCGGGATCGCCGTCGAGGGCGACGACGGGGCCGGCGCCGGCGCGGACGGCTTCGACGAACTCGGGGAAGCGGGCGAAGGCCGCAGTGCCGACGACAAGGTCGAGGGAGGGAACGCGCTCAAGGAGGCGGGCGCCCTGGCCCTGGGCCATGCAGCCCATGACGGCGAGGATAAAGCCGGGCCGGGCGCTTTTTCGGCGGGCGAGAGCACCGAGGCGGGAGTAGACCTTATCCTCGGCGTGAGCTCGGACCGAGCAGGTATTGAGGATTACGAGGTCGGCGTCGGCGTCGGAAGAGACGCCCTCGAAGCCGGCGCGCTCGAGGGCGGAGAGGACAAGATCGCTATCGAGCTTGTTCATCTGGCAGCCAAAGGTTTCGACGAAGACCTTCATGGCGGCTCGCTATCCTGAACGCTCTATCACCGCGTAGTATCCGCCGTCGGGCCCGCGCCAAGCGGGAAGGCACACGCGCTCGTGGAGAAGCTTCGCCTCGGGCGCGGCGCGAAGGAAGTCGCGGCTGGCGTCCTCGTTCTCTTCGCGCTCGAGGCTGCAGGTCGAATAGACGAGGCGGCCGAGGGGGGCGACCATCCGCCAAGCGGCGGCGAGGAGCTCCCTCTGCAGGGAGACGAGGGAGCGGAGGGCCTTGTCGCCGGCGCGCCAGCGGGCTTCCGCGCGGCGGCGCAGCACGCCGGTGTTCGTGCAGGGGGCGTCGAGGAGAACGCGATCGAACTTCGCCTCGACGAGAGAGGGAAGACGCCGGCCGTCGGCCGCGAGGGTCTCCCAGGCTTTCAAGCGCGTCTTGGCGAGGTTTTCTCGGATGAGGGGGAGCTTCCTTTCGTCCACGTCCACGGCGAGGAGAAAGCCCTCGGGGCCGAGGGCGGACGCGATCTGGGCGGACTTGGCGCCCGGGGCGGCGCAGAGATCGAGGACACGGTGAGACGGTTCGACATCGAGCGCGTCGACGACCTCCATAGAGGACAGATCCTGGACGAAGAGACCCGAGCGCGAGACCAAGGCGGAAAGATCGAAGCCGCGCTCAAGGAGGAGGGTGTCGGGCCGCTGGGTCTCCTCAAAGGCAGCGCCGCCCTCCGAGAGGAATGCCCTCACTGACGAGGGCTCCGCCGTTCGCGGGTCGATCCGGACGAAAAGCGGCGGGGGATCGTTGGCGCAGAGCGCCAGATCGCGCGCGACCCGCTCGGAGAAACGCTCGACCCAGCGGGAGAGAAGCCAAGGGGGAAGGGAATAGACCTGAGAGAGATGTTCAACAAGGGCCACGCCGGGATCGGCAAAGACAGGATCGCGAAACCGGACGCACGTTGTGCGGGAAACGGGCAGGGTGCGTGGGTCGGTCTCAAGGGGACCCCTATCAGCTTCGCGGGTGAACGAATCGGCAAAGGAGCGCAGGACGGCGTTTGTGAAGCGTGCGGGGCGGGCACCCCAGCGCTTGGCGAGCTCGACGGATTCGCTCACCGCGGCGTAGGGAGGAACCCGGTCCAGGAAGAGAAGCTGGTAGAAGGCGAGCTCCAGATTGACCAGAACCTTCTTCTGGATGCGCGAGCGGGGGACACCTGAGGTGGCGCACACGAGGTGTTTGAGGGTCGCGCGGCGCTTGACAGCCCCCACCGCCAGCTCAAACGCGAGACGGCGGTCGTCGTCGCCGAGGGATGCGGAGGGGAGGCCGGCGCGCAGGAGGTCCTCGAGGTGGATGGAGGCGCGGCGAGGGGCAAGGAGGGAATCGAGGGCGAAGCGGCGCGCGGGGGAAAGGCGGGGCTTGCGATCATGCGCGTTCACGTTCAGCCTTTCGACAAGCTCAAGGTCTACGACCCCCGGAGAGGACGTGGCCGGCGCAGACATCGTGGCCGTTGAGGAAGGCGGCGGCGGACATGCGGCGGGAGCCGGCAGGCTGCAGTTCCGTGATCACGATGGCGTCTTCGCCACAGGCGACGACAAGGCCGTCGGGGCTGGCGGAGAGAACCGTGCCGGGAGACTTGCCGAAGGCCTTCCGGACGTGCGCCTTGCGGATGAGGAAGGGGTGCGGGACGTCCCCGGCGTCGCGCCAAGCGGTCTGCGCGCCTGGCCATGGGGCAAAAGCCCGGACCATGTTGGCGATCCGGCGCGCGGGCTCATTCCAGTCGATGCGTCCCTCCTCCTTCGAGAGAACGGGCGCGAAGGTGGCTTTATCGTGGTCTTGGGAGACGGGTCTGGCGTGTCCCGAGGCGAGGTCGTCGAGGACGCGAAGGATGAGAGGGGCACCGATGGCGGCGAGGCGCGGCTCGAGGTCCTCGGCGGTCTCGTCGTCGCGAATGTCGACAGGCTGACTTGCGAGGACATCGCCGGCGTCGAGACCGGGGTCGAGACGGAAGATGGTGACGCCGGTGCGACGACGGCCTTCTAGGAGCGCCCGGGCGATGGGTGCCGCGCCGCGGTATTCGGGGAGGAGCGAGGCGTGGAGGTTGATCCAGCCGTGCGGGGGAACGGCGAGAAGCGGACGCCCGATAAGCTGTCCATAGGCCACGACGACCGCGACATCGGGGGCGAGGGCGGAGATCTCCTCGAGGACGGCGGGGTCGTTGCATCGATCGGGGCTGAGGATGGGGAGTCCGGCGAAAGCGGCCTCGCGGGGGATGGGTAGAGGCTTTCGACGGGCGCGGCCGGAGCGGCGGTCGGGCTGGGTGAGGACCGCGAGGAGGCGGTGGGGTCCGGCGAGCAGCGCACGCAGGCTGGGCAGTCCGAACGAGCCTGTGCCGCAGAAGAGAACCTTCAATCGCGTATCCCTCCGAGCGGATGCATCAACCCGGGGAGGAAAAGATGGTCGGGACGAAGACGTCAGGATTTGGCGCGCGCCTCAAGGTCGGCCAAAACGGTCTTGCAGGTGAGCCGGGCGGCGGGCGAGAGGCGGTCGATCAAAAGGACGCCGGCCAGGTGATCGATTTCATGCTGGAGGGCACGGGCGAGTACCCCGGAGGCTTCGATCTGGAACTTCTTGCCTTGGAGGTTCATGGCCTCGACGAGGACGTTCTCGTACCGCCGAATCTTGGCGTTGATGCCCGGGATGCTGAGGCAGCCCTCCTCCTCGAAGATCAAGCCCTTGCGCGCCTTGACGGTCGGGTTGAGGAGAACCCGTGGAGAGCCCCCCTCTTCGGTGGAGCCGACGACCGCGATCCGGACGGTCTTGCCGACCTGATTGGCGGCGAGGCCGACGCCGCGGGCGGAACGCATGGTTTCGATCATCTCGCGGGCGAGATCCTCGAGCGCGGGGCCGATGTCGCGCTGGGCAACGGCCCGCGCGCGCTCCCGGAGGACCGGGTCGGGATAGACATGTATCTTCATAAGGCGATCCAGTTTCGAACTGTGCGGAGTAACACGTGAGTATACCGGTTGGACGGCGCCGCCACAAGAAGCCCTTTTTTCGTTGACTCGTCGGGGGCCAGCCATAAATTCGGGGGACTTCAAGGCAGAAGGCGCTTCCAGCGGTTTCCCACGGAGATCCCCGATGAACGTGGACGTCCTTGCGGCAAAGGCGGGGGATGCGTTTAAGGCGGGCAATTACAAGACCGCGTTCGACCTCATGTCGCATTGCCTCATCGCAGCCCCCAACGA
>JAZDKG010000057.1:0-6656 GCA_043803205.1 Planctomycetota bacterium
CCTATTCCTCACAAACGCCGACCGCACCATCAATCACCGCAAGCTCCACGAGGACATCGAAGCCGCCACTCGCACAATGACTACGAAGGAATGTCTCGCGACGCTCGCCGCCGCCGGTGTCCCCAGCGGCCCCATCAACTCCATCGCCCGCACCCTCGCACACCCCCAGATCGTCGCCCGCCAAATGATCGCCGAAACCGAACACCCCTCCTATGGCAAGGTCCGCCACCAGGGCCCCGCCGTCAAGTTCACCAACTCCCCCTCCGCCCTCCCCCGCCCCGCCCCCCTCCTCGGCGAACACAACTCCACAGTCCCCGCCGATTGGGGCATCTGAAAAAAAGGGCGCCAGGAGTGAGGCGGGGGGGACGAGGAGTCGGCGGCGGGCGTGCATGGACCTCCTGAGGCCGCACAGCAGGCGCGTGTCTTCTTCATACTACTCGTTGAGCCAATCCGCTTTGTCTTGGGGGGGCCAAAAGTGTCGGGAGTCTTTGTTTCCCCCAATGCCGCCCCCGACCTCCCCGCGCCCCACGGTTACCCTTGTGGCGGGAACGCGCCGCGTTCCCGCCGCCCTTAGACGGGGGGACCGGGTCCCGCGCCTGCGGGATCAAGCCCCCCGGATTCTTCTCTCCGCACCCCTCACGCCTCACGCCTCAAGCCTCAGGCCTCAATATCCAGCTCCTGCAGCGCGTACGCTAGCGCCCCTAAGACGTGCGACCTCTCCTCAGGGATCGCGGACCTGCGAACATCGAGCCCCCCGATAAAGGAGCGAAGCCCCGCTAGCTCCCCCCGCACCATCTCGACGATCCCCCCCACCGTGTCGTCCACCGCGGGGCCTCCCACGACCACCGTCGTCGGCCCGATCGCGATCGCCGCGTTGACGACGCTGCGTGCGAGTACCCGCGCCGCCCCCTCGAACGCAGCCGCCGCCTGCCGGTCCCCCTTCTCCTTGAGCGCCCATGCGTCCGCCAAGTTCCGGCATCCCCGCCCCGCTAAGGACCTCAGCACCGCGGGCGCCGATGCGATCGCCTCGAGGCACCCCCGCGCCCCGCACGCGCACGGCGGACCGTCCGGATCAACCACCACGTGCCCGAACTCCCCCGCCCCGTGCGACGGCCCCTCGACCAGCACCCCGCCCAGCACGATCGCCCCTCCCACGCCTCTTCCCACGTTGAAATACAGGAAGTCGTCTATGTCCTGCGCCGTCCCGTACCAGTTCTCCGCTAACGCCCGCAGCCGCGAATCGTTCTGGAGCACCACCGTCTTCCCGAACCGCCGGAACGGCTCCACCATCTGCGTCGTGTTCGGCCCTAACTGCGTGATCGCGAAAAACTCCCCCCGCGCCGTGTCCACGATCCCGGGTGCGACCACCGTGATCGCCTGCACCCGGTCCCAGATCCCGTCGCCCAACGTCGGAACCATCTCAAGCTGCTTCGACAGGTACTCCTCCGTCGTGCTCCCCGCCGAGAGCGCTCGCGAAACCGTCTTTCGGATCCGTCCCGCCGGGTCCACCAAGTGCGCCTTCGCCGCCTCCTCCGTGTATTCCGCCACCACCACCATGCTGCGGTCGCTTCGCAGCGCTAAGACCTCCGTGGGCCTCCCCCGCTTCCCGTTCCTCACGATCTCGCGGACGTGCAGGATCTCCCGGCCGATCAGCTTCTCCGTGATCGTCGTCACGCTCGCACGCGTGAGCCCCGTGACCTGCGAGATCTGGCTTCGCGAGATCCCCCCCCTCTTGAGCACCAGCCTCAATATCTGATTGCGATTCGCCCGCGCTAGGTCCTTGAGATCCATTCCGCTTTTCCCGTCAGCACCCTCCCCGCCAACTGCCCCAGACGACTATGTATGCTCCGCACCGCCAAAAGTCAAAACAAAACGCCCCGCACCCGCCGCGCCCTCGCTCCCTTACGGCACGGCTTTCGGTAGCGCCTCCCTCGAATCTGCGATATGATCCCCCACAGTGCGGCATTACATGTGAAACGGAGAAGTTGGTAATTCCTCCCTCTTGATCCATCGTCACGTCACGATATTTTGTTAGCCCTGCCGACAAATCGCCCCCCCGCTGAATGGAGATTGCCATGAGCCGAACCCTCGCCCTCGCATCCCTCCTTCTTTCCCTCCTCTTCCTCTCTCCCATCGCCCTCACCGATGAGGAGGGCTTGAGCCGCACAAGCTGGGGTCGCTTCGGCTGGTGGGAAACCAGCATCCTCGCTCACAACCGCACCAATATCGATGGCCTCCTCTCTTACAACGTCACCCTCGACGGCCTCGCCGGCGTCATCCGCACCCGCACCGGCGAACAGTGGGCCGGCGGGCCCCCCTACATGACCGAGCCCCTCCTCGGCAACTCCCGCCTCTGGCAGATCCGCATCGCCGGCGTCGGCGCCGGCCGAAGCACCATCGTCCTCGCCCGCACCTGGAACTTCTCCACCGACCCCGACGACACCGGCCTGGCGAACGGCTGGGAAAAACCCGCCTTCGACGACTCCCCCTGGCGCGCCATGATTGTCGGGCCACTCGACGACGCCCTCTACGAGGCCGCCGGCGCCTTCGAAAAGGAAAAAGGCTCCGGCTGGGGCGCCCAGAAACCCTCCTCGGGCGGCGGAAAAACCGGCGCGTGGGAAAACCAGGGCCTCAAATACGACGGCGTCGCCTGGTACCGCCTCCAAGCCGTCATCCCCGCCGAGTGGAAAGGCGAAAAAATCTTCTTCCATTGCTTCGGCGTCGACGACGAAGACACAACCTTCGTCAACGGGACCAAGATCGGCGAGACCACCATGAAAGCCAATCCCAGCGCCTACATCGCCGAGCGCACCTACGAGATCCCCCCCGACGTCATCCTCTGGGGCCGCAAAAACACCTTCGCCGTCCGCGTCTTCGACGACCACGGCGACGGCGGCTTCACCGGCAGCGCCCCAGAGATCGTCCGCGGCCGCGCTACCCTCGAGGCCCAGTCCATCAAGCCCTCCAAGGCCGGCGACGCCCCCTCCTACATCAAGAAGGCCAACTGGGTCACCAAGTGGATCGAGCTCCCCGACTACAAAATGACTTACAGCCTCGCCTCCGCCCTCGTCCGCGTTTACCCCAAGGGCGCCGGCGCCGTCCTCCGCTTCGATGCGCCCATCGCCAACGCCGCATACGTGGGACCGGCGGGCGTAAAAACCGTCTCCGCATCCGACGGCGTCCTATACGACCCCGCCCGCGACGGTCGCTTGACCGAAAACTGGATCCTCCTCTGGCATGGCGACGCGCTCGGTCACAACGAAGACCTCCCCGTCCTCCTCGTCCTCCACGCTAACCCCGGAAGGATCGCAAGCGCCTCCGGCGAGGTCGCCATCGCGACCACGGGGCCCTCCTTCGAAGTCGGCCCCCCCTTCGGCCTGCGCCTCTTCTCCGGAGACGACACCGCCAAGTGGCTCGCCGGCGGCCTCCCCGACGACGTCCTCGCCGCCTGCCGCTTCTGGTCCCGCGCCGCACTCGCCTACCCCGTCGGTCACAAGGAGCTCTACTCCGTCGACCACGACCGCGACATGGTCGTCTTCACCGAGAACTACGAATACGAGATCGCAAAGGACGACTGGGGCACGCCCCCAATGAAGATCGCACCCGTCCCTCCGATCGTCGCCTGCCTCCTCGACGCCGACTACCCCGGCAAGATGCTCTCCCCTCGCACCGATCCCGGCTTCATATCCTACGCCGGCCCCTTCGCCGCCACCGTCGATAGCGACACCTCATCCTTCGAGCTCCCCATCCCCCTCGAGGACAGCTTCGCCGGCCTCTCCACCCCGGGCCAAGAGGATAACCTCGACGAGTTGACCCGAGGCGTCGCCAACCTCATGCAGCGCTGGTCGGGCCTCGACTGGTCGATGATGGGCGGGCACGAGGAACGCCGGGAGACGCCCCCACCCGGCAAGGGCGAGCCCATGGATTTCGACGCCGCCCGCGAGCGCGCCCTCACCGGCTCCTATCCCGTCATCGGCATCCCGCCCGACCACGTCCCCGGTACGCCCATCCCCACCCCCTGGAAATCGAGCCCCCTCAATCACTCCATCCACATGCCTTCCATCCTCGTCGCCGATGAGCGCGTCCGTCCGGGCCTCATCGCCGCCGTCAAGCGGATGGCGCGCTCGATGGATTCTGTCTGGTCCGACGAAACTTTCGAATCAGGCGTCTGGCGCGTCGAGGTCGACCCCACCTTCCGCAAGCCCATGACCTATCTCGCCCTCTACCGCTACGAAAACCTCCCCGACCGCGCCAACGGCGAAGCCCCTTACGACTTCACCTCCATCAGCGGCCACGTCGCCTACGGCTTCCGCGAAGCCGGCCTCTGGACCGGCGACTGGGCCTTCGTCCGCAAGCGCTGGCATAAACTCCTCCAGGCCTGCGACTCCTACTGGCGCAACCACGACTGGGCCACCGCCGCCTGCGACAACAAAGACTCCCGCCCCAACTCCTCCGTCGACATCACCTGGGACAACTACTCCGGCCTCGAAGCCCTCGCCCGCTGCGCCTACGCAATCGGCGACGCCAAAACCTACGACTTCCTCTGCTACCTCCGCTCGCGCCTCGCCCTCGGCGCCGTCGTCCACGAGGCCCTCCAGCAATACCTCCAACCCGTCCTCCTCTGGCCCGACCGCTACTTCGCCGGCCACCTCGGCGAGCCCTACCCCCCCTACCGCTCCGGCCTCCTCCCCGAAGGCGGCGTCGCCATGGAATGGACCCCTCCCTATCCCGAAGGCGCCACCAACCAGGTCCCCTGGCGCTTCAACAACGCCGGCGTCACGAACCCCGGCGTCGGACTCCGCTGGATGGCCCTCACCCAGCCCCGTCAGACCCGCTGGAACCTCGACCGCATGAAAAAATATATCCCCCACTACATGGAAGGGAACCTCTGGTCGGGTTACGCCCCGAAGGCCGTCCCCCCCTTCTACAACAGCGTCCACCGCACCGTCGCCGCCAACTGCATCACCCTGCGCTATCTTCTGGGCGAGCCGGCGGACACCGTCCTCGATGATTGGAACCGCCTCGCCCTCGCCCCCGCCCTCACCCCCTTCAACATCGAGCGCATGACGATCATCGACGCTCGCGGCCAGCTCCAGAACCTCCTCTTCACCCAAAGCTCTCCCCTCTGGGCCTCCGCCTGGGAGCCCCGAGTAATCTGGAGCGGCGCCTTCGATCCCGCCTCCGGCGTCGCCACCATCATCGTCGAGCCCGGCGACGCGCCCCTGCGCTTCAAGGGCGGCTCGCTCCTCAAACCCCTCTCCGTCTCCGTCAACGGCGCCGATCTCCCCGAGTGCGCTACCCTCAAGGAAGCCCGCGCCCGCCGCTCGGCGGGCTGGTTCTACAGCGCCGATCGGCAGACCCTCTACTGCCTGAGCGACGAGACCGGCCGCATCGACCTCTCCGTCCGCTTCCGCCCCGACCCCGACGCCCCCCAACCCAAGCCGCGCATGCTAAGCGAGCCCCCCGTCATGGACCTCGAGACCAACCTCCTCGCCAACGCCTCCTTCGACGACCAGCTCCAGAACATCGCCCGCTCCCCCTTCGTCGGCGCCCCCACCGGCCCCTACCTCTATGTCAACCGCTGGACCCTCCCGGGCATCGACTGGGACTGCGGCCTCTACACCCGCGGATTGGTCGCACAGGTCGGCGTCCCCTACCGCTCCGCCGGACTCGCCCTGCGCCTCGCCGCCGGAAAGGACGTCTCCGTCTACCAGAACGTCCCCGCCGCCCCCGGCCCTCACAGGCTCACCGCCTATGTCCAGCTCGCCAAGACCCCTTGGGATCCGGCGAAGTGCCGCTTTGACGTCGCCGTCAAGGCCCTCTCCGCGACCAAGGGCGCTAGCCGCGAGCTCGCCGTCGAGTCCGCGGTCCTCTCCCCCGACACACTTTCAGCCGGCCGATGGACCCCCATCACCCTCGCCCTCTCCGCCCCCGACGGAACGAACGCCGTCCAGGTCGCACTCTCCTTCGTGCCCCTCGCCGGCGACGATGACAAGGACATCGCCTTCCCCGTCTATGTCGACGACGTCGAGCTCGTCCGCGTCGCAAAGCTCCCTCAAGCCCAGGAAGCAGGCGTCCTCAAAACCCTCGCCGGCAACGCCCCCGGCGCCGACATCATCCCGTCGCAGCGCAACACCTCCCGCTTCCTCGGCGACCATCAGAACGACTACTGGCCCGATGACCCCGCCCGCCCCGCCGACCCCCAGCTTGCGCGCGCCGCTCAGGCCTTCACCCTCGCCGAAAAAAGCGAAGTCTGGATGGTCGACTTCTGGCTCGGGAGCTCCTACGGCGCCAAGATCAAAGGCAAGATCACCATGCGCGTCGAAACGAGCGCCGATTCCCCCCGCGGCCCCGTCCCCAGCGGCTCCCTCGCCTACGACGGCGCCCTCGCAACCCTCGACCCCTTCCCCTGGTCGCGCAAATACATGACCTTCACCTTCGACAGACACGAGCCCCTCCCCCCTGGAAAATACTGGCTCGTCCTCTCCAAGGACCCCGAGGACCCGAAGGAGCAGCTCCACTACCAGATCGACGCCGGCCCCTTGAACCTCTACCCGGGCGGCGGCTACGCGGAATGGGAAACAGAACACTCCGACAACTCCCGCTCGAGCGTCTGGGCCTCGAGCCCCTGGAACGCCTTCTTCAAAGTCATCGGC